>CAKZPG010000120.1 GCA_937138675.1 uncultured archaeon | reverse complement strand
GGCAAAAGTCTCCGCACGGAGGGGCGACACGTCACCTCGCCCTGAAGTCGGGGACACTGAACGTGAACGGCGGCTACTCGCCTGCCACCCAGTAGGGTCGGCTAGAACGGGAGTCCACCGACAAGCTCCGCCCTTTAGGGCGGAGAAGGTGACTGCGGCCAACACTTATCCACGGTCACTCGCTAGATAAGGTATGGTTCCGCTCCAAATATCCGGTATCGGGCCGATTCTCCTCGGCCTGTTAGTACTCCTCCTGGCGGTCGCCGTTGTCCGGTCGATGGTCGTGATCACCGGGCCATACGAGAAGAACGCGCTGGCGGTCTTAGGGAACTTCAACCGCCTGCTCAACCCCGGCATCGACTTTGTCCCGCCGTTCGTATCAAACACGACAACGTTCGACATGCGGACGCAGACACTCGACGTGCCCCGTCAGGAGGCAATCACGCGCGACAACTCGCCTGTGACGGCGGACGCGGTGGTCTACATCAAAGTGATGGACGCGAAGAAGGCGTTCCTCGAGGTCGAGGATTACAAGCGCGCCGTCTCAAACCTCGCCCAGACCACCCTGCGGGCCGTGCTGGGGGACATGGAACTCGACGACACGCTAAACAAGCGTGGCGAAATAAACGCCCGTATCCGTAAGGAACTCGACGGACCAACCGACGAGTGGGGCGTTCGTGTCGAGAGCGTCGAGGTCCGTGAGGTCAACCCCTCCGCCGACGTCCAGCAGGCGATGGAGCAGCAGACCTCCGCCGAGCGGCGCCGTCGGGCTATGATCCTGGAGGCCCAGGGTGAACGGCGGAGCGCAGTCGAGCAAGCAGAGGGCGAGAAGCAATCGAACATCATCCGCGCGCAAGGTGAGAAGCAGTCGCAGGTGCTAGAGGCCCAGGGTGACTCCATATCGACCGTACTGCGCGCGAAGTCTGCAGAGGCGATGGGCGAGCGTGCGATCATCGACAAAGGAATGGAGACGCTCGTCAGCCTCGGCGAGGGCGAGTCGACGAAGTTCGTCCTGCCACAGGAGCTTACCTCTCTCGTCGGCCGGTACGGCAAACAGATGAGCGGGTCCGACATCGCCGACAGCGACTTTGACGCGCTCGATGCGCTTGAGTTCGACGACCAGACCCGTGAGATGCTCGGTCTCGACGATATCGAGGCGATGCTCGGCGAGATAGACGAGGCCGCAGAGATGGATGTCGAGCAGCTAGAACAGCAGGCAGAGGCCGTCAAGGCAGGTGAGTCGAACATCAAAAGCGCCGACGACGTAATCTCGGACGCCGAAAACGGGATGGCTGCGCCCGACGAGGAGATGATGCCCGACCAGGTGAACGAGAACCCGACCGACGGCGAGGACGAGTCTTCGAACGACTGACAACGCGGGCAGGCCAACTCGCTGTGTCGTGTGTCTGTCGACCGACCGTTCAGAAGCTACTTGTTCGGCCCGACGCCAGCTTTGAGGGATGACCGACGGTCCCCAGTCCGTGGTGAGCGTTGTTCTTCCCGCCTACGACGAAGAGGCGACGATAGCGGAAACTGTCGAACTGACGCTCGCGACGCTCGCCGAGTTCCTCTCGGCCGGGGATTACGAGGTGATGATTGCGGAAGACGGCTGTTCGGACCGCACGCCCGAGATCGCGAGTCGTCTCGCCGCCGAGGACGACCGAGTGCGACATTTCCACAGCGACGAGCGACTAGGGCGGGGCGGTGCGCTTGACCACGCCTTCGCCGCCGCCGAAGGAGATGTGCTGGTCTACTTCGACACCGACCTCGCGACCGACCTCACACATTTGGAGGAACTGGTCGAACGGGTGCGCTCCGGTGACGCCGACGTGGCGACGGGGTCGCGTTGGCACCGCAACGCGTCCGTTGACCGCCCCGCGAGGCGCGGCGTCCCCTCACGGGTCTACAACGGCCTCGTCCGTCTGTTTCTCCGCTCGACTCTCCGCGACCACCAGTGCGGGTTCAAGGCCGTCTCGCGCGAGACGTTTGAGACGCTCCGGACGGACGTGGAGGACGACCACTGGTTCTGGGACACGGAGCTTCTTGTGCGTGCCCAGCGCCGCGGCTACCGTGTCGTCGAGTTTCCCGTCGAGTGGACGCCGAAGGGGGACTCGAAGGTGGACCTCGTGCGGGACGTGTTCGGGATGGGGAGCCAGATACTACGAACGTGGTACCAGCTCTCAGTCGCGCCGCGGATCACCCGTCGACGGTCGGCTGTTGCGGGCGTCGTCTTCGCGGTGGCGGCGCTGGCGTTGATGACGGTCTACATCGATCCATCGGCCGCGTTCTCGGCGCTCGCGTCGGCTGAACTCGCGCCCGTCGCTCTTGCTGTCGTCGTCTACGCGCTCTCGTGGCCGGTCCGCGGGACGCGCTACCGTGACATTCTCGCGTCGATGGGCCACCGTGACACCGTTCCCTTCCTCACGGCTGCGGTGTTCGTTAGCCAGACGGGCAACCTCGTCTTCCCGGCGCGACTGGGCGATGGCGTCCGGGCGTACGTAATGAAGATCCGACGGACTGTGTCGTATCCGACGGCGTTCGCGTCGCTCGCGGCCGAGCGGCTGTTCGACCTGCTGACGCTCGTTGGCCTTGCCGCCAGCGTCCTTGTCGGCCTCGTTGTGACGGGCGAGGGCGCGGCGGTGGCGGCGGCGCTCTCTGGCCGGGTGTCGGGTGTCGAGCCTACCGCCGTGCGAACGGCGGTCCAAGTCGCCGCGAGCGTCGGTATCGTCGCGCTCCTGGCCCTCGCCGCTATCGTTGTCGGGTCACGAACCCAGTCGGGCTACGCGCGGCGGCTGGTGGCGCAGCTCTCGGTTGACGCCTATGCCGACCGGGTCGCGGCGGCGATAGAGCGGTTCGCGGGCGATCTCCAGACGGTTGCAGGGTCGCCCCAGACGTTCGCGCGGGTGGGCGCGACGAGCCTCGTCGTCTGGTCACTCGACGTGGTGACCGCCGCGCTCGTGCTGTACGCCTTTCCGGGCGTCTCCCTCTCTCTCCCCCTCCTCTTCGCCGTCTCATTTTTTGCCGTCTCTGTGGGAAACCTCGCAAAGGTGTTGCCGCTCTCGCCGGGCGGTGTCGGTCTGTACGAGGCTGCCTTCACTGCTTTTGTTGTCCTCCTGACGCCCGCCGGCGCGGTGCCGGCGGCAGTGGCGTTCGCCGCGTCAGTTCTCGACCACGCGGTGAAAAACGCCGTCACGGTCGTCGGCGGCGTCGCGTCGATGCTTGCGCTCAACGTCTCGATCTCGGCCGCCGTCGACGAGAGCGAGCCCCCGGCCTCCGCCGATCCGACTGAGGACTGACGCGGGTAAGTGTGAAGACCCCGCCCGCCAACTCGTGCCCGTGAAGCTTGAGTTCGACCGCTTCCGCCTCGCCGCCGCGACCGCCGATCTCGCAGACGAGCCAGCAGCGCGCGCGCACGCCGATGCCGTTGAGTTCCGGATGGATCTCGCGAGCGACCCGCTCGATGCTCTCGCAGGCTACGACGGCTCACTTCCCCTCGTCGCGACGAACCGCGCCGCGTGGGAGGGTGGCGAGGCTGCCGCCGACGAGACGGCCCGCCTGCGGGCTCTTCGCGAGGCGGTGACGCATGAGGCGGTCGCCGCTGTCGACGTGGAACACGCGGCGCTGGGTACGACCGCGGGCGCACGGACTGCTTCACACGCCCGCGACAACGACACGCAGGTGATAGCCTCCGCTCACAACTTCGAGCGGACGCCCGCGCCCCCGACGCTCCGGAATACCATCGCACGCTGTGCCCGCGCCGGCGACGTGGGGAAGGTGGCAGTCCGGGCTGTGGACCCGGACGACGCCCTCACAGTTCTTCTCGCTACTCGTGCGGCGGCCTGCGCCGGAGAACGAGTCGCGACAATGGCGATGGGCGAGGCGGGTCGCCACACCCGTGCACTCGCGCCGGTTTACGGCTCGCGAATTGGGTACGCACCCGTCGACCCGGCTGATGCGACCGCGCCGGGGCAGTACGAGCTCGGCACCCTCCGGCGACTGGTCGACGACCTCACGAGTAAGCAGATTGAAACCGCCGGCCGCCTGTGTAAGTAGAGATGGAACGACGCGCCGCCGTCGCGATCGTCGTAGGTACGGTCGGCGCAATCGTCGGCATCGCCGGCGCCGGCCACGTCTACCTTCGGCAGTGGCGACGCGCGGCCGCCTGGTTCTCGCTCGTTCTCGGGGCTTCGCTGGTTCTCGTGTTCGTTTCTACCGACCCCGAGACTGTGACGGCAGAGACGCTCCCGCCTGCGGTCGTCGTGTCGGTGGCCGCGCTCCTTCTCATGAGTGTTGGCGACGCCTACCTCGTGGCGCGCCGGCGTGGTTCACGAACCAGCGGCTCCGATGGCGAGGAGCCACGCTGTCCGTCCTGCGGCCGGGAACTCGACTCGACGCTCGATTTTTGCTGGTACTGTAACGCGTCGGTCGACGGTGCCGACGAGGAGCGCGACCTCACCTAACCCGAAAAAGAGAGTCTCGCCGTTGAGGGCGGTATCGAGAACTCCGCGCTTGCTCGCATCTTAGAACGCCTACATGTAACTGGCGAGTCAAGTAGATGGTGTCTCGCCACCAGCAGACAATGAAGAACGACCGACAGCGCGGCCTGTTAGCTCACGTGAAACCACGACTGGTCAGCGTCACTACGCTCAGTGCCCAGCGAGGAGCATACGAAGCCGCACGTTGCCTCCGTAGGTCGGTAGACAGTATCTCTTACACCGGGATGCCGTGGCGTTCAGATCGGAGATGGTCTCATTTTTCGATGATCCGCTCCTCGACCGCCTCGCCGAAGTGACGAGCAGTGTCTTCATGATAGACCCGAACCTCGTCACCAGGTTCGAGGTCCGTCACCGCCGTCCGTCCATCACGGGTCGCGATCTTGATCGTTTCAGCGTTCTGGAGAAGCGTCTCAACCCGGTCTCTCCCCTCTTCGGCCTCTACTTCGGCCTCGACGCGGAACATCGGGCGCCGTTCGATCTTCGCCCGCCCGACAATCGCTTCGCGAGTAGTGCCGTCCGTGTCGACGAGCTGAATCTCGTCGCCGCTCTCTAGCTCCGACAGGTACCGTGTCTCGCCGCCGGGGGTACGGACGTAGGCGTGGACGGCTCCGGCGTTCACCCGGAAAGGCCGCGAGGCGACGTACGGCGAGTCAGCAGTCTCGGCGTGAATAAAAAAGAGGCCGCGTGACATCGATCCGACGAGCATCCCCTCATCGCCCTTCATCAGACTCCCGGTATCGACACAGACCCGGTCAGCGGAGCCGATCCGTTCAATATCCGTGACCTCCGCCCAGAGGAGGTCCAAGTGCTCGCGGTCAAGCGCGTCCCGCAGGTCACAGGTCGCGTGAATCTCGTCGGGGTCGGAGGAGTCTAAAAGAACCGCATCGGACCCGATCTCGAGCGTTTCGAAGGCGGCCTCTGCCTCGTTAGCCGTCGTGACTCCTGCGACGAGCGACGTGTCCGACCCGATGCGGGCGATCAGGTTCTCGAGCGGAATGATTGTCCAGTCCTCGCCGACGACGATGGTGTACTCGGCGTCGGCCGCGGCGGCCTCGGCGAACGATTCGTACGGTTCGTCAAGGATGCGGACGTACGCGCCACTCGCCTGATCATCGGAGCGTCGCAGGGTCGAGAGGTCTGCCGACCCGGCGTAGTCTTCGGGGAGGTCGATGGTGCCGTCACCCTCGCCGCTTTTCCCGACGACGTAGAGGCCGGCCTCTGACTCCCCTTCGGCCTCGGCCTCGGCCTCGGCGACAAGGGCGGCGTCGGACCGGAAGGCGGCGACGTTCACGTCGCCGAGCTCGCGTACTCGCCCCACGTCGTCCGCGTCGACCAGCACCCAGTCCACACCGGCCTCAAGTCCGGCGGTGATCCGGTGTCGACGCTCGTCCCAGTCGCCGACGGTGTCGTCGGCCTTCAACCATACCTCGCGCTCCCGTTTCTCGCCTGTCATACTACCAGCCCCGGGCGGTGGGCTACTAAAGCGTGTGAATCCCGGTCAGAGCGCTAGGCCCGCTCGCTCCAGCGCCGCGTCCGCGTTCGCGTCGGCGTGGATAACCGCGCTCACCGCTTGAGTGATCGCCTCGGGATCTTTGTGCTGGAAGATGGAGCGACCCATCGAGACGCCGGCGGCGCCCGCGTCCATCGCGCCGCGCACCATCTCGACGGTCCCACGGTCGGTCCCCCGGGAGCCGCCGGCGATGACAACTGGTCTCGCTGTCGCCGCGGTCACTCGCTCGAAGCTCTCGGCGTCACCGCTGTAGCCCGTCTTGATAACGTCTGCACCGAGTTCCTCGGCGAACCGCACCGCGTGGGCGAGATCCTCTGGGTCGTCCTCCTCGACCCGGGGGCCACGTGCGTACGCCATCGCGAGGACCGGCACACCGAGGTCGTGAGTGTCGCGGGTGAGCGCGGAGAGGTCCTCGATCTGTCGCGGCTCGGAGTCGCTCCCGACGTTCACGTGACAGGAGACGGCGTCGGCGCCGGCGCGGACGGCCTCGCGCGGTGTCGCAGTCACGCGCTTGTCGTTGCTGTCCGGCCCGACGGTCGTCGACGCGTTCGCGTGGACGATGTAGCCCGCGCCATTCCGGTGCGGGTGGACCCGCTCTGCGAGCCCTTTCTGTGTCAAAACGGCGTCAGCACCGCCGCGCGTCACTGCCTCGACTGTCGACTCTAGATCGACCAGCCCGGTAATTGGCCCCATCGTGATCCCGTGGTCCATCGGCACCGTCAGGAATCGCCCGTCTGTCGAGATACGGTCCAGTCGGGCGGAAATTCCGGGGTTCATATTATGTCACGCACTGTCAAGGGCGGCTTATTTGCGTTCCGGTTCAACCGCCATCCGGCCCTGGAGCGCCCCGGCTTTCAGTTCGCGCGCGAGGTCGGCCAGCTGCTCCGCGACGGCGTCGGTCGGCTTCTCCGTCTCAGCGCCCTTGGCAACGATATCGACCAGTGCGCTCCCGACGATAACGCCGTCCGCGCCGGCTCCGACGATACGTTCGGCGTGGTCACCGGTCCGGATGCCGAACCCGACGGCCTTCGGCAGGGTCGTGTCGTACTCCCGCAGCCGGGCGAGCGTCTCTGCCGTCCGGCCCGACACGTCGTCTTTCGCACCCGTGACACCGAGACGGGCCTGGACATAGACGTAGCCCGACGAGATAGCGAGCAGGCGCTCTAACCGGTCGTCGCCCGTCGTTGGTGCGACGATGCTCACCAGGTCTACCCCGGCGTCGTCACAGGCCGCGCGCATCGGGTCCGCCTCCTCGACTGGCAGGTCCGGGACAACGAACCCCTCAACACCTGCGTCCGCAGCAGCGTGGACGAACGCGTCCGGGCCGCCCCGGTCGCTCTCGTCGCGATACTGGTAGATCAGGTTGTAGTATGTCATACAGACCAGCGGCGTCTCAACGTTGAGGTCACGGACGAACTCCAGATACCGCGGTGGGGTCATCCCCGCCTGAAGCGCCCGAACGACAGCGGCCTGTATTGTCGGGCCCTCTGCGATGGGCTCCGAGAATGGGAGGCCGAGTTCGATCACGTCCGCGCCGCCGCGGTCAAGCGCCTCCACGTAGGCCTTCGACGCCTCGATCGAGGGGTCGCCAGCCGCGAGATAGGGGACGAACGCGGGGTCATCCCCGAATGCCGACTCGAGACTCACAGCCCACCCATCCGCTCGAACACGTCCATATCGGGCGCGTTCTCGATGTCGTGGCTTGCCGTCTCCTCGATGACCGTCTCCAGATCCTTGTCTCCACGGCCGGAGACGTTCACCACGACTCGGTCGCCAAGGTCCTCGTGGTTCTCCTCTATGAAGCCGAAGGCGTGGGCCGTCTCCAGCGCTGGGATCACGCCCTCGGTGTTCGAGAGGCGGTGGAACCCAGCAAGCGCGGCGTTATCGTCGACGTTTACGGGGCTGACCCGCCCGGTGTCGACGAGGTGAGCGAGCTGTGGCCCGACACCTGCATAGTCGAGCCCCGCGCTCACGCTGTGTGACTCAACGATCTGCCCGTCAGGATCCTGGAGAATCTTCGTCCGTGCGCCGTGGAGGACGCCGTCGGTGCCCGTCGAAAGCGAGGCGGAGTTCGGCGCGACACCCGTTTCATCGTTCACGCCGAGTCCCGACCCACCGGCCTCGACGGCGTAGAGGGACACGGAATCGTCGTCGAGGAATGCATCGAACGTACCCATCGTGTTCGACCCGCCGCCCGCACAGGCAAGAACCGCGTCGGGTAGGCCGCCGACCTGCTCGTCGAACTGCTGGCGCGCCTCGCGGCTGATCACCGCGTGGAACTCCCGTACCATCGACGGGAACGGGTGGGGGCCGACAACCGACCCGATGACGTAGTGGGTGTTCTCTACTGTCATCGCCCAGTCCCGCATCGTCTCGCTAATGGCTTCCTTCAGCGTTCCCCGGCCGACGGTAACGGGGTTGACCTCGGCGCCGTTCAGGCGCATCCGGAAGACGTTGGGCCGCTGGCGGTTGATGTCCGTCCGCCCCATGTAGACCTCGCAGGGCATGTCAAGGTGGGCGGCGGCCATCGCTGTCGCGGTCCCATGCTGTCCGGCCCCCGTCTCCGCGACGATGCGCTCCTTACCCATATACTTCGCGAGCAGGACCTGACCGAGCGCATTGTTCAACTTGTGCGCGCCGCCGTGGAGCAGGTCCTCGCGCTTGAGGTACACCTCCGTGTCGTAGCGCTCGGAGAGTCGATCGGCCCGTCCGAGCGGTGTCGGGCGCCCCCCGAAATCCCGAAGACGCTCGCGGAGTTCGTCCATGAACCCGTCCTCGTTTGAAAGGACGTACCGCTCGTAGGCGTCAGTCAACTCCTCTAACGCGGGCATGAGCACCTCCGGCACGTACTGTCCGCCGTACTCGCCGAACTTCCCGTCTCCTGCCGACCGCCGTGTCTTAAAACTCATCGTGTGTGTTGGTAAACGTCCGCGTGTTTTGCTCTACGTCTCCGTCCATTATGGCCGTACCGATAAGCAAGGCGTCTGCGCCCGCCGCGCGCATCTGCCGGACGTCCGCAGCGCTCCCGATGCCGCTCTCGGCCACCAGCGTGACCTCGGCGTCGTCGGGGAGCCGCGCCGCCACCCGCTCGAACGTGTCGAGGTCAACCTCCAACCGACCGAGGTCCCGGTTGTTCACGCCGACTAAGTCCGCGCCCGCGTCAAGCGCCGTCGTCAACTCGCTGGCTGTGTGAACTTCCACGAGTGGCTCCATCCCGCGCTCGCGCACCGCACGCACCATCCCAGAGAGGTCGTCGTCAAGGAAGCGCGCGATGAGGAGTACGGCGTCCGACTCAACGGCGTCTAATTGTGCCTCTTGCACGAGGAAGTCTTTCCGCAAAACCGGTACGTCGACGGCCGCGCGGATCCGTCTCAGCGCCTCTATCGACCCCCCGAAGTGGTCCGGTTCGGTCAGCACAGAGAGCGCTGCAGCACCCCCGTCGACCATCGTGGCCGCAAGGTTGACTGGGTCGGCGTCGCTCCGGCCCTTCGTCGTCGGACTCGTTGGCTTCACCTCCGCTATCACCGGGATCCGTCCCGCCGACTCGGCCGCCTCGAACGCCGCCGGGACCGATTGGGCCGCCGCGTCGACCCGACCCCCCTCAACCCGGCGCTCGCGTGCCGCTGCGAGTATCGATCGGACAGCCGGCGCGAGCGACGCCTCGTCAGTGTTCATCCTTGTACATCGATGTCCGTCTCTGTGCATAAGGCTTGCGTCACGCCGGGCAGTTGAAGCGGCCGGCGTTCCACAATCCACTATGGACCGAGACACCGGGCAAAGTCCGACCGGCGGGGCCGGGCTCTACGCCCGCACATTCGACGGCGTAGGCGTCGTTCAGGTCGGTGCCGCTGCCGGGAATGTCATCAGCGTCTCGTTCCCCGACGAAATCCCGCCGGACGCCGGACCCGACCATCCAGCTCTTGACGCCGTTGAGGCAGTGCTCACGGGTGAGGCCAACCAGATGGGTGTGGAGGTAGCACTGACGATCCCGACGCCCCAGCGCGACGTCTTAGAGGCCGTACGGAAGGTGCCGCCGGGCGAGCGCGCGTCGCTCGCGCAGGTTGCACATATGGCCGGACTGGACCCAGACGAGGCGGCGGATCTTGACACGATTCGCACTGCCCTCCGCGAGAACCCGACGCCCGTTTTCGTTCCCGACCACCGTATTGAGGGTGAGTGGGCGACGCCGCCCGACGTGGCGGCGCGACTCCGCGACGCGGAGGAGCACTAACGCTCGTTGACCACGAACTCCAGAGCGTTCACGAGATAGTGTGCGGCAACGACAGCCGGTAAGCTCTCTGTGAGGACGAACAGCGTAGCGAGGCCGAAGCCAAGCAGGCCGGTGACGGCCATCCCCACCCGGCCCTGGGCGCTGTGGCCGAGGGCGAACGCGACTGATGAGAGTACCGCCAGAAGCCACGGCGAGACGTCGAAGCCGGCCGCAAGCCCGCCGACGAGTGCCCCGCGAAAGAGCAACTCCTCGAAACCGGCGACGACGGGTAGGACGACAAGGAGGAGAATGGCCCCCCCGCGGCGTGTCTTTGGGGCGAGCGCCGCGCGGAACGCCTCTGTGTCCTCCACTCCGAGCCGACGGCCGACCGCGGCCCCGCCCTCGTTCGCGACGTAGAGGACGACGCCACCGACCAGACCAGCAAGGATCACGGCCGGCGCGAACGCGGCGGCGCCGAGGCCGAGCGCGGACGCCGGCACCGCGGCGTACCACGCGCCAAAGAGCAGTAAGACGGCGAACGCCCCCTGCGAGACGGCGACGTTCGCGAGCAGCGCCCCAGCCCTGAGGTGTTGGGTCCGCTCTGTGTCGTCACCACGCGCACGCTCCCGCGGGTCCGGCACCTCTGTCGTCCCGTCGTCAGTACCGTCGGCGTCGGCAGCTTCCGGAACTGCATCGACGCCCGCGTAGTCGCCATCGCCGCCGGGCGCCGGCGCGCAATCTGACGGCTCTGCAAGGGTTTGTGAGAGTCGCGCGAGAGCGAGAAGCAGAGTCAACACGACGCCGGTGACGCCGGCGAAGGCCGACCAGTCTGGCACCTTACTGCGGGCTTGGGTTGGGGCCGCTGCGTGGGCCGCTCTCGAGCGCGGAGCCGGTAATCTGCTTGAGCCGGTCGACGAGCGAGTCTTTCTCTGCCTCGCCCTCCAGTGCCACGTCCAGCACCTCGCTGATGTGGCTGACCGGAATAATCTCGACCATCTCTTCGTACTCCTCCTCGATCATCACGTCTTGGAGGTTCGCCTCGGGGATGATCACCCGGTCGCAGCCAGTCTTGGCTGCGGCCTCTATCTTGTGGGTGACCCCGCCGACAGGAAGAACGTCTCCGCGGACTGACAGGGAGCCGGTCATCGCGAGGCTCTGGTCGACTCCGACGCCCTCTATCGCAGAGATAACCGCCGTCGCGACGGTGATTGAGGCGGAGTCGCCGTCCACACCCTGCTGGCCCGTCTGGACGAACTGGATGTGGATATCTTTCTCTGTGATATCTTCGTCAGAGAACTTCTTAATAATGGCCGAGACGTTCGAGACGGCCTCCTGTGCCATCTCTTTGAGCTGACCGGTGGCGATAACCTCGCCCGGCCCCTGCGATGGCGTAACTTCCGCCATCACAGGCAGAACGATACCGGAGTCCTCGCCCATCACAGCGAGGCCGTTGACCCGGCCGGTGACGTAGCCGTCGGCGAGCTGTAGCTCGTAGTCCTTTCGCCGCTCAATGTACTCGTCGGCCAGCTGCTGCTCGATAGAGCGCGAGCGGCCCTTCGCCTGGAGTACGTGGTCGCGGGTCGTGCGGTCGGCTTCCTCGCCGCGGGCGATGTCGCCGGCGACGCGGACCAGCCCACCGAGGTTCCGGAGTTCGAGCGTCAGGTGACCTTTCCGGCCCGCACGGCGGCGAGCCTCGAGAATGACTTCTTCGATGGCGTCGTTGGTGTAGTGCGGGAGCCGACCATCGTTGGACACCTCCTGTGCAACGAAGCGGGCGTACTTCCGACGCATTTCTGGGGTGTCCTCGATAGTGTCGTCCATGTACACCTCGTAGCCGTAGCCCTTGATCCGCGAGCGCAGGGCGGGGTGCATGTTCTCCATCGCGTCGAGGTTTCCAGCTGCGACCATCACAAAGTCGGTCGGGACCGGCTCGGTCTGGACCATCGCGCCCGAAGAGCGCTCGGACTGGCCAGTAATCCCAAACTCACCCTCCTGAATCGCGGTCATCAGCTTCTGTTGGGACCGGATATCGAGCGTGTTGATCTCGTCGACGAACAGCACGCCCTTGTTCGACTTGTGGATAGCGCCAGGTTCGACGCGGTCGTGGCTCGGCGTCTCCATCCCGCCGGACTGGAACGGGTCGTGGCGGACGTCACCCAGCAGCGCACCGGCGTGGGCGCCTGTGGCGTCCTCGAACGGCGCCGTCTTCGTCTCGGCGTTGTTCACGATGAGGTTCGGGATCATCGAGTCCGACCCACGGGAGCCGTAGCGGAACGCGAGGTAGATTACCCCGGCCGCGAGAATTCCGAGGAGAATCTGTCCAGCGATGATCAGCGAGTAGCCGAGCACTACCGCGATGATGATCCACATGAGGAAGCTGCGCATCTGGTTGCGCTTTCTGGCTTCCTCCTTGTGTGCCTCAACGATCTGTTCACCCTTGCTTGCGGGGACGGTCCGGACCTTCGGCTCGTTGCCGTCGTCGGGGTTGTGGTAGACGAGAACGTCTTGAAGCTCCTCCTTCGGGAGGAGCTCAGACATTGCCTTTGCGAGCATCGACTTGCCGGTTCCCGGCGAGCCGATCATCATGACGTGGCGCCGCTGCTTCGCGGCCTTCATCACTACGTCACGAGCATGTTCCTGCCCGATCACCTGATCGACAAGACGGTCCGGAACTTCGATGTCGGCCGTCGAGTCGATCAGGAGTCCGCCGAGCAGGTCGTCCTCGGCGCTCTCGTCGACCTCGGCGCTGACCTCAACGTCGCTCCCGAGGTCCTCGATCGTCCCGCGCCGCTCGTTCTCGTCGTCTTCGGACGGCCGCTCGTCGACTGCAGAGTCGGGAGCGGACGGCCGGTCGTCGAGACCGCCGGCGGGGTCGTCGTGGGTTTTCCTATCTTCACTCATAGAACGTCGTCGCTATCAAAAATCAGGGCTGCGGCGTTCATATACTTTCTCCCGACAGGCGCCGGTCGTACAAACACAGAGACTAACGGTAGCGCCGCTCATTCCCTCGGTATCGGCTACTTTCGCCGCTCGCTGGATTTATAAACGGCCGGGGTGTGTCGCCCCCCATGCGCGGATTCTACATCGGGCGGTTCCAACCTTACCACGACGGCCACCATCATATGATCTCGGCGATTCGCGACGAGGTGGACGAGCTCGTTCTCGGCATCGGCAGCGCCGACGACTCCCACACCCCACGCAATCCGTTCACTGCGGGCGAGCGCGTGATGATGGTTACCACCGCCCTCCGAGAGTTCGATCTCCCCACCTACGTCGTCCCTATCGAGGACCTCGACCGAAACGCGGTCTGGGTCAGTCACGTCCGGTCGATGTCGCCTGCCTTCGATGTGGCATACTCGAACAACCCGCTCGTCGTTCGCCTGTTCGAGGAGGCCGGTGTCGAAGTGCGTCAGTCCCCGATGTTCCGCCGCGAGGTACTCGAGGGCCGGGAGATACGCGAGCGTATGACTGCCGGTGACGACTGGCGCGCGCATCTCCCGGATCCTGTCGTCGACGTGGTAGAGGAGGTCGATGGTGTCGGACGAATCAGACAGGTGGGAGACACGGACGCGAACGGGGAATGATCACCCTCGCGTCCGACTTTGGCTCTCCGTACCCCGCCGCAATGCGGGGCGTCCTCGCGTGCAAGACAAACACCCGTCTTCACGACGTGGCTCACGACCTGCCCAGACAGGACGTCCGCGGAAGCGCGTTCTGGCTCCGGTTCGTCCTCCCCGAGTTCCCGCCTGCTGTCCATCTTGCCGTAGTGGACCCGGGCGTCGGCACCGACCGAGACGCCGTCGTCGTCGTCGCGGGCGATCACGTTCTCGTGGGGCCGGACAACGGACTGCTTCTCCCGGCCGCGCGCGCCCTGGCTAATGACCAGGAGAGCGTCCGGGCCCATGCCGCGCGCGTCACCGACCCCGTCTCTGAGACGTTTCACGGCCGCGACGTGTTCGCACCCCTTACCGCCGCGGTCCATGAGGACGGGGTCGTAGCCCTCCGCGAGTCCGGTCGGCTCGCCCCGACCGACCCCGTCGATCTGCGTCTGCCCGACGCGACTCGCGACAACGGTGCGTGGCACGGCCAGGTCCTCGTTGTCGACGACTTCGGCAACACGGTGACGAACGTCCCCGGCGCGGCGATTGACGGCGTCGACAGAGCGTGGGTGAACGGAATGTCTACCCCCACGGTCCGGACGTTCGCAGAGGTATCTCCGGGCGAACGGCTGGTGACGGTCGGAAGCCACGGCTACGTCGAATGTGATGTGAACAGGGGTCGGGGCGACGAAGCCTTCGGGGTCGCGGCCGGCGACACAGTTGTCCTGCACCCCGGGCGGTGACTGTTGTGACGCCGTGCGTCGCGGTCACGGGGGCGCTCGCTGCCGGATGTATTGACCTCGGGGTCAAGCCCAGAGGTACTCGCCTTGCTCATTGTGCGTCGTGAGCGGCGTGACATCTCAATAGAGGGTTGTGGGGATTTAACACCTGCCGCCGACGACAGCTAGGAGATGATCGGCGGCGAACACGACCTACGCGTGTTCGACCTAGACGCTGCGCTCTTACCGGACGCCGGCGAGCGCCGACCGACTCCAGCCGAGCGATTAGATGGCGAGTACCGCCAGACCGGTGTCGTCAGGGCCGCTGTTGCGCCCCCGTTGGGCGACCCGACGGCCTATCTCCGGGTGAACAACGCAGTGGCGCGGCTGGCAGCTTCGAGGCCGTTTCTCGCCGTTGCGCGCCTTGCCGGCCCCCGCGACCCGAGCGAGACGACAGCGGCGCGCGTGCGCAACCTCACGGCTTCGCGCGCCGCCCACCACCCTGGACCAGATGAAGTCGAGTCGATAGCCTACGACGACCGCTTCCACGCCGTCCGTCTCGCGCCCGCCCGGGACGGCCTTCCCGACGCCGCGACGCTCGACACCCTCGCCGAGACTGGCCTGCCGGCGTTGGTCCGCGCGGGCCGGGGGTTCACACCTGCGGTCGCGGTCGAAACGCTCGCCGCTCGAGGCGTGCCGACTGTCCTGTTGAGCTTCGGGGGTCACCCCCTTGACCGCGACTTGGCCGCGGATGCCGTAGACCGTCTCGCCGACCACGATAGCCTGTGGCTCGGCACCGCGCACGTCCCGTACCGTGACCTCGCAGAGTGGGCAATCAACGAGCATCCCGACCGTATCGTCTTCGGGAGTGGTGCGCCGGACCCCCACCCCGCAGTGGGCGTGACGTCGCTACTGACGCTTGATGTACCGAAGAACCTCCTGCGGCGGGTCGCGACCGACAACCCAGCGCGGGTCGTCCCTGCCCTTGACCCCTAACGCCAGTCGTAGACGGCCACGGCGCGGTCGCCGTGCGCGGACAGGCCGTGTGGGTTGCGCGCGGCTGAGCGGTCTCGCCCCCGGGCGACGAGTGCGTCCGACACGCCCGTGACCGCTCCCCACACCACGTCCCGGCCATCACCGAGCCACGCGGTCGGGCGGGCCTCACCACGGGCAACCTCGCGCAGGGTCGTGACGGCGTCCGAGAGAGCTTCGCGGCACGTCGTCGTCACAACCTGGGGGCGCAGGCCGTAGTTCTTTACGAGGCGGTAGGCCAGCGCACGGTACTTCCAGTCCCAGTCTCGCCCGGCTCGGCCGCCGTCGGCCTCGTACTCGTGGGTGGCGGCCATCCCCTCTGCCCACCCGATGCGGCGGCCCGCCCCGGCGATGCGGTGTGCGAGGTCGCGCGCTCCGCCGGTCTGTAAGTACTCGTCGAATCCGTCGACAGCGCGGAGAGCGGCATCACGGAGGGCGACGTTCCCGCCGTCAAAAAAGACCACCTCGCCGTCGGCGAGCGACGAGTGTTCGCGCTCGACGGCAGTGACCCCCGCCCTGAGGCGGCGTCGGCTTGGCCCGGCGACAGCGTCGGCACCGGTCGTCTGGAACGTCTTGCGAACGGTCTCGAGCCATCCCGACTCGACGACAAGGTCATGTGCAAGAAAAGCGATTACCTCACCCGTCGCGACCTCGACACCGGCGTTGCGCGCGACGTTGAGTGTGCGGGTCGACACCTCAACAAGGACATCTACGTCGTTGCGCCCGCGTATCATCCCCGTTGTTCCGTCGGCTGAGGGGCCGTTGACTACGACCACCTCGACGCTTGGCGCGTGAGCTGCGAGCGAGTCAAGCGCGCCCGCGAGACGCTCGCGCCCGTTGAGAGTAGGAATAACCACAGAGACGTCCATAGTCGTACGAAGGTCCGGTGCGCGTTAAAATAGTTCGCTCTCTCACGCCCGCTCGCTGTCGGCCACCCGCGCGTCCCAGTACGAGACCGAGGCGAGGCGGTCGCCGACCGACGTCTTCCCCACCGCCATGTCCACCTCGCGGAACTCATCGGCCACCCGGTTCGGAATCTTGCGGTAGAAGCCGAATGGGAGGACGAAGTCGTGGTTCTCATTGGTCCGCCTGAGTTCTACCTCTGCAAACAGGTCCGTCACCTCCTCGCGGTCGTACAGCCGCGAACCCATCGGGAGCGCCCAGTTGTAGAGTAACCGGACGCTCCCGGCGTTGAATGTGTCGAAAAACACCTGCTTGCGGGCGACCCGCGCCATCTCCGAGAGGTAGGCCGTTGGCGTGTCGGCGAGGTGGAAAAATCGCATCGCAAAGACGGCGTCGAAGCTGTCGTCCGGAAACGGCAGGCGCCCAGCGTCACCCCGGAGGAAATCAACTGATCGACCGGTTCGCTGGGCCTTCTCGCGCCCCTGCGCGAGCATCTCCGCCGAAATATCGAGTCCGACGACGTTCGCCTTCCGTTCGGCCAGCGCGACAGTGAACCGCCCCGTCCCACAGGCTATCTCCAGTACGTCCTTCCCCTCGACCGGCGCTAGTGCGTCGAGAACCGCCTGCTTCTCGCGCCGATCAATTAGCCGGCCGCCGCGGGAGAAGCGCTTCTCCTCGTACTCGGCAGCAACGTCATCCGCTTGGTACCACTCCCTCCCTTTCACGTCGGCCTGAACCCTGTGCCGCCCCGTAAAAACCGTGGCGGATGTGGCCCGAGATATAATGTATATACATACGATCGGCTTATAATAAGTCAGGCTTTAGTCCCTAAGGGTCCCCGTCAGTGCCGTGTCTACTGTCGATACCGGCCGACTCAGCGAGACAGAGTACCACGAGCGACTCCGCGATCTCCCCCCAAGCGCGAAACTCGTCGCGAAGGTACTAGAGATTGAATCGCCGCGCTCGCAGGAGGAGGTCGCGGGCGACTCGCTACTTCCCGATCGGACTGTCCGGTACGCCCTCGACCGACTCGAAGAGCGAGAGATCGTTCGCACGCGTCACGATCCGCGCGACGCCCGCCGACGCGTCTACTCTTTGCGCCGCTAGTGCGCCGCATCGCCCTCCCACGAGAGGGCGTCCCGACCGGACGCGTCAACGCCTATCTCCATGACCCGCCCGAGCGCGCCCAGACGCTTCTCGTCGACCCTGGTGTGGCGGTACCGGCGCTCTTCAACATCCTCGATAGTGTTGACGTCTCTCACGTCGCCGTCACCCACACCCACCCCGACCACGCCGGCGCCTTAGCCCGGGTCGCGGCGAAGACGGACGCATCCGTGTGTGCCGCCGCTGGCCACGAAGACCGCTTCCGCACGGCTACAGGCCTTGACCCAGACCAGACGCTCGCTGACGGCGACCAAGTCGCGGGAGCAGTAGTCCTCACGACACCCGGCCATGCGCCGGACCACCTCGCTTTTCTCACCGATGACGGCGCCGCCTGTGGCGACCTCGTGATCGCCTCTGGGAGCATTAGCGTCGCCGCGCCTGACGGCGACGTCCGTTCGTACCTTCGCTCGCTCCGGCGCTTGCGCGCCCGCGACCATAGCCGCCTGTTGCCCGGACACGGCCCCGCTGTCGACGACCCGCGGGCGACGATCGACCGCCTCTACGGCCACCGGCGCGACCGCGAACAGCGAATCCTTGCAGCGGTCCGCGAGGGCGCGGCCGACCCCGACGTGGCGGTCGACCGGGCCTACGACGCCGACCTCGGCAATTTGCGGGCGCAGGCCCGCGCCACGGTCATCGCCCATCTGGAGAAACTCGACGCAGAGGGGCGGGTGCGGTGGGACCCGGTAACCGGAACGGTCCGGCCAGCGTGACCGCGCTTTTGTCGCTCCGCTCTAAAGGCTCCCTGTGGAGACACTGGAGGCCGACCTCGCTCGCGCCCGCGATCTTGATGTCGCGACTCTCGCCGACGCTGTCGAGTCTATTGGCTTCGAATGTACGCACTGTGGCGCCTGCTGTAAGAGCTATCTTGACGAGGACGGGACGCGCGACCCGGACGGCGACCCCCACACTGCAACGGTTTTCCCGGGCGAGGTGCGAGAGATTAAACAGACGACGGCGTACGACTGGCGCGACGTGGCGCGACCGATGCCGTACGGCCTAACCGACGACGGCGCGGCTGGCGAGACGTTCGAATGGGCGCTCCAGACCGACGACTGCGGCGACTGTACGTTCTACGACGATGGCGCGGGCGACGACGCCGAGGGCCGGTGTACCGTCCACGCAGACCGACCGTTGATCTGTCGCACCTACCCGTTTAGCGTCGTCTTTAGCGACGACGGCGGGCCCGCACAGCCAATGGGGAGCGTCGTCGACAGAGAGGGTCCGGTCCACGCCCACGAGTGCGAGGGTCTCGGCCAGGATATCTCTCGCGCCGAGGCAGAGGACCTCGCGGCGGCGCTGAAAAGGCGGGCGATCCGGGAGCTTGAGGAGGCGATCGCAGTCCGCGACCGCTACCGGCCGACCAATACCGACGGTGTCGTCGTCCATGATTCCGAGGGCCAGAAGCGCCCCGACGGGTCGACGCTCTCAACCGAGTAGGCCCGGTGACGGAACGGCGCGAACACCGCCCTGCGGGCCCGAGACAAGTCGATCTGTCGGAACGCTTTAACGCGCGCCGGGTGACCGATAGCACATCATGGAAATCTCCGATCAGCTCCTCTGTCTGTTCAGCGCCGAGGTCCGCGCCGAGGACGACCGGTACGTCGTCGAAGTCCCCCGCCGCGAGGTCGAAACCGGGTCGATAGAGGCAGACGGTATCTACCGGGTCGCGCTCATCGCCAGCGACGAGGCGGCGAGCGGTAGCGAAGCGAGTGTTGAGCCGACGACAACACCGGTGGACGAGCCCCAACCACCCGTTGAGTCCGGCGAGGTGCGGTACGTCGAGGTTGAGGACATCGGCAAGCAAGGAGACGGCATCGCTCGCGTCGAGCGCGGCTACGTGATAATTGTCCCCAACACGGAGGTCGGTGAACGGGTGAAGATCGAGGTGCGCGAGGTCAAATCGAACTTTGCGGTCGGCGACGTAGTCGAGTGAACTACCCTGCCCTCCCGCTTTCGGGGCTCCCCGCCCCTCACTTGTTTGAGGACAGGGCTTCCTGTTCTGCGTCGGCATGTGCACGATGTGGGCACAGTGGGTCCAGACCCCGCAGGTGACGGCTATTGACCTCCTCCCGCGCCTAAAGTCGCGGG
>CAKZPG010000119.1 GCA_937138675.1 uncultured archaeon | reverse complement strand
GCCAGAACGGGAGTCCACCGACAAGCTCCGCCCTTTAGGGCGGAGAAGGTGACACGATGCGACCGTCGGTGTGTGTAGGCCGAACCGGTGGACTGCGTGGCGTCTGTCGACCAGTCGTCGTTGTGACTGGTTAGGGACCCGGGTGTCTCACGATTGTCGTCCCCGATACGCTACTGGAGACGACGGTTCGATCGCTCCTCGTAGCTGTCTTCACGACTGTGGTGTCGGCCTCGTTGACAGGGTGAGGTGGCCGCCTATGCAACTGCGGGGCGGAAACCCCCGACGTTCACGCTGGGACCGATATCACCGGTCTTCGGAGTCTAGCACACGAATCTGGTCGCCCCTGACGGTTACGGGAATCGGGACCGTCGCCTCGTACAGTTCGACTGTCACTTGGTCTTTCCCTTCGTCGATACGCTGGACACGGGCCTTCTCACCTTTGAACGGCCCGGCGACGAGCTCAACGATGTCGCTCTCTGCGATGCCCTTGACGTCGGGCGTCGGTGAGAGGAAATGTTCGACCTCCATGAGCGAGGAGGTGCCGGGAACGATAGAGCGAGCGTGCGGAATCTCCTCCAGCACCCGCTCTAGCACACCAGTATCATCTGCCTCAACCATCACATAGGACGTGAGCGAGTCTGGCGCGAGGACGGCGTGGACCTTTTGTTCCTCACGGGAGGCTATCATGTCCGCGACAGTTCGTTCTTGGCTTGCGGTTGTCTTGACGGCGAATATCGACATCTCAGGCCCCCGGGAGAACGGTCATTATCGTGAAGATCAGAAAGCCGAGAATCCCGATTAGGACGATGCCACCGCCCGCAATAAGAGCGACCTGCGAGAACTCGCCCCAAGCCGGAGTACTTGCTAGTTCGAGGACGCGCCGATAGCTCGACATGTTGTACTTGACGTCCATCGTTTGACATAGATATGCCCGCGCCGGCATATCTATCTGTTGACTCCGCCCGCGCTACTCGACGTAGTCGATCTCTTCGCGCCGGCTCTGTTCTGGCGCCTCCTCATCGCCCTGCCCGTAGATTTGTGGCGACTCGACGCCCGTAACGACGATCATTGTCCGCATCGTTCCCGAGAGCGACTCGTCGATCGAGGTGCCCCAGATAATCCGAGCGTCAGGGTCGATCCGCTCGTATATCTCCTCGACAACGCCCTCGGCCTCCTCGATGGACATGTCCGTGCCGCCGGTGACGTTGACGAGTGCCGAGTTCGCGCCCGAGATGTCCACGTCAAGCAGCGGCGATCGAAGCGCCGAGCGCACCGAGTTCTGAGCCTTGTTCTCCGAGTCGGACTCACCGAGTCCGATCATTGCGACGCCGCCGCGCTCCATCACAGTCTGGACGTCGGCGAAGTCGAGGTTGACGAGACCAGGCTTTGTGATCAGTTCGGTGATGCCCTTGACCGAGCGCATCAGCACCTCGTCGGCCACTTTGAACGCCTGTCGGACTGGCAGCTTTCCGACCGACTCCAGAAGCCGGTCGTTCGGTACGACGATCACCGTGTCTGCGACGTCGCGTAGGCGCTCCAGCCCCGCCTCGGCGTTCGTGCGGCGGACCTCGCCTTCCGCGGTAAACGGTGTGGTGACGACGGCGATGGTGAGGGCCCCCAACTCCCGAGCGGCCTGTGCCACAACCGGTGCCGACCCTGTGCCGGTGCCGCCGCCAAGACCCGCGGTGACGAACACCATGTCTGACCCCTCGATAGAGTCGTGAATGTCCTCCTGGCTCTCGAGAGCGGCTTCCTCGCCAACCTGCGGAACGGAGCCTGCGCCTCGTCCATTAGTGCGGTCCTCGCCGATGAGGATCTTGGTATCCGCCTCGACGTCCACCAAGTGCTGGACATCGGTGTTTGCGGCAACGAGGTTCGCACCATCGATACCTTCCTCGGCCATCCGGTTGACGGTGTTTCCACCGGCGCCGCCACAGCCGACGACGGTGATGTGCGTTTCGAGGTCCGAGAGGACGTCCCGTAGCTCGTCGTCGCTCATCTCTCCAGTTCGCG
Organism: uncultured archaeon; assembly: GCA_937138675.1. GTDB lineage: Archaea > Halobacteriota > Halobacteria > Halobacteriales > Haloferacaceae > A07HB70. Next base: position 17,454 of record CAKZPG010000119.1, on the reverse strand, counting down.
GCCCGTCCTCGGCAGGCGCGTCCGTGTGGTCCACACTGTTCGCGCCGTCGACGGCCCTCCCCCCGGCCTCCTCGGCTTCGTCTATTACATCGTCGACGATCGAATCCATGACTTCGAGGCAGATACCGAGCCGAGGGTCATTACTGTACCGGGACGTCAGACGCCCGTCTGACGGTTCTAACGGCCTAAGACTAGGAATCTGGGATCTCGAAGACCTCCTCGACTTCCTGCGACACCTGTTCGGGTGGGATCAGCTCTCCCCGGACCTCCACCGCCTCGCCCGCCGCGAGGCGGCCGAACGCCGGCCCCTCCGGTACCCCGAGCGTCCGAGCACGGTCCGGGTCGAACGCGAGTCGCCGAGCGACCACGCGGCCCTCCTCGATCTCGACCGCGTCGTACTGTTCTTTGACCACCTCTGCCAGCCCCGCGACGATCCGGTCGTATGCACCAGGATCCGCGAGCGCCACGTGTTCGGACGGTCGGCTCCCACCGTCCGCTGTCCCGTACGCCAGCGCCGCGTCCGCAACCACCGCCGTCGCCGCCGTGGCATTGATACCGCCTGCGGCCTCTGTGAGCCCGGGTGGCAGGGCCTGCGACATGAACTCAATATTTGCGCTCGCCTCGCGCGCTGGAGCGCCAAACCGCGTCCCTTGATCTACTGGCCCGAGCGTCGCCTCTAGTCGCTCCGCGAGCGAGAGTGCGACGCCGTCCGTCTCTCGGAGCCACGTCTCGCTCACGACCTGGGCGTCGGCGCGCGCCAGCGCCCCGGTCAGGTCGGCGCGGTCGCCGTCAACGAGCGCAAGCCCGGTGGCCGACGCCGTGAGCATTCGTTCGAACGTCTCGACGCGGGCCGCGGGCGAATTGAGCGTCTTGATCCCCCAGTCTGGGGCGACGTGGCCGACGCTCCAGTCCGTCTCACGTACCAGTCGTTCGACCCGTGGGGCATAGTGCCCGCCACCGATGACGGTGACAGACCGGTTGGTCCGAGGGTCGACACCCCGGAGCGCGAGCGTCGCTCGCGCCACTGCCTCGGCAGCGGTGTCGTCCCGCCACGCCGCCTTGGAGCTCCCGAGCTCGACGAACAGGAAGGGAACGGAGACGTCCGTGGGGCCGTGGTGGGTCGCTTCGGTGCCGACGTCGTACCCCTCCGGAGCGAACCGCGAGAGCGCGCGGATCGCCGCCCGGTGGGCCGCGGGAGCAGCGGGCGCGAACGACCGCGGCTCACCACCGTACTCCGCCGGACCGACGTTTCCGGTGTGATGGGCTGTGAGAAGCGGACCGGTGTCGCCGGCGTGTCGGGAGACGACGGCGACGAGGTCGGGGGTGGCCGAAAAGAGCGGGGCCGGGTCGGTCATCTCGATGTGTGTCTTCTCTATCTCCCTGAGTTCGGCTCCGTCGGTCCACCAGCCAGCCGGCCCATCGTCCGCGACCCGCTTCCAGTCCACGACCGCGCGGAGGCGATCTGCGATCCGGACGGAGGCCTTGTCTGTGCGGCTCGCGACGATACCGAGCATAGAGAGTGATTCAGTTCGCGGGGCTTGTTGGTGTCGTTCGTGATTGGCGCTCCCTGCGCCGCCCTGCCTCTGGTGTCGTCGTGATATCGCGGCCCTCGGCGGCGTCAGTCCGCGCGTTCAGGGCGATTTGGCTCTGTGCCGAACGCCTCGCGAACAGTCGCAGCGGTTCGGCCGGCAAGCGTGCGAAGCTCTTCGCGCCGACGAATGAAGAGGTACCCTCCAACGACGAGGTAGAGCACGGTGTAGGCGTACAACACGTCGATGCTGAACGCCTCGGCAGCAGGCTCCGAGAGCGTGAGGATCGCGCCGAACTCCACCAGCACCTGGGAGAGAAACAGGCCGAACAGAGCGACCGCTTCCCGGACACTGATCTTGAAGTTCGTGATGATCGCAATGGCAAAGAAGGACTGCGCGGCAGTAATCCAGATCTCCGCAACCTGCTTCTGGTCGAACGGGAGCGTCGCGATCTGCCCGACAGCGAGCGAGTAGACAATAGTGAGCGTTCCGATCAGAAGCGTCCACTGATTGAGTTTCGAGGAGATGAGCGCGTTGAATCCGGCGGTTGAGCGTGCCTTGTTGACGAGGTACGCGACGACGACCAACTCCGGACTTTCGCTCGCCAGCGGCGCGATCCACTGGATCATGAAGAACTCGGGGACACCGTAGCGGAGGCCGAGCGACTCGAGACCGTGAGCGAACGGCTCGACGGCGACGAATATCATCAGCCCGGAGTATGCGAACAGAAAGAGGACGCTCGTGACCCGCGCGGGACGGTTGAACCGCTGAAGATATGCGGGGACGCCGACGTTCACCTCGTGTTCGTTCACGTCACCACGGACGACGATCGCGATGTAGAGCGCGTACAGGCCGACGAGGACGAGGGTGTCGAATATTCCGATCCCGCCGACCGATCCCTCGCCCGAGAGAGTACCGGATGAGAGGGGCACAAAGAACGCGTATGCGGTAGCAGCGAGGAGAAACGCGATCTCGGTCGAGAGGTCGCGGTCCAGGTGGACGGTGTCGCGGAGAAACCCGCTCCGGGACTCGACCGCCGGGTCACCTGAGGAGCGGGCTCTGACGACAGTAAAGGCGGCAATGGCGGCCCAGCCGACGCCGATGAGAATGCGGTTCGCTCCCGTCATATTCGCCACCGCGAGGTTGGCGCTGCGGGCACCCTCCGCGGTGCCGGCGGCTGCGCCTGCGTTCCAGGCGTACAGCGCGTCGACCGCGTATTCGGGCGCCACCGCGAGGACGGCGAGAATGGCGATTGCGAAGGCTCGGGGGACGTCCTTCTCGGCCGTTTCGGCGCCCCACGCGAGTAGGAACGAGGCGCCGAGAATAGCGAGCCCGCTTGACGCGACGACCGTTCCGGTTCCGAGCGTCTCAAGTCCCGATGGCGAGCCCCCGACCAGCCTGACCGCGGGCGGGCCGAACCGCATGGCCACCCACGGGAGCGTCAGCCCGAGGGCAAACGCCATCCCGACCAGCGGATGTCGGAACCGGTCAAACACGTGTCCTCCGGGACGACCGCGCCACCTATCTCTTGCGTTCCGCTGAGCGGACGGGGATTTATTCGCACTGGCACCGCCACCTCTCTTATGCAGGTGTTCGGGCTGATTGGTGACCCGGTCGGCCACTCTCGTTCGCCGCCGATGCACGAGGCCGCGTACGCGGAACTAGGGATGGACGCTCGGTACGTGACCTTCGAGCCGACCGGCGCCGGCGCTGCCGTCAAGGCCGCCGGCTCCCTCGGTATCGCCGGACTGAACGTCACCATCCCGTTCAAACGGGACGTGTTCGACTACATCGACCCCGACCCTCTCGCCGCGCGTATCGGCGCCGTGAACACCGTCGACTTCTCGACCGACCCGCCACGAGGATATAATACCGACCTCGCGGGAGTCACCCGGTCGCTCGCGTACCACGACATAGACCCGTCGGGAGCCGACGCCGTGGTGGTCGGCGCCGGTGGGGCTGGTCGCGCTGCCGTGTTCGCTCTCGTCGACGCAGGCGCGAGCGTTCACGTCGCGAACCGCACCCTCGCAACTGCCGAGGATCTCGTCGCGGCCGTGGGCGAGGGAACGACCGCCGGGGGCCTGGCCACCCTCGACGATTGTGTGCCTGATGCGGACCTCCTCGTCAACGCTACCAGCGTCGGGATGGACGAGGACGAGACACCAGTCCCCGCCCGACTGCTCCATGCCGACCTCACCGTCCTTGACGCGGTGTACAGCCCTGTCGAGACCCGCCTGCTCCGCGAGGCTGCCGCTGCGAACGCGACGACGGTGGACGGAGCGTGGATGCTCCTCTTCCAAGGCGTCGAGGCGTTCGAGGTCTGGACCGGCCGTGAGGCGCCGGTTGAGAGCATGAACCGCGCGCTCCGCGACCAACTTTGAACCCGCGTCTTTTTGTTGAACCCACTGAATCTGTGTGTATGGGACTTCTCGACACGATTCGATCGCTCCTAGGCCTCTCGGCCGACGCCGACGGTCGTCGACACGGCAGCGTCGAAGTCCAAGTCGAACACGACACAGCGCTTGACGACGGCCCGGTCGAGGCCGATACCGACGCGGCGGCGGCGACAGACTCAATGGTTGACACGACCGTCGAGGGCACGGAGGAGGCTGCTGAACCGCCTGAAGCACACTCGCCGACCGAGCCGTCGGTCGACCCAGAGGCCGGCGGCGCGGTCGATTCGGACGTGACCATTGACGACACTCAGGCAGACGCTGAGGCCGAGAGCGCCGAGGAGACGGCCAACAAGGACGAGAGTGACGAGAGCGCGGACGAGGAGACGACGGCCGGGGAGAGCGATGGAGACGGCGTGAGCGGCGACACCACTGATCCCGTCGAGACCGTCCGCGGTATCGGGCCCGCCTACGCCGACCGCCTCGACGGCGTTGGGATTGAGACGGTTGGCGACCTCGCGGCGTCGGACCCGGCCGACCTTGCGGCGTCCATCGATGTGGCGAAGTCGCGAGTTACGAGCTGGGTCGACCGCGCAGTTCAGCTGACGGACGGGTGAACTACCACGTCGACGGCCGAGTCGTCCCTGCCGCGGAGGCGACAATCCCCGTCGATGACCGCGGCTTCCGGTACGGCGACTGCGTGGTCGAACCCGTCCGCATCCACGGTGGAGCCCCGCTCGCGTGGGACGCTCACGCTGACCGAATCGCGACCTCCTGTGACCGGCTCTCGATCCCTTGTCCAGAGGACCTGCGCGCGCGGGTCGACGACTTGGTCGCGAGCGGCGTCGAGGAGGCCCTGCTCTCGGTGTCGGTCACGCGGGGGTCGGGGCTGGGGCTTACGCCAGCCGACGCCGACCCCCGCGTGGTGATACGCACGACCGGACGTGAGCGGGCGGGAGTCGTCGGGTCACCGCCGTGGGACGCCGCCGCAACGCTCCAGACAGTCAAGACCCGGCGCGTTCCGGACCGGTCGGTTCCGGCTGACGCCCGGACTGGCGCACGGATTGATGCGGTGTTGGCGCGTGCGGAACTCCACGATGCCGACGAAGCGTTAATATTGGACGACAAGGGTGACGTCAGCGGTGGCGCCGACACCACCCTCCTGTTCGTCGACGACGATGCCCTCCACACCCCGTCGCTCGACGGCTCCGTTGAACCGCGGGTCGCGCGCTCGCTGACCCTCGCCCTCGCCGAGAGCGAGGGTGTCCCCGTGGTTGAGGGGTCGTACGCGCCAGCCGACGTGCGCGACGCGACTGAAGCAGTCCTCGCCACTGCGGACGGCATCCGGCCGGTGGCGACTGTCGATGGCATTGACCTGCCCGGCGGGCCGGTCGCGCCCTTGCTCTCGGCGCTCTATGACCGCCACGTTGAGGCTCGGTGCCACGGGGGCGAGACCGACCCGCTTGCGGACGGCTGAGTACGCTTTTGTCGGTCCAGCCCATTATTCAGTTGAATGTCAGCGGATGCAATCGCGCCTGTCGAAGAGATACCGACAGACGGGACGCTCCTGTTCACGATGCGGACGCGCGACGGCGACGGTGCGACGGATGAGGCTATCGAGGTGGTACTCAGCCGGCGTGACGACAATGTAGTGGCCTACCGCAACTACTGCAAGCATTGGACCGACGTGCGCCTCGACAAGGGCTCCGGTGCAGCCGTGCGCGACGACGAACTTGTCTGCCAGCGTCACGGCGCAACGTTCGACCGCGAGTCTGGGGTCTGTACATTCGGCCCCTGCGAGGGTGCCGTTCTCGACAACGTGGACATCCGTGTTGCGGACGAGACTGTCTATCTCGTCGAGGAAGAGTTCGAGTTCGGGAGCCTCGGCGGTGACGAGAGCCGGGACCTGTCCTCGGGTGGAGGTCGAATCGGGTTTGACGGGGTATAACCACAAGAAAAGCGACCGGGCGCGGCGCTGGCTAGTTGTAGAACGCTGATAGCGGGAGGTGGATTTGAACCACCGATCTCCGGGTTATGAGCCCGGCGGAATCTCCGAGCTATCCCATCCCGCTGTCTGATTTGAACCTCGGCCGGCGATTAAGACTTGTGATCCTGCAGCCCGAGACCGGCCGACGGCGTAGCGAGTGTCGCCACGATTCACCCCCGATCGGCGCCGACGCGCCACGTGAATAGGCTCTCCGCAACGTAGTTCACGAGTACCGCGGCCGCGATTGCGAGCGGACTCGCTGCGAGAAACCAGAGGTCTGTTCCGGCGATGAAAACCGTCACACTCAGTCGCTGAGTCAGTAGCCAGTAGACCGACAGCTGGACCGCGACACCCCCGACGCGGACACCGTGGGAGGTGAACAAGCGTCGGAGGGAGGGGACGAGCCCAACGTGGCCGTGATCAGCAAAGGTCCAGCGCTCATTAACGAGAAACATCACGAGGATGGCCGCCTCGACGCCTGCGGCCTTCGCGGCGAGCTCTGGGAGTCCCGCGCCGAGGCGGAGGATCGCGAGCGTCGCGTTGTCGACAACGGCGCCAACGACACCGACCGAGACGAACTGGCCGAATCGTGCGGTCGACCGCAGTTCTCCCAGCCGGTCCCACATCTTACTCTTCCGTCGGGTCGCCACGTTCGACGAGCGCCGGTTCGTCCGTCTGACGGGCGTCGTAGGGGCGGTCGCCACGGAGCGCGCGGGCGCGGTTGCGGGCGACGAGCAGTCCGCGTGCGATCCGGAGCGTGTCGGCCACGGGCGAGACTGTCGAGTTTGGTTGGTCCTCCCAGTCGACCGGTACCTCGACGACGCGTCCCCCGAGAGCGTCGACGACGGCGACCAGTTCGACGTCCCACGCGAACCCCGGTTCGCGGATGTGGTCGCGCGCGCCCATCCACGCTTCCGCGGTCAGAGCCTTCGCACCGCACTGGTAGTCGAACAGCGACACATCGAGAAGCCGCCGGGCGAGCCACGCGAACCCGTCGCCGAGGAGGCGCCGCGCGAACGTCTGGTGGTCCGCCACGGTCGCTTCTGGATGGCGCCGTGACCCGGCTGCAAGGGTAGCCTCACCACGCTGAACCGGGGCTATTACCTGTGCGAGGGAGCGCACAGGTGTCGAGCCGTCGGCGTCGGCGAAGACCAGAATTTCGGTGTCGAGCGCCTCGAACCCGGCGGTGACCGCCGCGCCTTTGCCCCGGCGGCGGTCAGCGTCGACAACGAGAACTCGGTCGGGCAGGTCGTCAAGCTCTCGACGCGTGTCGGGATCAGCGGCGTCGAGTTCGACCCGGACCGCAGCGGGGTCGACGCGCTCGCAGAGGGCGGTCGCGTACGTGATAAGCCGGTCTGTGTCCGGCCGGTACGCTGGCAAGACCACCCCTACATCCATACCCCGCGTATTCCGGAGCGCGAGTAAAAGTCGTCCGACTCGTCACCAGAAGGACTTTCGCCGCAGACTCCCCGACGAGTTCCATGGAGTTCGGCGCTATCGCCCGGTGGCTAGTGGTTCTCGCGGTTCTCGTCGCCCTCGGCCTCCCCCTCGCGGCGCGACTTTTCGACCGCCTCGACGGGCGCGGCATCGGTCTCGCTCTCCCCCTCGCTTTCGCAACGGTGTGGTGGGGGGCGTACCTCGTCGGACAGGTCACGTACGGCCCCCACGCAAGTTTTGCAGGCCTGATACTTCTCACCGTCCTCGCAACTGTTGTTACGCTTGACGTTGACGTTCACGAAGGCACGGTCGGTAGCTCTCTCCCGGCCGTCGACCGCGCCGCCGTTCGGCAGGTCGGTGGGGTCTTTCTCAGCGCGTTCGCCCTCATCGTCTTGCTCCGGGCGCTTGACCCCTCTGTCTTCGCTATCGGCGGGGAGAAGTTCCTCGATTACGGGCTACTAGAGGCGCTCTCCCGGGCCGACCGCCTTCCGCCCGAGGACTTCTGGTTCGCTGGCGAGCGGGTGGCGTACTACTATGGCGGCCACCTGCTGGCGGCGACACTCGGCGATCTCGCCGGCACCGGTCCGCGCCTCAGCTACAACCTCGCGCTCGCGACGACGTACGCGACACTCGTCGCCACTGTCTATGACCTCGGCGCGGCGATGGGCGTCCGGCGCGGACTTGACCGGCGGGTCACGGGTACCTGCGCGGCGGTTCTTGTCGGCCTCTCGGCCAATCTCGTGGCGGCGCTCGACCTCGTCTTCGTCGCGCTCCCCGACACCGTCGCCTACCCAATCGCCGGACTGGTCGCGGAGAGGACGGATCGCTCAGCCGACGCCTTCCTGCGCGAGGCGGGCCGGTTCAGCTACTTCGAGTACAGCAGGGTGATTCCGGGAACGATAAACGAGTTCCCGCTGTTCGCGTGGCTCAACGGCGACCTCCACGCCCACATGACCAGCACGCCCTTTCTCGCGCTGGTCGTCGGCCTCGCGTTTGCGTACTCCGTGACGCCCGCCGCTGCGGTCTGCCGCCGTCGACTGCTCACCCTCGTTCTTGTCCCGGCGGTTGCGGGCCTCCTCGCCGTCGTCAACACGTGGTCGTTCCCGACCGCATTTGGCGTTCTATGGCTCGCGCTCACTCTCGCCCCGACCGACCCTCTTGATCTCCTGCCGGGTGTCGTGGCCGACCCGCTCCGAGGGCGGCTGCCGAAAGGCCCGGCACGCGAACTTCTCCGACCCCTACTCGCCGCTCTGCCAGTCGTCGCTGCCGGTGCCATTGCCTGTGTTCTCGCCGCCCCGTTTCTGTTCGGCACAGCGGCGAGTACCGCCGGGAGCCGGTCGATCGCTCTCCTCGCGCCGACCGACCGCTCGGGGCTCGGCGCCCTGCTTCTTGTCCACGGCGTCTTCCTCGCCGCTGGATGGGCGGCACTCGTCGCCGAGACGGGGGGCCGGATGCTCCCGCTCGTCGGCGGCCTGTCGGTCCTCGCGGTCGTCGCGTTCTCGCTCAATGCGCCGATTCTGTTGGTTGTATCCCCCCTGATACTCCTCGGGTGGGCCGCGCGTCGGGGCGGGACAGCAGGGTTTGAAGCGACCCTGTTCGTCGCCGGCGCTGGCCTCGTCACGGTCGTCGAGTTCGTATACCTCGCTGAGCAGGCTGGACCGCTCCGGATGAACACGGTGTTCAAGACCTATTCGCAGGTATGGGTACTCTGGGGGCTGGCTGCGGGCGTCGCCGGGCCGGCTGTGGTCGCACGAGTCGGCGAGCTGGCAGAGCCAGGCGCGCGCACCACCGCAGTCGCCGCAGGCTCGTCATCAGACGCCACGAGCGCATCCACAGACGGCGGGCTCGCCATCTTCGCCGGCACGCCGCGTCAGCGACTTGCGACGGTGTTCGCGCTCCTCCTTGTCTGCTCGACACTTGCCTACGGCGCGCAGGCACTTCCGGCCCACGTCGACGCCGGGCGGGCGGAGTTGACGCTCGACGCGCGGACGTTCGTCGCAGAGCGACATCCGGGTGCTGCGCCGGCGCTCGCCCATCTTGACGGCGTCGAGGGGACGCCAACGATGCTCTCGGCGCCTGCCACATCGCTCCCGCCGCCGGACGGGTCGTATCCGGCGCCGCCCGGGATGTACGACTGGACCTCGTCGCCGGGCGCGAGCATGACCGGTGTGCCGACGGTAGCCGGCTGGCACCACGAGACCGGCTACCGCGGGCGCGAGGCGTACGTCTCGCGGGCGCGCGCCGCAGACGCGATGTATCGTGGGGCACCGGAGCGCCGGGTTGAGCTCATGCGCGCCCACGACGTGCGGTACGTCTGGGTCGGCAAGGCAGAGCGTGCCCGCTACGAGTCGGTGTCGTTTGCGGAGATTGCGGGGGTTACCCCGGTCGTCGAAACCGAGAGTGTAACACTCTATGCTGTCGAGCAGAGCGAACTCGGCGTTCGGACTCAGGCCGTGCCGCGCGGCGAGACGACGGTGAGGGCGTCGGCATCTATCGACGTGGTCTCCAGCCAGTGAGGGACGAACCGGCGCTTCTCGAACGTCTCGCGCTCGTCCTCGGTCCCGACCGTACACCAGAGCTGGACCTCGTCGGGGCCGTGGTAGCCGCCCTGTCGCTGAATCGCGAAACAGACCCGCTCCTCGCCGTCGTACTCTATTCTCGCTCCCTTCCGGATGCCAGGATCGCCGAGTACGATGAGGTTCTCCATAGCGATGCGATGGTACGCGCCCGTACTGAACGCTTCGGTGCCGCGTCGCTCCGTGTTGACCCGCCCTGAGACCGCACGGTTCTTAACTGCCGACGTCAAACTCACGGCAATCATGGAGATGCCGCGCCGGATGAACACGTACTGTCCGCACTGTAACGCCCACCAAGAGCACGAGGTGGAGAAAGTCCGCCGCGGGCGCGAAACAGGCATGAAGTGGATCGACCGCCAGCGCAAGCGTGGGCTGTCCACCGTCGGCAACGCCGGGAAGTTCTCGAAGGTGCCCGGTGGGGACAAGCCGACAAAGAAGACGAACCTCAAATACCGCTGTGGCGAGTGTGGTAAGGCGCATATGCGCGAGGGGTGGCGCGCCGGCCGACTGAAGTTCCAAGAGTAATGGCGGGGAACTTTCACGTCGTCGAGTGTCCCGACTGTGGCAACGAGCAGACTGTCTTCGGCCGCGCGTCGACGGTTGTCACCTGCGTTGTTTGTGGCTCAACGCTCGCGACCCCCGGCGGCGGCAGGGCGCAGTTCACGGGCGATGTCGTCGAGACGGTCGAAGTACGCGAGTAGTGAGTAGCGAGGTGTAAGGGTGAAGAGCGGCTCCCAACATCCGGCGCAGAGACGGCTTGGATCTACCGATAGAACCAGGCGAGTGCCTCGGGGCTTGACCCCGGAGGCAGTTCACGGTCTGTTCTTGTTTTCTGTTGTCTCCAGCCGGCCACACGCCGCTTGATACATAACCTCGCTATCCAATGTATCAGTCGTGGAACGGCCGCTCGCGTACAGGGGTGGCCTCCCCTACACGGCGCTCTGTTCACTGGCCCTCACGTGGTCGTAGTTTACTCGGCGCCACGATGGAAACGTTTGTGCCTCCAGACCACCCAGCTGTAGGTATGCAATACACTGGCTGGCCGGAGCCGGGCGAGCTCGTCGTTGGCAAGGTCGACGATATCGAGAACTTTGGGGTGTTCATCAATCTGGAGGAGTACAAGGGCAAGCGAGGCCTCGCTCACGTCTCTGAGGTGGCAAGCGGCTGGATCAAGAATGTCCGCGATCATGTCACCGAGGGGTCGACAGTTGTTGCGAAGGTGCTAGAGATAGACGAGGGATCACAGCAGATCGACCTCTCGATAAAAGACGTCAACGAACACCAGCGCAAGGAGAAGATTCAGGAGTGGAAAAACGAACAGAAAGCCGACGCGTGGATGGCTATTGCGTTCGGCGAGGACCTATCCGACGACCGCTATCGTGAGGTCGTTACCGCCCTCCTCGCGGAGTTCGAGACGCTCTACGACGCCTTCGAGAAGGCTGCTATCCACGGCATCGAAGCGCTTGAAGACGTCGACCTCGACGACGACGATGTCGCTGCAGTCGTCGAGACGGCGCGCGAGAACGTCTCCGTCCCCTACGTCACGGTGAGCGGCTACGTCGACATCCGGTGTCCGAGCGGCGACGGTGTCGACGCCATTCGCGACGCCCTAGATGCCGCGGCGGGCAACGGTAATCTGCCCGACGAGGTCGAACTCTCGGTTTCATACGTTGGGGCTCCCGAATACCGCCTCCGGGTGCGCGCGCCCGACTACAAAACCGCCGAGGCCGAACTAGAGGAGAGCGCGGAGCGCGCTCGCGCCGCCATTGCGAGCGACGACGGCACCGCTGACTACCACCGCGAGCGCCACGAAGAGTGACGTGAAGTCGGATATCCGGCGGTGTGCGGCATGGCGTGATCGCCACGACCGCCCGGTGTACACGCTCGGCGAGACGTGCCCGGACTGTGGCGCCGAGACGGAGAACACAGCGCCAGCGCCGTTCGACCCCGCGGACCCATACGGAGAGTACCGCCGCGCTCTTAAGCGTCGGCGGCGCCGATAGATTCCATGGAGGATATCGAGATAGAGCGTGTCGCGGACCCCAAGCTCGACGCGCCGACACTCGTGGAGGGGCTCCCAGGCGTCGGCCACGTCGGGAAACTGGCTGCCGACCACCTGACCTCGGAGTTCGACGCCGAGCTCGTCCGACGGGTGTACGCCGACGAGTTCCCGCCGCAGGTTGGTGTCGATGACGGCGTGGCGAGCCTTGCCTGTGCGGAACTCCACGCTGTCGACGCAGGTGGGGTGGACCTCCTTGTGCTGAGCGGCGACCACCAAGCCGGCAGCAGTGCGGGCCACTACCGCCTGACCGACGCCTTTCTCGACGTGGCTGAGGCTTTCGACGTCAAGCGCACCTACGCGCTCGGTGGCATTCCAACCGGCGAACTCATCGACGACGACGATCACGGCGTCGTCGGCGCCGTCACCGACGCCGAGTTGTGCGAGAAACTTGAGGCCGCCGGCGTCGAGTTCCGTGAAAACGAACCTGCGGGTGGCATCGTCGGCGTCTCCGGGCTCCTGCTCGGCCTCGGCGGCCGTCGTGGGATGGAGGCAGCCTGTCTGATGGGCGAGACGAGCGGATATCTCGTCGACCCTAAGAGCGCCCGGGCGGTACTCGAGACACTCGAGTCGCTACTCGGTGTCGCGGTCGACTTCAGCGACTTGGAGGACCGCGCCGAGGAGATGGAGGAGGTCGTCGGACGCATCCGCGAGATGCAGGAGGCCAACGCACCCGTCCCGGACGACGACCTGCGCTACATCGGCTGAGGCCTTGTCCGACGAGTTCTTAGGCCCCCACACGCTACCTACTCACGTGCTGACGGAGCTGTTCGGTCTCCTGCCGCCGTGGCTGCTGGCCGGTCTCGGCCTTGGCGCCGCGGCGAGCGCCGTCGTCGCCGCTGTCTTCTACGCCGGCGAGCGTCTGTTTCCGGGCCGTTCCGTCGACTCCGCGGACCATGTCGACGGCATAGAGCGTCGCCGTGTTGAGATCCGTGGGTATCTCCGTGAGATCGGTGAGCCCTACGCCGAGGACTACGAGGTAGAAGGCCGACAGGTCGCCTTCTTTCTTCTTCACCGCGACGTAGCGATCACCTTCGATGCGCAGGCGTACTTTCGGCTGGAGTCGGCGGGCGTTACGACCGTCCTGTGCGAACACGAGATGCCGGGCTGGTCACTCGGCCGTCGGCTCCCATTCCAGACCCCGGAGGTTGAGACGCCGAGCGCCGCTACCGACCCCGTTGTTGAGGCGTTCGCCGAACTCGGTCTTGACCCGGGCGCCGACGAGAAGATGGTACGGAGCGCCTACCGTGACCGCGCGAAAGAGGTTCATCCCGATACCGGCGGGAATAAAGACGAGTTCAAACGTGTTCAGGAGGCGTACGCGACTGCCCGAAACCACGCCGAGGCGTAAATGCCCGATCTTGGTGTTCCGGCCGTCCTCCGCGACCGCGGGCTGTATCTCCCGGAGGTAGACGCTCTCGTCCTTGCGGACCTCCATGTCGGTCGGGCGGAGGCGTCGGCGGTCGCCCTCCCGCTCGGCGAACGCGCGGCTCTTCGGGAGCGACTGGTCGGCCTGCTTGACGCTGTCGACCCCGCGACGGTTGTCTTTGCGGGCGACGTGCTTCACACTTTCTCGGAGGCGACTGACCGGGCTCGCGCGTCGCTCGCTGACCTCGTCGACGCCTGTCACGACTGTGGTGCGCGCGTCATCCCCGTCGCTGGCAACCACGACACGATGCTTGAGGCGGTCTGGGACGGGACGGTTGTCGACGAACATCGCCTTCCCGACGGAACGTTGGTCTGTCACGGTCACGCTGAACCCGAACGCAAGGCGCCGCGGTACGTGGTCGGCCACGATCACCCCGCGATCGAGATCGAGGGGCAGCGACATCCCTGCTTGCTGTACGGCAAGGAGGTCTACAGCAGCGGCGATTTGTTCGTTCTCCCCGCATTCTCCACGCTCGCCGCGGGCGCCGTAGTCAACGGGATGCGCGCGAGCGACTTCGATTCGCCGCTCGTTCGCCGTGCGAACGCGCTCCGCCCGGTCGTCGAGGAGGGCGACGAGGCGCTCGTCTTCCCGCCGCTTGGAGAGCTTCGCCGGCTACTTTGAGACCGCCGCCGCTGCGGTTCGGCCGCTCCGGAGCGCCCCCTGTATCGACGACCACTCGGTATAGTCACCGGCGAGGTAGACCTCGCCTGCCGGTGCGTCAACGGTCGGGAGCCGGTCGTGGACTCCTGGCGGCTGTGCGAACTGCGCGAACGGAACCCGGACGGTCTCCAGTCGCTTCAGCCCGCCCGCTGCACGCTCGGGATACCACGCCGCAAACGCCTCGTGCGTTCGCTCGGCGAGAGCGTCGTCGCTCATCACGAACGGGTCGAAGTCATCGGCGGCGAGAAACGTCGCACACAGGAGCTGCCGGTCGCCGGGGGCGTATCCAGGGGCAACGCTTGAGAGTGGGACCAGCGCGTTCGGCGCCGGCCCCTCAACGTTCAACACGATCCGGCGACGGGTGTCTATCGCCGCATGTCCTGGCAGGGTGTAGAACTGCGTGACTGATCCAGGGCCCTCGGTCGGTACCGAGTCCACGCCAGTCAACTCCCGAGCAGTTGGCGGGTCGGTTGCGACGATGGCGGCGTCGACGTTGAGCGTCTGGTCCGCGAGCGAGACGCGCGCACCATCGTCCGTCGCGACGACTGACTCGACTGCGGCGTCTGTCTCGACGGTTGCACCCGCGCGCTCTGCCCGCACTCTCAACTGGCGAGAGATCGCACCCATCCCCTCGGCAGGAAGGGCCGCAGGGCCCGCACTCAGCATCTTGAACGTGTACTCAAACACCCGTTTGGAGGTCGCGAGCGAGCGGTCGAGGGTAATCCCACCGTAGAATGGGGCGACGAACCGTTCGACGTACTGCTGTGAAAACCCCCACTTTCGCAGATACTCGCGGATCGAGTTGTCGGATCGGGCGAACGTCTCGTCCTCGTCGCGCATCGCCACGTTGCGGCGGAGCACAAGGGTGCGAAGCTTGTCGATCGTCGTCACCTCTCGGTTGAACGCACTCTCGACGAGGGCGCGTGGCTCCCGGAGCGGGTCGGCGAGAACGGAGCGCTCGCCGGTACTCGCCCGCGCGAGAACGGCACCGGACGAGAAGGTCTGGAGGTCAAGAGCGTCAAGATCGAGTTCCGTCTTCGCGGCTGGATACGCCGGGAAGAGTACTTGGAACCCCCGGTCAAGCAGGTAGCCGTCGTGACGATCGGTGCGGACGCGCCCCCCGACGGTCGGCTCGCGCTCGTGGACGCTCACGTCTGCGCCGGCCTCGGAGAGGCGGGCGGCCGCGGTTAGGCCCGCGAGCCCAGCGCCGGCGACGGCGACGCGCACTACCGCGCTCCTTGCGCGCGCCGGCGCGACGCTGACTTCTCAAATTTCTCGCGTTGTTTGCTCATCAATGGTACGGTGTCGAGCCTCCCAGACGGCTTTTTCGGTCGGGCAACGGCTTTGGTCGCCGCGCTCCGAACAACGATGTGAACCGGACCGACGCGTTCTCGGGATTGCGGTGTACGGACTGCGAGGAGAGTGCTGACACGCTCTACGGCCGATGTCCGTCCTGTGGCGGGACACTCGACGCGGCGTACGACCTCGCTATCATCGACGACGCCGAGGTCGCGGCAGGACTGGTCGACTCGTTCCTTCCGTACAGAGACGCCCCGACCGCTGGCGAGGGTGAGACGCCACTCGTCGCGGCCCCGGGGATGGCCGGTGAGGTGGGGGTCGACAGCCTGTACATCAAAGATGAAGGCCGGAACCCCACTGGGTCGTTTGTCGACCGGGGTATGAGCCTCGCCGTCGGGGCCGTCAGGGCGGCGGCCGGCGAGGGTGCCGACGTAGAACCGCTGGCGCTCGCGGCCGCAGGCGACGGGGCGCAGTCGCTCGCCGCCTACGCGAGCCGTGCGGACCTGCGGTCGTACGGGTTCGTCCCCGCGCGCTCGCCCACGCCGGTCAAGGCGATGGTCAACGTCCACGGCGGCGAGATGCGCGTTGCTGGGGGGCGCTACCCGGATGCTGTCGAGGGGATAACAGACCTCCAGTCGTACACGTCGCTTCAAGAGTTCGACGCGCCCTTTCGCCACGAGGGCGCGAAGGCGGTCGCCCACGAGGTGGCCGCAGACCTCGGTGAGACGCCCGGGACTGTCGTGGTCCCGGTCGGCACCGGCGAACTACTCGTGGGGGTCGCGAAGGGCTTTCGCGAGCGTGTCGACTTGGGGCTGGCCGATGAGATGCCACACCTCCTCGCTGTCCAGCCAAAGGGGTGTGCGCCGATTGTCGAGGCTCACGACGCGGGCGCTGACCGAATCAACCCGACGACCCACCCGGACACGATTACCGGCGAACTTGAGATTCCCGACCCCGCGGGCGGCGAGTTAGCCCTCCGGGCACTCTCACAACACGACGGCTCGGCCGTTGCAGTCGGCGACCCCGAACTTCAGGAGGGCGCGGTCGCCGCCACCTCCACGACCGGGCTTGAGGTCGGATTGGCGGGCGGCGCTGCGGCAGCGGCTGCGTGGGAGCGGGCGGGCAACCTCGCCGGTCCTGTCATTTTGCTCAATCCGAACTCAGGGTCCAAAACGAGCGACGTGTTGCGCTCGCACCTCATAGGCCAAGGGAAGTAACTGCTAGCTAGCAGAGCCAGTGGTTGTACTTCACGGCAGACAGGATTTACAGCCATATGCTAAGACCGAAACCCGATGATATCACACGAACGCACGGAGGAAGCTCACGGCTTCAGCCGTGGGAGGAATCCGACAGGCGCCTCGCTTGCCGTTTTCGTAAGCGTCCTTCTTACCAGACGTGTGTTTTTATTGCCGAGTCCGGCCGAAACCCACGGTTCTGGCGGCGCCGAGCGGTGGGTCAGCCCCTGATCTCTGTGGATTCTCGTGTTCGGCGACCATCTCGGGGGGGGGCGGCCGTGGTGTGACACGTCCGTCGCGAGGGGACAGGTTATTGCGCCGGCCAACCGTTATTTGAGCGAATGCTAAGCGACGTCATGGAGGACTACCTGAAGACCATCTACGAGCTTCAGGCTAAGGAGAGGCCACCGGTGTCGACGTCGGCGATCGCCGAGGCGTCGGGCAAGACGCCCCCGACCGTGACGAGCATGTTGGAGAGCCTCACTGAGCGGGGGTTGGTCGAGCGCGAGAAGTACAAGGGCGTAGAGCTTACACCGGAGGGTGAGACAGTGGCGCTTGAAGTGTTGCGCCACCATCGCCTGCTTGAGGCCTATCTGGCGGAGGCGCTCGACTACGACTGGAGCGAGGTCCACGACGAGGCCGACGCCCTCGAACACCACATCTCCGAGGCGTTCGAGCGCCGCGTGGCGGAGGCGCTCGGCGACCCCACCGTCGACCCCCACGGCGACCCGATCCCCGGCGCGGACCTCGAACCCGTCGACGAGGGGACCGGCGCGCGCCTCGCGGACCGGACCGAGGGCGATCGCGTGGTCGTCAGTCGCGTCTCCGACCGCGACGAGGACGAACTCGC
>CAKZPG010000118.1 GCA_937138675.1 uncultured archaeon | reverse complement strand
GTCTCGCTGTCTGAGCAGGTGATGACGGCGCTGTATCCCCACCCGACTGCGTTCCCTGTCCGCGTCAGCGGACTGCGGTACTCATTGAGTGTAGGGGCTTCGTGCCTACTTTCAGCTAACTGCCCTCCCGGTCAGAGCGCCGTGAGCGCCCAGAGCCCGATCATCCCCGCGACGAGCGTCGCAGCCGTGTTCCTCGTGCGCCACGCAACGACAGCCGCGAGCGCACCTGCCACGGTCCGGGGGATGAGGACGGGCCCCGCCACGAGCGGTGACCCGACAAGTGCGGGCGCCACAAGCGCCGCGAGGACAGCCGGCGGGACGTACCGGAGCGGCGCGCGCAGACGCGGTGGGACGGTGTCGATGCGTTCGAACAGGTAGACAAACGAATGCCGGAACGCAAAGGTAAGGACGCCGATGACGACCACCACTGCCCAGACGATAGTGTCGTTCACGCGTGGCCCTCCACGTCCCCGTCACCGGTGGACGCCTCGTCTGTCGCGCGCTCCGCGGCCAGCCCCGACGCGATACCGGCCAGTGCGCCCGTGACCAGCCCGAGATTAAACGGGAGCCCTGCGCCGAGAACTGCGATCGTCCCTCCGACGACCGCCGCAACGAGGCTCGGACGGTCCGTCACCGTGGGGACGAGCAGGGCAAGGAAGACGAGCGGAACTGCGAAGCTCAGCCCCCACTCCGGCGGGAGGCCGCGGCCGAGGGCGAGTCCTGCGACGGTCGCGACCTGCCAAACTGCCCAGAGCGACCCCGCGATCCCAAGGTAGGTGTAGACGCTCGGCCGCTCCTCGGGCGCGACTGTGAGCGCGTACGCTTGGTCGGTGAGGATGTACGAGCAGAGCGGCCGGATCCGCTGGGGGTACGCCCGAAGACGCGGGGCGATAGAGGCCGAGTACATCACCATCCGGACATTGATGACAGCGGCGGTGAGGACAACAACAGCGGGCGCGGCGTCACGGCCGATGAGGTCGATAGCCGCCAGCTGCGAGGCGCCGGCAAAGATGACGACCGAGGTGGCGACCGTCTGAAGCGGTGTCAGGCCGGCCTCAACGGCAGCCACACCGACGACAAGGCCGAACGGCGCAACCCCGAGCAGAATCGGGAGCGCCTGGACGACGCCAGCTCGGAGATCCGCGAGCGGCCGTCCCTGCGACTGGTCAGCTGAGCTCACCCGTCCGGCCCCGGCCCGCCGGTCGCCGCGAGCATTCCGGCGGGCGTTCCACCTGCAAGTGCGTGGCTCCACGGCTCGACGCCGAGGTCAGTCCGGACCTGCCGGGCCAGCTCGAGGAGGGCATCGAGGTCGACACCCGTCTCTACCCCCATCGCCTCGCAGGCGGCCACGATGTCCTCGGTCGGAACGTTCCCGACAGTGTCCAGTCCCGCCGGAAAGACGATTCCGCCGCCGAGCCCGCAGACCGCAGCGTCAAATCGCCGAACACCCTCTCGCATGGCTGTTACGGCGTTCGCGAGCGCAAGTCCGTTCGTGTCGTGGAGGTGGAGGCCGGCGTCGACTGCGTCGAGCCCCAAGCGCTCGTCAGCGCGCGAAAGCAGGTCTGCGACCTTACACGGGTCGGCCATCCCCGCCGTCGCAGAGAAGGAGACAGCGTCCACGCCTGCCGCGACTGCCCGCTCCGCGACGTCCAGTGTCCGCTCCGGGTCAACCGGCCCTTCGTACGGGCAGAAGAAGCTGGTCGCGAGCCCTGCCTCGACGGGAATGCCGGCGTCGTCGGCGACGTCGAGTATCGCGTCCAGCGCGTCGAGATTCTCCGCCGCCGTCATCCCCTGATTCTGCCGTGCATAGGCGTCGCTCACGGTTACGAGGGCGTCGATACCGTCGACGCCCGCCGTGACCGCCCGCTCGGCGCCGACACGATTCGGGACGAGCGCGTGGTACTCGACACCTGACCGGCGGTCGAGAGCCGTGAACAGGTCGCCCGCATCCCGGAGGTTCGGCACCACATCGGGATGCGAGAACGCGGTGACCTCGACGCTCTGGAGACCTGTCGCGACGAGGTCGTCGACCAGCGCTACCTTCTTTGGGGTCGGGACGACCTCGTCGAGACGCTGGAGACCGTCACGGGGCAGGACCTCGTCGACGTGGACACGGTCTGGCAGGTCCACTAGATCACCCCCGAGCTGTCGAGATCAGCACGGGTAGACTCGTCGTAGCCCAACAGCCCACCGTAGACGGTGTCATTGTGCGCGCCGAGAGCGGGTCCGAGGTGATCGACCCCGCCGGGCGTCTCTGAGAGCGTCGGTACCACGTTCTGTACGTGGGAAGGGCCGAGGTCAGGGTCTTCAATCTCGATCGCGGCCTCGCGGGCCTGGTACTGTTTGTCTTCGAGAATGTCGGGCACGTCGTAAACGGGCGCGGCGGTCGCATCGGCCTCGTCGAAGGCTGCAAGCGCCTCCGCGCGGGTGTGGTCGGCCATCCAGTCGCCGATCAAACGGTCGAGTTCCGCGACATTCTCAAGCCGAGAGTCGTTGTCCCGAAACCGGGGGTCTTCCTTCAGCTCCGGCCGGCCGATGGCGTCGAAGGTGCGCATCGCCAATGGCTGTGCCGACGCCGCGAGCGCGACGTACTCGCCGTCAGCTGTCTCGTAGACGTTCCGGGGAGCAGAGGATGTTGAGCGGTTGCCCGTCCGACGTTCTGGCTCGCCCGTCGCGTCGTACCGCAGCACCTGCGGGCCAAGGAGCATCAGCATTGGCTCGATGAGGCTGTTATCGATCGTCTGGCCGCCCGTGTCTGTGGTATCACGGCGGTAGAGTGCCATCGTCGCCGCGAGCGCACCGAACACACCAGCGACAGTGTCCGCGAGGCCGGTCGGCGGGAGCAACGGGTCGCGGTCGGGAAAACCGTTGACCGCGGCGAAGCCACTCATTGCCTCCGCGAGCGTGCCAAAGCCCGGTCGGCTCGCTTCAGGTCCGGTCTGGCCGAACCCCGACACACGGAGAACGACGAGGTCTGGATTCACCTCACGTAGTGCCTCGGGGCCGAGACCCCATCGCTCCAGCGTCCCGGGCCGGAAGTTCTCGATCACGAGGTCTGCCTCGCTTGTGAGGTCCTCGAACACCGCCGCGCCGCCCTCGGCGGAGAGGTCAAGCGTCACCGAGCGCTTGTTCCGCGCGAGATATTTCCACCAGACCGAGTGGCCGTCGACCTGCGGACCGAAGTGGCGGAGGTGGTCGCCGGTCTCGGGGCGTTCGACCTTGATCACCTCGGCACCAAAGTCCGCGAGCAGTCGGCCGGCGGTCGGCCCAGATATCATCGACCCTACCTCGACGACTCGGACACCCGCGAGCGGTCCAGTGCCGGCGGCGGGTCTGTTGGCGTCGTCGCTCATGGCTTCACGCGCGGCGAGACAACGCTTGAACCTTCGGTCTCAGCGCTCCTCGGCGTGACGCACATCGACAGCGACGCCGCGCGTCGACGCCCGCATCTCCGGCCCCGACATCGCGGCGCGCCCCACGGCGAGCGCGCGTGGTCCCTCGATAACAACTTCGTCGCCGACACGAACGTCGTCGGCAGCGTCGACCACACCAGGCGCGAGAACGCTCCCACGCGGGACAAAGTCGTCTATCTCCACGCGCGGGGCGACGCCGCGGGCAAGCGCTCGGTCCGCACCGGCGAGGGTGAACGCGAGCGACCCATACTGTGGAACGAGCGCCGCGACCTGTTCGTCGCCCTCGTACGCCACAAGCTTTGGATACCGTCCCTGGACACGCAGGTCGTCGGCGAACAGGGCCTCACCCGCCCTTGCCCCGAACTGATAGTCCGCGAGCGCACGGAGCGTGCGGTGCTGGCGGGTCCGTTTCCGGTAGCTCTCCTCGCCCGCGAGCGCCCCGGAGAGCGCCGCGAGCGAGTCGTCAGTCGTCGGGTGGTCGTCGACAGTCCACGAGACAGGCAGGTCCCGGCCGTCGAGAGCCGCCTCGACGACCGACCGGTAGTCCTCGGGGACGTGCGCGACGACCCGCGGGTAGTCGGCACAGTCGAGATACCGGCTCAGGACCTCGCTCACGAACTCGCGCTCGCCCGCCGTCCAGCGGCCGGTGACGACTGCGTCGTAGTGCTGGGCCGGGTAGACGAGTTCGAGTTCCTGCGGGACGGCGCCGATAGGCGAGGTAACGGAGACGACGTGTCCTCGGTAGCCAATCGCCTTGTGGAACTGCGCGTGGCTCTGTGACTCGCTGTAGGGCTTACGCGCGGAACAGGGGACGAGGACAAGAGGGAGGTCGTCGAACCGCGGGCGGTAGCGCGAGGTGACACGGTCAGCGAACCGCCGGATCTCGGCGCGCCGGAGGGCGTCCTCGCTCGCGGCCGCGAGCGGCGCCGAGCGATAGATGGGCGTACGCTCCTCAACGTAGCCCCACTCGTCGTCGAAAAGACGGAAGAGGGCGGTGAGCCAGTTCTGGTGGCGAGCCTGCCCCTCAACGTAGTCCCGGAGCCGACCGTTTGTGACCCGCGTCCGGACGGTTGCGAGTTCGGACTCCAGCGCCGCGACATTGTGTTTCACGCAGTCCTCACGGTCGAAGGTATCGAGGGGGGGCTCGCCGGGGAACGGTGCCGGGAGTTCATTGAGATGATCGTCACCGAGGGTGTACTCGCCCTCGGTCGTGAGATAGCGGCCCTGGTTGCCCCGCACCCGCGCGAGTTTCGCGTCGAACAAATCGACGCCCGCGTACGTGAGCGCGGCGACGTTCCGGGGCGTCGCGACACCGGGGAGGTAGAGCGCGGTGTCGGGCGGTGTCGCGCGCCGGACAGTGAGGACGGCGTCGAGAACGCGTTCGGCGTGGCCCGCCGCCCCTGTCGCCGTCGAGAGAACCGAGGCGTCCGCAGGGTGGTCGGCAGCTGTCTCGGGCGTCACGACGGCCGCACTCGGGTAGTCCACGTCGGGGACGTCAACGGCAAAGGCATCCTGTACCTCCGTGCGCGTTCCCGCTGGGAAGCCACGGTGTGGAAGGGCTGTCAGGCTGGCGGGGTCGCCGGCCGGAAGGGCGCGCTCCTCGGGCCACAGCGACCCGCCGTCGACGAGAACGTCGTCGACGAGCGCCGGCGTCCGCAGGGGGTCGGCGAGGCGGAGTTCGCCGCGTCGGGCCGGCCCGTCGCGGGCGTGAATCTCGAAGTACTCGGTCACGGCCGGAGTCGGGCGGGCATTGGGGTTTACCCTGTCGGTGTCGGGTCGGAGTCAAAATCATCGAGACGGGACAGGACCACGGAGTCGGGGACGCGCGCGAGCGCCGTCGCCGGCCAGCCGTCGTGTGCGAGCGTCAGGTCCGCCTTCGTCGCTGCGGCGAGGCGGGCGACCCCGCGGGCAGCAGCTTCGCAGGCCGAGCGGTCTGACCGGTCTGGCACCTCGGCGGTGAGAGGGTACGTCGCGGCGAGCGCGCGAGGGTAGGGGCCAAACGGCGGGAGAACGCGCCAGACGGCGTCGAAGCGGTCGGTCGAGGGGACGCCACCCTCGGTCAGGAGGACCCGCGCATCGTCCGGTGGTGCGACCCGCGAGAGGCGGTCGTGGTGGCGGGCCACCTCGGGCCGGCGGGCGCTCTCCGCAGAGACGGCAAAGAAGGTCCCCTTCGAGACGGGGTCGTGTCGTTCGAGCCACTCCCGCTCCTCGAGCAGCGCACGGTAGCCGTCGACGAGCGAGGAGTGGCCGCGGGCGCGGCGCTCGACAAGTTCGAGAAGGCTGCCAGCGCGGATGGCCTCTCGCACACGTCTAATCTCTGCGAGGGTGACGTGGAGATTGTGTTCAGCGAGCAGTCGCTCGCGCGCACCCGGCCCTTCGTCGCGCAGCGAGTCGGGGTCGTGGTCCGTGCAGACTGGACAGGGACAAGGGAGATAAGAGAGGTCGTCGAGATGTTCGGTGCCGGCAGGAGTAAGATACCGGCCGTCA
>CAKZPG010000117.1 GCA_937138675.1 uncultured archaeon | reverse complement strand
ACCCGGGGCCTCTCCCATGCCAAGGGAGTGATCTACCACTGATCTACGAGCCCGTGACGCGTCACATCAAGGGTGAGTGGCGAGTAAAAGCGTGTCGAAATGCCGGAGATGGAAGCGGAACGGTTTAGCACCGCGAGTCAGGTTACGTATGTGGGAACGGCACGGCTGCGACTCCGACCTGTCCCCGTCTGGGGCTTGGGATCGCGGCAGTGCGCCAAGAGCGGCGCTTTTGCGGTCGTGCGTTCCACCCAACGATGGCACGAATGCACACCAGACGCCGTGGGTCATCCGACTCGGACAGGCCCGTGGCAGACGACCCACCCGAGTGGAGTGACGTAGAGGCAGACGCTGTCGAAGAGCGCGTCGTCGAACTCGCGGAGGAAGGCCACGACCCGAGTCAGATCGGGATAGCCCTGCGCGACGAGGGCGTAGCGGGCACCCCGGTCCCGAACGTCAAACTCGCGACCGGAAAGAAGATCGGTCAGATACTCGACGACCACGACGCCAAGCCGTCACTTCCAGAGGACTTTCGAAATCTGCTCGAGCGCGCGGTGCGCCTCAGCGAGCACGTTCAGATGAATCCACAGGACGCGAGCAACCGGCGGGCGCTCCAGAACGCGGAGTCGAAGATCCGGCGCCTCGCGAACTACTACCGTGGCGACGAACTTAACGAGGACTTCCGCTACAGCTACGACGCGGCTGTCGACCTGCTGGAGGACGCGTAAGGTGCCGGCAGAGGCGGGCGAGGCGACAAGGGGTGTCGACGCCAGCCGGGCAGCACAGCGGCTCCACGAGGCCGACTTCGTCACCGTGAGCGCCGCCGCAACCGGCGACGCGCTCGCGGCGACGGGCCTGCTCGTGCGGGCCTGCCGCGCTGCCGGCGCCCCCTTCCAGTCGCGTGTCCGCCCCGACCCCGAGACACCAGCACCAGACGACGACACCGTCACCATTCGCGTGGGTGACGAAGCGTCGGCCGATCTCGTCCTCATGGGCGGGGCGCGGCCAGCGAGTCTCGACGCCCACGCGGTCGCCGCGGCAGTCGACGGCGCAGACCCGTCGCCGGCGCTCGCACTCGCAGGCGTGAAGGCGGCGGGTGTCACCCCCGGCGCAGACGGGACCGGAGCGCTTCTTGACGCGGCAAAGCGGGGCGGCCTCGTCGCTCGCCGCCCGGGACTGTCGGTGCCGACCAGCGACCTTGCGGACGGGCTGGCCAGCTCGACGCGCCTTCGTGCGCCCGTCTCGGGCGATTCTGAGGGTGCGCGGGCGTTCCTCGCACATCTCGACTTGCCCGCGACGCTCGGCGACGAGGCTCACCGGCGGGTCGCGTCGCTCGTCGCGGTGGAGGCGGCGACGAGTGAGGGGGCGAGCGACCGCGCGCCCATGGCCATCGAGTGGCTTCTCCGCCCGTATGCGACACCAGAGGGGCCGTTCGAGACTCTCGGCGGGTACGCCGACGTACTCGACGCAGTTGCACGCGAGGCACCCGGAGCCGGCGTGGCGCTGGCGCTGGGAGCTGACAAGGCCCGTGACGTGGCGCTCGGGGCGTGGCGTGACCACGCCCGGGGCGTCCACAACCTGCTTGACGAAGTGACGACAGCGCGCTACGACGGCGTGTTCGTCGCGCGAGCAGACGACGCGGCGCCGGGACGGCTTGTGACTGCGGCACGGCTCCTGCGAGACTACCGGTCGCCAGAGCCGGTCGCGCTTGTCGTCGCCGAGGGCGCCGCCGCCGCGTGCGCCACGGAGCCAGCAGGCGTACGCGCGCAAATCGCCCGTGCCGCCGAAGCAGTCGGCGACGGCTCCGCCTTCGGCGGGGCCGTCCAGGCCGGCGCACGCTTCAACGGTGATGTGGGCGAGTTCGTGCAGGCGTTCACGGAGGGTCGAGAATGAACCGGTCCGCGCAGCTTCGAACCGATCACGACGAGGCGGGGCTCGTCGCGGCGACACTCCAGCCTGACAACACGCCAGAGGTCGAGACTCGCGTCGACGGCGGCGCGGTCGTAACACGCATCGACCGTGACAAGACCGATGGTCTCGCGCAAACAGTTGACGACTATGCGGTGAACCTGCGGGTCGCGGACCGGCTTGTGGAGCTGGCAGCAGGGCACGCGAAGATGAACGACAGCGAGAACGCGAACGACGACACGACTGACGCAGACGACACACACATCATATGAGCGAACGATCCGTATCCAAGCAGCGGCGTGACAAGCGCTGGTACACCGTCTTCGCCCCGGAGCAGTTTGACCGGGCCGAACTCGGCGAGACAATGGCCGACGACCCAGAGAAGATTGTCGGTCGGACAATCCAGACCACGCTGGGCGAACTGACAGACGACCAGAGCCAGAACAACACCAAACTCATCTTCAAGGTGACCGACGCGGGGTCGGACTCAGCGTACACAGAGTTCATCGAACACGAACTCACGCGCGACTACCTCCGCAGCCTCGTTCGTCGAGGCGCGTCGAAGGTGGACGCGACTATCACCGTGCTGACAACAGACGACTACCGTGTCCGGATTCAGCCGGTGTCGCTCACGACTAAGAAGGCAGACCGAAGCCAGGAGCGCGCAATCCGGCGGGTCATGATCGATCTTGTTGAGGAAGCTGCCGAGGAGCGCACCTTCGAAGGCCTCATCGACAGCGTCGTCGAGGGACGGCTCTCCTCGGCTATCTACGCCGAGGCAAAGCAGGTTTATCCGCTCCGGCGAGTCGAGGTACAGAAGCTTTCACTCGATGCTCGGCCGGCGGAGGTCGAGGCCGAAGAGGAGGCAGCTGTCGACGTCGACGCGGAGGATGTCGCGGTCGAAGACGACTGAGCGGCCGCGTCACTCTTTGACAACGACCCGACCGACCATCCCCGACCGCTCGTGAGGGATACAAAAGTACTCGTAGGTGCCTGGCACTCCGAAGCGGTGCGTGTAGTCCTCGCCGCTATCGATGTTGCCCTGGAGGCCGTTCGCCCAGCCGTCGCGCGCGGCCGACTCACTTTTGAACCCGCCAGAGGCAAAGTACTCCGCGCCGTCGGGAAGAGCGTCTCCGTAGGCCGTGACACTGTGGGCGCGCGTCGAGGTGTTGCGCCACACAACCGTCTCCCCGACCGAAACGGTTACTCCGGCCGGGTCGAAGGCGACAGCGGTCATCCCAACATCGAACTCGCCGTCTTCGCTATTTGAGGACCCGGCTGCCGAACATCCGCCAAGGAGCGTCGCACCGATGGTCGCGAGCACCTCACGTCGTCGCATGGTGATTGTCGAGGCCGGGGACACATATGCGGCGCGGTCGGCGAACCTAAAGACGTAAGCCACGGCGTGGGCAGATGAATCTGTGCGAGGCCTCCGGTTCGTCGGCCGCCTCGGGGCCGCCGACGCTGTCACGGTCGGAAACGCTGCCCTGGGCTTTGTCGCGGTAGCTCTTGCAGGCCAGCCGAGGCTTGCCGCCCGCATCGTTCTCCTCGCCGCGATACTTGACGCGGTCGACGGCATTCTCGCGCGACGCTACGGCGGCACGGACGCTGGCCCCTACCTCGACTCGCTGGCCGACGTGTCGTCGTTCTGCGTCGCGCCGGCCGCGCTCGTCGTGGCGGTGGCCCGCGAGGCCTTTGGGACGCCGACGGTTCTCGCCGTGGCTGTCGGCGCGCTCTACGTCGCGAGCGGCGTTGCCCGTCTCGGCCTCTACACGGCCTACGACAGCGACGCGACGGAGACGGAGGGTGTCCAGACGACGCTCGCAGCAACAGTACTCTCGGCGGCGGTACTCGCCGGCCCCGTCAGTCCCCTCGCGCTCGTCAGCCTGACCGCCGTGCTCGCGGTGTCGATGCTGACCCGGTTCACCTACCCCGACCTCCACCCACAGGACGCGTCGGTGATGGGGCTGGTCCAGACAGCGGCTATCGTTGGGCGAGGCTGGGTCGGGCGAGGATTCGCCTTCGCCCTGCTCGTTCTCGCTCTCTCGTATTTCCTCTTTGCCCCGCGTCTGTACTGGTCGTGAGCAGCCGGCAGTTGCGGAGGCTGAGAGTCTTTGACATCCTCCCCGCGCTGAAGCGCGAGGCTTTCTCCTTGATTTTCCGTAACGGCCGCGTGGCGAATGGTTTTATACGGGACGAAACTCTCTGTTCCCATATCCAGATGCCACGAGAGAGCGGGCCGGCACGTGCCGACGACGAGGCAGACCTGGACTGGTGTCATGATGCGGTTCAGGACGTGTCGCGCACGTTCGCCCTCACGGTCGACGTCCTTGAAGAACCGATGTCGTCGTACATCTGTGTCGGCTATCTGCTCTGTCGCGTCGCCGACACCGTTGAGGACGCGGATCACGTCGCCCCAGCAGACCAAGCCGCCCTTCTCCGCACCTACGACCGGGTTCTCAATCCGGACGACGAGACGACCGTCGACGAGTTCGTCGACGAGATAGCCCCGCACCTCCCCGACGAGCGAGACGCCGACTGGGAAGTCGTCGCCGAGGCTCCTCGAGTCGTCGCCACGTTTGAGGCGCTCCCTGGCGACGTGCGCCGAGCTGTCACGCCGCCCGCGCGCGAACTTGTCTCAGGGATGGCCGACTTTGTCGAGCGCTACGCCGACGATGGTGGCCTACGAATCCGCGACTGCGCAGAACTAGAGGAGTACTGCCATTACGCGGCCGGCACCGTCGGCCAGCTCGTGACAAACCTCGTAACCCGGGCTGATCTCAGCGATGAGCGGCAAGAACTGCTCTACAGCGCAGCCGAAGATTTCGGCCTCCTGCTCCAGCTTGTCAACGTCGCGAAAGACGTTTACGACGACTACAGGGAAGAGAACAACGTCTACCTCCCACGGGAGTGGCTTGCTGCCGAAGGCGTCGACCAGAACGCGGTCCTCGACGCCGGAAACCGCACGGGCACCGCCGCCGTTGTCGCCCGCGTTGCGAGCCACGCCCGTACTTTCCTCCCAGGTGCTCAGCGATACCTCGAAGCCGTCCCCACGAGCGACGGCAACACCCTCGCGGCCTGGGCTATCCCCTTCCTCCTCGCCGTTGGCACGCTCCGCGAACTCGGCCGACGTCCAGAGGACGCTGTCAGCGGCGAGGGCGTGAAGGTCTCCCGACAGGAGGTGTTCGCGGTCGTTACTGCGATGAGCAGCGCCGACAGCGCCGACCGCATCGGTGACGTGCGCCGGCAGGTGGCTGATAAACCGTTCCATCAAGCGGTCGGCTCCGCCGACTGAGCTCTGGCTAAGTGACCATCGCGTAGGCGAACAGGAACGCGAAGTAGAGTACCACGAGCGCACCCAGCGCGAGAATACGGTAGCGCCCGAGTTCGTCCTCCTCAGACGCCCGCGCTTTAGCGAAGGCCGCGCGCTCTGACTCACTCAGCTCTGCGTCGCCGTGAGCCAGCCCCCGGTGGAGCGCGAGATGTCGCTCGGTTGCGAAGGTCCCCTCGCAGCGCTCACAGTCGTGGCGCGGCGCGTCCGGCGGGACGGTGTAGTCTGTGGTGATGGACATCTCAGGAGGCGAGGAACGGTGGGGCGACGTACGGTTCAGAGACGATCCAGAGGCTAAGCATCGTGAACCCGACCATCGCCACCGTGACGCCGTACTGGCTCCGTACCGCCTGAAGACGGTCGGGAAAGACCGCGTAGGCAGCAGCGTGAGCGACCCACACCGCGAGGACGTGGCCGGCGAGGATGGCGGCTATCTCGACACTTTGGAGCCAGTTCGGGAGAACGAGCGTCGGCGGACTCTGGGGCGGAGCGAGTGGTGCGGCGACAACACTCGCTAGCGCCGGCGACAGCGCTAAAACGGTCAAAATATTATGTGCAAGGTGATAGCCCGCCGCGATGGCGAGAAGAGGCGGGGCAAAGCGCGACGCCAGCGTCGCGGGCGAGCAATAGGTCACAGCGAACCGTCGGGCCGCCCGCGCCGCAAGGAGATAGGCACCCAGCGCGACTCCGAACCCCACGAGGTAGCTACTGGAGTAGATAAATATTGGAGGAGCGCCGAGGCCGACAGCCCGTTCGACGGCGGCAGCCCACGGCCCGGTCGCGACGAGGCCGTCGTAGGTGGTGACGTACAGCACCGCGACGATGAACGCAGTCTCGTCGAGACCGACGGTAACACGGTCGGAGAGACGTGTTCCCGGAAGGTGGAGGGACCAGCCGTCGTCGGTCCGCGCGACCGGCGCGACCCGTCCGTAAGCAGCGAGGAGCCGCGAAACAGGGTCGACACGGTCAAACCAGGTTCGGCCGATGGCGGCCCCGCCAGCAACGGTCACAGCGCCGTAGCCGGCAACTACCGTCGCAAGAAGCGCTGGGTCGTCTGCGAGGGGTGCCGTCACCTCTACCCAGACAAGGACGAGAAGGCCGGCAACGCTGGGCCACACGCCCAGACGGTCAGGGTAACGGAGCATGCCGACACCAACACGGTCCGCGGCCCACCGAGCGCCATCAACGAGCGTCCGGAAGGGGTTGAGCGCCGGCCAGACGTTTCCAACGAGGTAGGTGAGTGCGACGACGCCGCCCCACCACGCGACCCAGACGAGAAGGACGGCGAGGTTCCGGACACCGGTAACCGGTCCGACCCAGCCGACGGCGAGAATACTCGTGAGGGCAAGAAGGCCGACGAGCCGTCCGAGCACACGAAGGAGACGGGCTGGAATCGCGAGCGACCGTGACCAGCCATGGATTGCATTAATCAGCGACCGGTCGGTGACAAACGAGGCAAGGAGAAAGGAGGCGCCGACGGCAGCGCCGC
Organism: uncultured archaeon; assembly: GCA_937138675.1. Classification (GTDB taxonomy): domain Archaea; phylum Halobacteriota; class Halobacteria; order Halobacteriales; family Haloferacaceae; genus A07HB70. The sequence continues at coordinate 20,852 of CAKZPG010000117.1, read as the reverse complement.
CAGTCAGGAGGAAGAGCCACGCGGGCGCTGACACGGGGTCGCGACCTGCCGACCGAAGGCCTCCGCTGTGGGCGAACACCGGTGTCGCGCACGCCGCGAGCGCCACGGCAGCGAACAGGAGGGGCGCGAGTGAACGGAGGACCGCTGGGCGGCGCACCATCGTCAGCTGTTGGAACCGGGAGGACCTGAGGGTTGCGACCTGCCCACGCACGACGGCCTGGCGGACCGGCGCGCCTAGATGGATTTTTACCCGTCGCCAGGCAATCGTGGATTATGTCCATTGAGGAGTCGCACGACGACGGCGGGCACCAGATGCCCGCTGTGGAGGATTGGCCCCGCGGGTTCGGCGAGGCCTCGTGGTGGCCGTTCGTCACCGCGGTAGGCGCCGCCGGCATCTACGCCGGTGCGGGACTGTACGTCGTCGGACAGGGCGACAACGCGCCGGTCGGACCGATGGCCGGGCCGGCGGCGTTCGTGGGAAGTATTGGACTGCTGCTTGCCGGGCTGTACGGCTGGGTCTACCACGCCTTTGTTAGCCACTTCTGGGAGCGCGAGGAGGGCGGCGACCACGGTAACACGCTGAAGTGGGGGATGATCGCCTTTCTCGGCTCCGAACTCGCCACGTTTGGTGCCGGCTTCGGCTACTACTTCTGGATACGTGCGGGGGCGTGGCCCCCCGGCGAACTGCCAGAACTGACCGGGTCGCTCGTCCTCGGCAATACCGTCCTTCTGGTGCTGTCATCGATAACACTCCACTGGGCGCATATCCAGATCCGGAAAAACAAGCGTGGAAAGTTTATTAGTGGACTTATTGCGACGCTGCTCCTCGGGATAATCTTCGTCGGGGGACAGGTGTACGAGTACTACGAGTTCATCGTCCACTCGAACTTCACGTTGACTTCCGGGCTGTTCGGCTCGGCGTTTTTTGGCCTGACCGGCCTCCACGGTCTCCACGTCTCACTTGGAGCCGTGTTCCTCGGTATTGTCCTCGTGCGTACACTGGCTGGACAGTACTCCGCAGAGCGGCACGTCTCGGTCTCGACAGCGTCGATGTATTGGCACTTTGTCGACGTCGTCTGGATCTTCCTCGTCGTCGTGCTCTACGTCGGCGCCGAGGTCGGCGGCGCGGGGTAGATTAATTGCAGGTCGACCGGTAAGGATCGTATGGTCCAAGACCTCGACGATATTGAGGAGGGGCTTGACCTCAACCTCGAACGTCTCGTCTCGTCGCTGACACCGCGCGAGGACAACGAGAAGGTCAAGAGCTACCAGAACACCGTCGCGGTGGCCTGTCCAGTCTGCGAGGACCCGTTCGACGACCTCGTTGTGTGTAAGAGTGCAGCGACGGAACTGGTCCAGAGCGAACCGCTCGACATCTGTGTCGCCGTCGTCGATGGCCGCCCGCTCATTTTCACGCACAAGGCGTAGCCGGGTATCACCCGTCGCCGGAGGTTTACCGTCGCGCGCCGACGGGGAGCCATGCCCGCAGACCTCGCGGAGAAAACCGGCCGCTACGAGCAGATGCTCGCAGACGCCCTCGCAGCCGTTGAGCCAACCGCGCCGCTCGAGACACCGCTCGGAGAGGCTGCCGCCGCGTGCGCGGAGATGGCAGGGTCATATCTCGACGACGGCCGACATTTTCAGACAGAGGGCGACCCAGTAAACGCGCTCGCGGCGTTCGCGTACGGCCACGGCTGGCTAGACTGTGGCGTGCGGACAGGGCTATTCTCCGTACCCGAAGAGTCGGCACATCTGTTCACGACCTGAGCGTCCATCGGGGTGACACACAGAGAGGAGATGGGAGGTCGGCGACGCGCTTACCAGCGTCCAGACACTCATATCGCATGATGGACTCGGTGCTCTGGTACGTGCTGACGGGGACGCGAGGCGGAGAGAACCGCGCGCGCGTACTCGCTGCCGTCGCCGAGCGCCCGCTCAATCCGAACCAGCTCGCCGAACGACTGGACCTCGACTACAAGACGGTCCGTCATCATCTTGACGTGCTGGTCGAACACGATATCGCCGAGGCGAGCGGCGACGAGTACGGCGCGGTGTACGGCCCCACGGACCGCGTCCGCAAACACTGGGACGTGGTTGAGGAGATATTCGACGAACACGGCGTCGCCTCGGGCGCTTAGCGGTAGCGGTAGGTTGGGCCTTCTGGACTGTCCTCCACATCAACGCCAGCCTCGTCCAGCGCCGCGCGGAGGTCGTCCGCGCGCCCGTACTCGCCGGCCTCACGGGCCTCCTCACGGACCGACAGGACGAGATCAACTAACTCGTCCGCAAGGCGTGCCTCGCCGTCGCTCGCACCCTCGAACCGCAGACCGAACACGCCCTCGCCGAACTCGACAAACGTCTCTATCGCGCGCCGGAGTCCGCGGTAGTCGTAGCTGCCGGCCACAGACTCGACACGCTCGACGTGCCGGTTCGCCGCTGACGCCAGCTCAAGGAGCGCCGCTGTCGCCGCCCGCACGTTCAGGTCGTCTGCCATTGCTGTCTCGAACCGATCACGTGTCTCCGAGACGGCCTCGCGCAGGGCTGTGTCTTCGAGCTTGGCGTGGGCGTTCACGGAGTCGCAGGCCTCGGCCACACGGTCGTAGGCCCGCGAGAGACGCTCCCAGCGCTCCTTGGCCTCGGCCAGCGTTTCAGCAGTGTAGGTCTGGCGGGTGCCGTAGGCCGCGCTAAGATAGAAGATACGGAGTACGTTCGGACCGAACCGGTCGAGCGCCTCCGAGACGGTCAGAAAGTTCCCGAGCGACGAGGACATCTTCTCGCCCTCTCGCTCTAAAAGGCCGACGTGCATCCAATAGCGCGCGAACCGCTCTCCCGACGCAGCCTCGCTCTGTGCGATTTCGTTCTCGTGGTGGGGAAAGACGAGGTCGCGGCCACCCATGTGGACGTCGATCGTCTCGCCGAGATGGGTCGTCGCCATTGCCGAACACTCGACGTGCCAGCCCGGCCGGCCCTCGCCCCACGGCGAGTCCCACCTCTCGGCGCCCGCGGCTGCATTCTCGGGGTCCACCTCGCCTTTGGCGTGTTCGCGCACCTCGTCAGGAGAGACGCCACCACCCTTCCAGAGCGCGAAGTCAGCAGGTGACTGCTTCTCACCCTGCTCCTCGAGATCACCCTGTGCCTCCAGTTCGTCGACCGTCTGGTTCGAGAGCGCGCCGTAGTCCTCGAACGCGCTCACGTCGAAGTACACCGAGCCGTTCGACTCGTAAGCGTACCCGCGGTCGACTAGTCGTTTCACGAGTTCGATCACTTCGGGGACGTGTTCGGAGACCCGCGGGTAGACTTCGGCGCGCTTCAGATTCAACCCGCGCATATCCGCAAGGACGCTAGCGGTGAAGTGGCGAGCGACTGCGGCCTCGTCCTCACCGAGGTCGTCCTCGCCGATACGGGCGGCTATCTTCTCGTTCACGTCGGTGACGTTCTCGACATGTCTGACGTCGAAGCCCTCGTGTTCGAGCCAACGGTGAAGTACGTCTGCGTGAGCCCACACCCGGGCATGGCCGAGATGAGCGTCGTCCGAGACGGTGAGGCCACAGACGTAGAGCAGAACCTCGTCGCCCTCAACCTCGAACGGTTCTGTCTCGCCCGTCAGCGTGTTCCTCACCGAGAGCGCCATCGATTATTATTGTCTCGCGCCGAATTTTAACCCGTCGGAACCGCATCGAGAGCGTCCTCGACGGCCCGGAGCGCGGCGGTCCGGTCGTCGTCCGAGACGACGACGGCGAGAGCACCCGCCCCGCCCCCGGCAGTGACACCCGCGGCCGTGGTCGCGACACCGGTGACTCGCAGGTGCGCGAGAACAACCTCCAGCGCCCGCGAATCGACGTCGCCCGTCGCGAGTAGCGCCGTCCGATCGGCGGCGGCGTCCTCACCGAGTGTCATCCCGCCCACAGCGAGCAACGGCTCATCGTCGACGGGAGCGAGTCCGCGCCGGACGCGGACAGGCGCACGGCGGGACTCGCAGTCGGCGGGCGCAGCGTCCGCAGCGAACCGGCGGAGCGCTGTCGCGACGGTGTCGGGGTCGGGGTCGCCGGGCAGGTCGTCTAGAATTCTGTCAGCGGCGGCGCGATGATTACAGACTTCCGCCCGGAGCGCGTCGTAGAGGAGCGGGCGCGCCCGCACAGCGTCCCGGGTCGCGGCGGCGAACGATGACACAGGCAAGATTCGACTGGGAAAGGCAAAAGCGAGTCGGCCCGGGGAGCGAAGTCAATTTACTCGTCGGGTCCCAACAGCAGATATGACTGATTCAAACGCGCAGGCACTCGTAGTCGTTGCGCATGGCTCGCATCTTAACCCCGACTCTAGCGCGCCCGCAAACAACCACGCCGACACCATCCGCGAGACTGGCGTGTTCGACGAAGTCCGGACCGGGTTCTGGAAGGAAGAGCCGTCGCTCCGCGAGGTGCTGCGAACCGTGGAGGCCGACGAAGTGTACGTCGTCCCCCTGTTCATCAGCGAGGGCTACTTTACCGAGCAAGTGATCCCCCGCGAACTCCGACTGGAGGAGTGGGACGTCGACCAGTGGGACTCTGACGGGCTTAGCGCCGATTCGGCGACGCTTGCGGCCGGCGACGTAGAGAAGACGGTCCACTACTGTGGCCCCGTCGGCACCCACGAGTCGATGACAGACGTATTGATCCGTCGGGCGGAGTCGGTGACCGGTGATCCTGACGTGGGACCGGAGTTCGGCTTTGCGGTCGTCGGACACGGCACAGAGCGCAACGAGAACAGCGCAAAAGCAATTGAGTACCACGCTGACCGTATCCGCGAGCGCGGCCGGTTCGACGAGGTCCAGGCGCTGTACATGGACGAGGAGCCGGAAGTCGACGACGTGACAGACTATTTCGAGAGCGAGGACATCGTGGTCGTCCCCCTCTTCGTTTCCGACGGCTTTCACACGCAGGAGGATATCCCAGAGGACATGGGCCTCACCGACGACTACCAACTGGGCTACGACGTTCCCGCAGGGGTGGACGGCCATCGGATCTGGTACGCCGGCGCGGTCGGGACTGAGGCGCTGACTGCTGACGTCGTCCTCGAACGGTCCGCGGAGGGCGGCGCGGACGTCGGCGACGCTGTCGAACGGGTGCGCGAGCGGACAGCACCGAAGCCAGCGAGCGACTAGCCAAGGGCAGAGTGGGGACGGAGGCCACGAAAAATGAGGCCCCAACGCGACGCAATAAAGAGTACCCGGCACCCGGCCTCGGGTCCGACCGACAGCCTTTGTTTTGGCCCGGGTGAGGTGTGTTTATGGACGCCGACCGACAAGCGGACGCCTTTGTCGACGCCGTAGCAGACGGCCCGATCGCGTGTGATGGTCTTCACAGTGAGGCCGGCCCGGACGGCTACAGTGTCGAGACACCGAACGATCGGAGCGAGGGGCTGGATGAGGCCGCGCTGCGCGAGCTGCTGGCCGACCACGAACGCCTACTCGACAACTGGTGGACTTGGCATCGTGCCGGCGATGGGAGCCGGCGCGCGTTCCTTCGGTGGGTCGAGAGCGCAGACAGTCGGCCTGTCGCGGAGCGCTACGACACGCTCGCAGAGGGTGTGACCACCGAGTGGGGCGAACTCTCAATTCACGTCGAGTTGACCGGTGAGGACACCGGCGACCGGCGCTATGAACTCCGACACATCGACGACATCGACGTTCCAACTGCGGACCTAGCAGCCTTCGAGGAGCCGCTGGACCTCCGGCGGCCGATGAAATTCGACGACGACGGGCGCTACCGGCCGCTGAAGACCGCCCCGAACATGCCGACTGGCTGGCGCCTCGGCGGTCTCGACGGGCGCGACTGTGTCGAGGCTGTCGAAATCGCCTATCCGGCAACGGTCGCAAACTGGTACCGCGAGAAAGAGGGCAACCTCGACATCACCCACTGGCGCGAGACAGGCGAGCGACAGACAGGTATCTACGGTATCGTGGAGGAATTGCCGCGCGAGGCCGTCGAGTGGGTTGCAGAGGCCGCCTGCGTCGACTCACAGTGTCTAAAACGCCGCGAATGGGGGTACGACGAGGATGACAGCCTCTCGACTGACGGTGGTGAGGGGCCGTTCCCGTGCCGCGAGCCGTGTTCGCTCGTCGTCGCCGCCGCGCGCCGGTGGACGACGCTCGAACGTGAGGACGAACGCACCTATGAGTTCACGCTCACACCGAGCGAGAAAGAGCAAGTCGAGGACATTATCGACACCGTGGCCGGCGGTGCGACCGAGGATATCCGGGAGGCAGACGTTTACCAGGGGGCGAACCGTTACCGAACACGATACCTCCGTGCGAAGCGGATGGACGAGGAGGGCAACCTCTGCGGTGTTGTGACAGACCCAGATTCAGACGACCACGACGATCATGACGATCAGTAGCTACGCGATGCCTGCCAGCTAGCGGAGCGCGGCGGCCACGGCCACAAGTGCGGCCACGATCACCACTCCCGCGCCGGCAGTCACAACCTGTCCTCCGACGACGACGGCGACAGCACTGGCGAGCAGCACTGCCCCAAGAGCCACGGCGAACACCCGGATGGGAAGCCCGTCCGTGTCGTCTGCGGTGGCTGGTCTGTTGATACCACCCTCTGACCCGCCGCTCGCGCGCGCACCCTTCGGCCGCGCGAGATCCTCGCCGACCGGAACACGGTCGGGGCCATCAAACGGCGATACCGTCACCTCGACGCTCGTCTTGCGGCTGCCGTAGCCGGTGGCGAGCTGGAGAGTCCCGGTGACGGGGTCGTTAATCGGGTCGACCTCAACGTGGACGGCTGTCGAGGCGTCAGCGTCGACATAGTGGTTTGTCTCGGCGATCCGAGCGACTCCGGCTAGGCTCCCGTCAACGTTGACGTGGACGTGGACGCCGTCGCCGTGGTTGTGCAGGTCCACCGAGAAGGGGCCGTCCGCCTCGTACCGCTCTGCGACGCGAATCTCGTGGCGGCGGTCGCGGTTAAGTTCGACCGGGAGCGGCGGCGACACGGTTTGCTATATCTCCGAGACGGCAAAAGAATCGGGGGTCAAGCGCACGTATCGGCCGTCGTTTGTGGGGTTCGTTTTGCTACTCGTCGCGCATATCCGGCGGCAGGAGATTAGGGATGCCGTCCTCGATGGGGTAGACCTCGCCCGTCTCGGTGCCGATTAGACGTCCCTCGACGATTTCGTCGCCGTCGCGCTCGTCGACCTCAAGATCGAGTTCGGCCTTGTCGAGCGGGTCGCGTAGGATGTCGAGCAGCGACTTCTTCATATATTTGCATTTAGACCGGCGGCGACAAAAGGGGTGCGATCAGGCGCCGCTCCGTCGCCTGCCGAACGGGAGACTGGACTCAACCGTCGCTCCACGGGTTCGCGACCTCGATCGTCTCGGCGCGGTCCGGGCCAACACCGACGGCGTACACCGGTGCGTCGACGGTCTCGGAGAGGTAGTCGAGGTAGTCCCGCGCCGCGGCTGGGAGCGCCTCTATCCCCTCACTGGCGGTCGCGCGCCCGTCGAACTCTGGCCACGGCGTAAACTCACGGTAAACCGGCTCGCAGGCCGCCCACTGCTCTGCCGTGGCGGGCGGGACCGCGAACCGTTCGCCGTCGATCTTGTAGGCCTCCGCGACCCGCAACTCGTCAAGGCCGGCCAGCACGTCGAGATGGTTGACCGCGACGCCGGTGAACCCACTCGCACGGGACGCGTGGCGGAGCATCGGAAGGTCGAGCCAACCGATTCGACGCGGCCGGCCCGTGACGGTGCCGAACTCCCCGCCACGCTCGCGGACCTCGTCGGCCAGCGACCCGTCGATCTCTGTTGGCATCGGACCGGTGCCAACCTTCGAGAGGTAGGCCTTCACGATGCCGACCACCTCACCCTGCCCAACGACGCCTGGCCCGACGCCCGAGCCGACCGCAGCGCCTCCAGCGGTTGGGTTCGACGAGGTGACATATGGGTAGCCCCCGTGGTCGATGTCGAGGCTCGTGCCCTGCGCGCCTTCGAAGAGGATTCGGTCGCCTGCGGCGTAGCGCTCGACGAGGTAGCTCCCGCAGTCGATGGTCATTTCTTCCCCACGGAGCCGACGGCCGTACTCCGCGAACTTTGTGTGAAGCCAGTCGAGATCGAATGCGTCCGCGAGGTCAACCGGGAGATCTGGCGTCTCCGCTCCATCAAGATCTAGTCCGTACACCTCCTCTGCGAGCAGACGGGTCCGCGGGAGGACGTACTCCAGTCGGTTCCGAAGAACATCGGGGTTGAGAAGGTCACCGACTCGGACGCCGCGCCGGCCGGCCTTGTCCTCGTACGTCGGCCCGATGCCGCGGCCGGTAGTCCCAGCCTCAAGATCGTCGTCTTCTTTTTCTCCCTCCTCCGCGCTGTCGAGAACGCGGTGGTACGGCATGATTACATGCGCTCTACGGGCGACGCGGACATTCGGGTTGAGGCCCCGGTCGCGGAGGCCGTCGACCTCCGAGAACAGCGTCCGGGGGTTGACCACGCAGCCGTTGCCGAGGACACCCGTCTTCCCACGGACGGCGCCGCTCGGGACGAGCGAGAGCTTGTACTCCTGCCCGTCGTTCACGACCGTGTGGCCAGCGTTGTCTCCGCCCTGGAATCGCACGACAACGTCCGGTGGCCCGCCCCAGCGGTCGACGAGCGCGCCCTTGCCCTCGTCGCCGAGTTGAGCGCCGACGATGGTGACCGTCATTGACGACGCTCCCTTTCTGGTGGCCCGTGATACCGATTACGGTCGGCTGGTCCGCAAACGTTAACATACCTGTAGCCATTGTAGGTAATGGGCGACAGATTTAAACGCGCAACAGGAGAGTTAGCATGTGCCATGATAGACCGACTTGAGAAAGAGGTCGACATGCTGGAGCGCCACCTTCTCGTGCTCAAGATGGTGATCAATAACGAGCCTATCGGCATCGTAAAGATGTCGAACGAGACGGGGTACCCCCATCACAAGGTTCGATACTCCCTGCGCGTACTTGAGGAGGAGTCTCTCATTGAGCCGTCGAGCCAGGGCGCGATCACGACCGAGACGACGGCTGCGTTCGTTGGGGACCTAGACGAGAAAGTAGGCGAGATAATCGACAAGCTGGAAGATATGAAAGTCGGCGAATCGGCGGAACTCGAGCCCGAGTTGTGACATCCTCCTCGCCGTAAACGGCGAGGCTTCCCGTGCCGCAGGTGGGATATTTGCTGGTCTACGACACGACGTGTTCTCTCGTGTGAAACGTCCCGCTCTCGCGGTCGAATAGAGAATTGAGGAGGATAAAGGTGGCTTTGGCAACCATATGAATCCGACAAGTTAATTCGCAAACTACCGTCCTACGCACCGTTCGTGGAGAGCTGGCGGGTGACTCGGTGTTCGCCACGGTTCAGAGCCGAACTCAAAAGGGAAGCCGACCACGTCGACAGTCAGTAAATAATCAGGTACCACGAAGCCTCATCCGGGGTGCGAGTAACAGCTTCATGGCAAAGCCACTGGCTAACTGTCCAGTAAACCGTAGGCTCCCACCATTCAGGAGTGGCCTGCTCGGCCAACACCGGGTGGGAGGCCCGCGACTTATTCGCGGGTGGATGTCACAGCTCCGGTACCCCGAGGTGGAAGTCGCCGTCGCGGGCCTCAACCAGACAGAGGTGGAAGCCGTGACTGCGGTCGAGTCGCACGTAACTCTCTCGTAACCCGCGACCGAAGAGCCCGCCGTTTGACGCCTCTGCCTCTACAAGTTCCAGCGCCTCCGGCGCGTAGTAGCTCGTCGTCACGAAGACGGCTGCTCCGAGCGACTCATTTGCCGCCGCGGCCGCTTTGGCATTCTCCACTAATTCCGAGAGCATCGCCTCAGTCGCGGGTTCGCGCCCGGCGAACAGGCTCGCCACCGCGAACGGCGCGCCCTTCCGGTCTCTGAGTACCACATCGAACGACCGTTCGTCCTCGCCATCGTCGGTGCGGACCGCAACCGTCCCGTCTATCTCCGCGCGGTCGAACGACGGGATAACTTTGTAGAGACGGCTGAGTGGGCGCTTAATAGCTGCGTCCCGGAGTTCGAACGGCAGAGCACGCACGAGCCACTCAACGAACCGGTACTGAAGTGTTGTCGGCAGAAACTCGTCGTACGGCCGGCCATCGATCGTCGCGCCCTCCGCCTCGAACATCGTGTGACGCTCCAAGCGGAGGTTCTCGTCTACCGCCTCCCGAGGCGCACCCCCGTCAATCGCCTCCTCGAGCGTCGGGTCGGCCCGTGACCGGTAGCGCACGAACAGGTTCGTACCCGACAGCGCCGTTGCCGCCGACATTCTCGGGCCGCTTTCCGCGTTGTCGTCCGAGGCTAGTTCCGCGCGCAATTCGTCGCGCTCTCGCTCAACCGTCGCAAGGCGGTCCTGTAGCTCCATAACCTCCGCCTGCAGCTCGTCTCGCTCGTGGGTCAGCACCTCAATTCGCTCTTGCAGGTCGTCGCGTTCCGCGCGCAACGCCGCAAGCCGTTCCTCGTCTCGCTCTGCCGCCGCCACGACGTCATCGTTGCCGGTCCACGCGGCGGCATCCGGGGACCTGTTGTGTTCGTCGGCGTCCGCGTCAACCCCTGCTGCCGTCGAGACTGCGTCAGCGGCCGCAGCTCCGGCCTCGACATCGGTTTCCGTCGGCGATGATGCCGGGTTCTCCTCACCGCCCTCACCATCCTCACTACCGTCGCCCGTGAACTCAATGTCCGCGTCACCCTCGGCTGTCGCCTCCGGGCCCGCGTTCACAGCTCCCGTAGCGTCCGTCTCTTCCGTCTGCGAGGCCGCGGCATCCTCCGATGTGTCCACGGTGCCTGTCGGCGGACTGGTCGGGTCGTTAGCCATCGACTCGTCTATCGTGTCTGTCTCGTCGTCAGCCGTCAACCCTTCGGTCGTATCTGCATCGCCGTCCGCTGCTGGCTCTGTATCGCCGTCGGCGTCGGTGTCACGGGGTTCGTTGTCGCGCGCACCCGGCCCTACGGAATCGTCGGTGGACGTATCAATCGGCTCGTCGGCGCTCTTGTGACCGTCGGTGCCCACCGAAGTGTCCATACCGACAGCGCTAGCTGAACGGTCGGCACCCGGCACTTCGACTATTGAGATATCGGCGGCGTGGATGTCGTAGATGCCGACCTCGTCTGCAGCGCGGTCGAAGGCCTCCTCGCCCGTCTCCAGCCGCTCGCTCCCACCAATAAACGCGACCGGCATCCGCTCGCCGCCGTAGTAGACGATGAAGTAGTCGCCCGAGAGGACGTTCTCAGACAGTTCGACGTAGCCCGTGAACCCACCCTCTCTGAGGGTAGTGTCTACGTCCGAAAGCGGTGTCTCCTCGGTGTAGTACTGTGCTCGTGGCTGTGTGGATCGTTCGCGCATAACCGCGAGAAGCGGCAACGCCGGGTCTGGTGCCTTGTGAGCCGTCAGGTCAGCGTCCACGAGGTCATCAACCTCGCCGTCAACGATACCGACGACGCGTCCGTTCGTCAGCATCGCCCAGACGCGGCTATCCGTCACGCCGCCGGAGAATCCCTCTGCAGCGAGCGACCGCAGGCCGTCGTGGCCCTGTTCGACCGGGATCGTCTCCCACTCGGCGGCGCTCTCGACACTAACCAACATATTCTTTCTGTTCCCCCGACCGCCGCAAAGTCTTTCCGGGGGGATAGACTCCGTGCTCACCTGCAGCCGGCTTTTTGCGCGGGACATCTTACCAATTATCTGGCTCTCACGCCGGTATCACTCGCCGCCGCCTACCTTCGTGCTATCCGTCACGACGAGGCGGTCGTCGCCACAGAGGCGTCACTCCTGTGGTACCGCGGGGACTTTTACCGTCCGGCGGGCATCATTGCCTTCCTCAACGCCCACAACACCATCCCTCCGGCGCCTCGGTGGGGTCGCGGCTCCGACACGCGTCTCACGACTGGTCGCTCGACCCTGGCGCGCTTCGCAAGGCGCGCGCGTACGCTTTTGTCCGTCGCGTCACTAATCAAAATCGTGTCCGCCGATCCCCCGTCAGACCCGAAGGTTCGGTATCTCCGAGCGAAGGAATCCGTCGACGACCGTGCGCTCCACCGCCCGACGCTCGATCGCGTCCGCGAGGCGGCGACAACAGGTAACTCGCTCCGTGTGTTCGAGGCTGGCCCGGGGGCCGGCGCGATGCTCCGGCGCCTACTCCGGTGGAACCTCCCGGCAGACGTGACCTACGTTGGCGTCGACGCCGACGCGCGGATGGTCGCGGCCTTCCGCGACCGCCTTCCGGCGCTCGCGCGCGAGGCGGGCTATGCGTTGGCGGCGGATGATCCTATCCGACTGAGCGACGGCAGCCACACGGTCGAGGTCACGGTCGAACGGGGCGACGCTCTTGGCCGAGCCCGGGGCACAGATGCCGATCTCCTCGTCGCCGCCGCGTTCCTCGATCTGTTCGATGCCGAGACAGCGCTCTCAATGCTTCTCGACGGCGTTCGTCCGGGAGGGCTGGCGTATTTCCCGATTACCTTCGACGGAGAGACAACCTTCCTCCCGCCCGGCCCACACGAAGAGACGGTGATAGACGCCTACCACGCGACGATGGACGCACCCGGTCGCTCAGGTGGGAGCAGGTCTGGACGGGCACTGCTCTCTGCCGTCGGCGAGAGTGCGGCGACCCTCGTCACCGGCGGGGGCTCCGACTGGCTTGTCGACGCACAGTACTCCGACGACGAGGCGTACCTGTGTCGGCATCTCGTCGACCTGATCGAGAGGGCGGTGACACGAGCCGAAAGCGAGGACGAACCCTCGGCCGCGCAGGTACCTGATGCAGTCGCGCGCGAGTGGGCCGCGGACCGTCACCAGGCGGTCGAGAGCGGCGAGCTAACTCTGTTGACCCACCAGATTGACGCGCTCGTACGCGCCCCGCCCGAGGCGTAGCCACAGGTCACGTACAAACCCAAGGGTGTAAGCGGTCCCGGCCGCACCCGCAACGAGTGTTGCGGCCGGGCGGATGAGAAGTAGCGAGAGGGCGACGGCGACGGCGAACATCTGAAGCCCAGCGAGAGGGCGACGCGACGCACGCGCCGGCAGCGGCGATAGCGGTCGCCCACGGCGGCTGGCTAACCATCCAATGCCGACGTAGGTGTACTTTATAAGGCCGACAAGGACGAGGGCGTCTGGAAGAATATCTGCCGCGACGGCGACTCCGAGACCGACGAGGACGCCCGCGCCGTCGAACTCCGCGTCAAGACGGGCACCGAGTTCGGTGACGTTGCCGACCCGGCGGGCAAGCGCACCGTCAACGGCGTCGAGTGCGGTGTTCCCCAAGTACAGTGCGACCGGCGCCGCAGCGAGCGGCCCGGTCTCCCACGGGACCATGGCAAACCCGGCCAACCACGCCAAGAGTGTCCCGCGGGCGATGGTAACGACATTTGCCGAGCCGAGCCGGGGGCGGAGGACCGTTGCGCCAGCCGCCCGATTCGCATCAAGGTTCGTGGCGAGGAGCGCGAACCCGGCACACAACACCGGGCCGGTGACGAGCGCCCACCGCACCGCGGCGTTGTCGCCGAGCGTCGCCGCAAGCGTCAACCCAGCCAGGGCGGTTGCCGAGACGACGCCGGCGACGACTGCGCCGGCACGCCGCCGCAGGCGTGTTTTAACGGCGACGGTCGGCTTCACGTATCTTTTATTGGCGCTATCGTCTTATACCCTGTCCCAATAGCCCACGGAGGTTTTGCTGGAGCGTCTAAACCATTCTATTTCGCTATATGTTAGAATCAATGTCAAATATTTGGATTCGGGGTGTTTTCTGGTGGATGACGGCGGGCGTATCCCCTCCCTACCGCGCTGCTCGGTCGCTTCGCTCCCTGCGGTGCTCCTTGAGGAAGGGGTCTTGCCCGCCTGCATTTTCGATAAAGTCCGCCCCAAGAAATTTAAAATATGTAACAAGGCCACCTACCACAGCAGACGACAGGAGCGTCCTGCTGAGTCGCGTCATGCCCAGCGCACCGAAGTACGGTCCGTGTAGAACGGTGTGTACGGCCGGGCGGCCCCAGATCCGCCGGATGGCCGCCCACCAGCGCGTGAGCAGGGATTCAGGCGAGGGCGCCACGACCGTGCCGACCCTGGCAACAGCTGGGTTGACCGCCGCACTGTCGAGTTAGCCCGCTTCGGCGACAAACGCGATAGCGGCGACGGGGAATGGCAACAGGTCACGCAGGCCCGCCGGCGGGCAGGGAGCATTGCTCTCGCGGCGGTCTGGCGCGGCCCTCTCAATTCACTCGTAGGCGCTGAATCGACGAATGAGCGCTTGTGTCGCCGTTCGGCGCGGCGGTCGCACGTACGCGCAAGTTTAAGACTGCCAGCGCCACAACATCGTATTATGAGTCACGACCCAATCGACGGGGCCGAACACCGACGACTGGTGATCGCAGGGTCTGGCATCGCTGGCCTGACCGCCGCCATCTACGCCGCACGGTCGAACAACGATCCACTCGTCTTAGAGGGAGACGAGCCCGGGGGGCAGCTCACGCTCACGACCGAAGTCGACAACTACCCGGGGTTCCCAGAGGGAATCTCCGGGCCGGACCTGATCAACAATATGAAACAACAGGCGGAGCGATTCGGTGCGGAGATCAAAAACGGGATCGTTGAGTCGCTCGACGCCGATGACCGCCCGTTCCGCCTCGAACTCGCCTCCGGTGAGACATTCACGGCCGATGCAGTGATCGCCGCCTCGGGCGCGAGCGCCCGCACACTCGGCGTACCAGGAGAGGAGAGGATGATGGGTTACGGCGTCTCGACGTGTGCGACCTGCGACGGTGCCTTCTTTCGCGACGAAAATATCGTCGTCGTTGGCGGGGGCGACGCAGCCTGCGAAGAGGCCTCCTTCCTCACGAAGTTCGCGGACACCGTCTACATCATCCACCGGCGTGAGGAGTTCCGCGCGGAGGACTACTGGGTCGACCGGGTGATGGAACAGGTCGACGAGGGGTCGATCGAGTTGCTGCTCAACACCGAACTTGTCGAGATCCAGGGCACGCGCGAGGACGGCCTCGAGTCACTCTCGCTCGTACGCAACCCCGAGGGGCACCCGACCGAGGCGCTAGACGATCCCGAGACCGAGCATTTCGAGTTCGACGCCGGCGCCCTTTTCTACGCTATTGGCCATACACCGAACACAGGCTATCTTGAGGAGGCAGGCGTCGAACTCGATGATGCCGGCTACCTCCGAACCGAGGGCGGGCGTGGCGCGAACCAGTCCGCGACCGGCGTGCCCGGCCTTTTCGCGGCCGGCGACGTCGTGGACTTCCACTACCAGCAGGCCGTGACCGCGGGCGGGATGGGCGCCGAGGCAGCCCTCGACGCGGACGACTATCTTGACGACCTCAACCGCGAACACGCTGCCCCAGAGGCTACAGGGGAGGCGACGGCAGACGACTAACTCGGAGTGAGTCACCGGGCCGTCGAGACGAGTGACCGCACCTCTGTCGGTACAGAACGGGGAGACCGGTGCATCTCGTGCGCACCGGACCCACAGGCATTTGCCGCTCGTCCACAACCGAAAGTTATGGCAACTGAAACTGACGAGTTCGCAATCGAGGGTCCGGGCGACACCAACGAGATGGTCGAGATTCCCGCGGGACTGGCCGACGTGTTCACAGAACAGGGTGAGGATGCGACCGCGGTTGTCGCCGATTTCGTCGTCCAAGCGTTCGCACAGCAGACCCACGCGGTCGTCCACCACTCACAGGACGGCGTGCCCGCGGACTTGGAAGCGCTGAACGACCAGATGGAAGAGATATTCGAGGAGCGGTTCGGTGTCTCACTCGCCGACGCGATGGGCCACGATCACTGAGCGGTGATGAAGGGCCCGAGCGAGCAAACGACGTCCGCCCACGTGCGGCCGTCGCCGCGACTACGCTCGGCTGCTTTGGTGGACGCATCGCGGGCAGTCTCGTCTCTGCCGTCGACAGCGATGCGGTCTTGATTACGGAAAATTCGAGACTAAAGCCTCTCCCATCAGGGCGGGGTGGATGTCAGCCCGTCGGCTCGCGATCGCCCGTCGCCCACCCGCGAGGCGATCGGTTTAGCCGTTTCCCGCCGTCCTCGGTGACGACCACGAGGTCTTCGACTCGAATACCGAACGCACCCTCAAGATAGACGCCGGGTTCGACGCTGAAGACCATCCCTAGCTCGAGTTCTCGGTTACTCGCCTGCGTGACGTACGGCGCCTCGTGAACCTCCAGACCGACGCCATGACCCGTCCGATGGACGAAGGCGTCGCCGTAGCTTGCCTCGGCGATCACCTCACGAGCGGCCGCGTCTACCGCGCCAGCGGTTGCACCCGGTTCGACCGCCGCTATCCCGGCACGCTGGGCTGCCCGGACGACATCGTGGACCGCACGGACACTGTCGTCAGGCGTACTGCCGAAACAGAGCGTCCGGGTCTGGTCGCTCGGGTAGCCGTCGACGAGGGCACCGAAGTCAAGGACGACCGGCTCGCCCGCCTCGATGGGTCGGTTACCGGGCTCGTGGTGCGGGCGCGCGCTGTTCGCGCCAGCAGCGACAACGGGGTCGAACGGCATTCCCTCGCCGCCTTCGTCGGCAAGCATCGCGGCTATCTCGCGGGCTAGTGTACGCTCTGTAGTCCCGACCACGCCAGACCCACGCGTCCGCAGGCGTTCGACAACCCGGTCGGCCATCTCGGCTGTCCGCCGGAGACAGTCGAGTTCAGCGTCGTCCTTCCGGACCCGGAGCGGCCCACAGACCGCACTTGCGAGGCCAAGGGGCGCATCGACGACCTCGCGCAGGGCGAGAAGGTGCTGTGCCCAGAGCCGGTCGCCCACAAGCAGGTCGTCGGTCGTCACGTCGAGGTCAAGGTCGGCGGCAAATGCCGCGAGCGCTGCGTGTGGGTCATCGTCGTCGCCCCACACACGGACACGGTCGTCGGGGAGTGCCGGAGCGTCCTGGGCAGTTGCCTTCTCTAGTTCTGGAACCAGCGCGGCTGGGGGACGCTCCCGAGGAACCACAAGGAGGAACAGACGCTCCGACTGGCCGCTGGCTAAACCGACGAGATAGCGCGCATTCGGGCCCGGCGGGCAGACGAGCGCGCTCGCGCCACGGTCGGCGAGTGCTGCGCGCGCCTCCTCCAGACGCTGAAGGTGCGGAAACTGGCTCACGCTCGGGGCGACGAGCTTCGCGGGTGTAAGCGTCCCGACCGCAGTATTGAACGGTCTGGCCGTCCGACCTATGACGTGTCACGACCCGCGGTCGCGGCGCTAGAGGATGCCCGTAAGCGCGCCACTGTTCTGCTCTGGCCGCCGGTAGTTGGGCGGTGGCTCAGGCTTGCCGCTCTCGCGGCGTTCGTCGGGGGCGGGGGCGGCGCGGCAAGCGCCGGGAGCAACCTCCAGGTGCCCGTCACCGGCGGAGGCGGCGGCGTCGTCCCAGAGCTGCTCGGGGGGTTCAACCTGCCTACACTCCCGCCTGTCGGACAAGTCGTCGAGTTACTGGCCGTCGCCATCGCCATCCTCCTCGTCCTCGCCATTGTCTATGCTGTCGTCGGCGCCGTCGCCGAGTTCGCCCTCGTCGGAGCGGTCCGCGACGGCGACGTAGGGCTGTTCGCGAGCGCTCGCCGGTACGCGGGTCGGGGCGTCCGACTGTTCGTCTTTCGCGCCGCCGTCGTCGTCTTCGCGCTCCTTTTCGGTGGCGGTCCGGTCACGCTTGTCGGGTGGCTCGCACTCCAGTCGAACCCTGCGCTTGGCCTGCTTGTCGTTCCGGGACTGGTGTTCGCCGCAGCCGTCGCACTCTGTGCGTGGCTCGTACTGACGCTCACCACCGACCTCGTCGTGCCGGCGATACTCGCCGCGGAGGTCGGGGGGCCCATCGCAGGCTGGCGACGGGTCGCCCCCGTCGTTACCGCGAACCCGGTGGACGCTGGCCTCTACCTCCTCGTTCGTCTTGTCCTCGGTGTGGCCGCCGGTATCGTCGTTGGCCTCGTCGGATCGCTGGTTGCCATCGTCGCGAGCGTCCCATTCGCCGTCGCCGCCGCGGCCGCCCTCGCGGCGGCGGGCGACACTCTCACTCTGGTCGACGTTGCAGCGCTGGCGCTCATCGCGGGCGTGTTCTTGCTTGTCACCCTCGTGTTGGTCCAGATTGTGCGGGCGCCCGTCATCGTCTATCTCCGAGCGTATGCCGTGGCGACCCTCGGTCGGCTCTCGTCCGACCTCGCGCTCCTGGCCAGCACCGACGGAGCCGAGTCGGTGGCCGTCGAGTGAAGAGTATGGAGTGGGAGCAGACACGGACCGACGAGGTTGAGGAGTGGACGCGGGCGGACGGACTTGCGACCGTCAGGCTTCGCGAACGGGCCGACGGCTCGTTCGTCGCGCGCTACGACCGGCTGGAGCAGGCGTCCGAAGGGCGGGACTACCGGTATGAGTGCCGGCCGGACCGCGAGACTGCGGCCCACCTCGCGGCGGCTTGGCGCGAAGAGTGAGTCACTGGAGGCGCCGAGTCGTCTCCATCAGCGGGTGGTGAGCATAGTCGACCACCTCAATATCCTCAATTGTCTCTAGCCCTTCGCGCTCCGCGGTGCGGGCGATGCCGAGGTCCACGCGGTGGGGCAGGACGATCACGTAGGCGTCTGTCTCCGCTATCTTGAGCCGGTCGGCGGCCATCACGCGATGGTGGCCGTCCGCAAGGAGGAGATCGCCGTCGTTGTCGATGACGACGAGAGGTTCCGCAAGCCCGCGTTCGAGTTCGTAGCTACGCCCCTCCAGTTCGTCGGCGTACACCCGAGTCTGAGTCGGGGTCAGGCGTTCGAGGCTAACGCGCCGGCGCTCTTGATGAACCTCAAGTCCGTGGATACGCTCTAATGTCCGCATCAGTTTCCCCACCTTTTCGGGGGTGGCGCGCTCTATTTGTGAACGCACGACGTCGGAGTTTGAGATGATGCCCACGAGATTGTTCGCGTCGTTAACCACCGGGAGCTTCTGGATGCCCGACCGTAGGATCACCCGGGCGGCGTCGGTCACCTCCATATCGGGGTGAGCGACGATAATATCCTCAGTCATCACTGTAAAGATCCGGGCGCCGTCGTCCGCGTTCAGGAGGTCGCGCGCAGAGACGAACCCATCGACACGCCGGGTCTCACAGACTGGGTAGCCGTCGTGGCTGTCGCTCTCAACTATCCGTTCGGTCACGTCGCCGACGGTGTCGTCAGGCGAGACGGTCGCCACGTCGCGGGTCATGTAGTCCCCGACTGTCGGCGTCTCGGTCATATAATCATCTACGTGTCGGGGAACAAAAGTCTCGCCGGTGCGGTCACTCCTCAACACCCTCCGCGTCGGAGAGTGCAGACTCCAGGGCCATCTCCGTCGCAGCGGCACGATTCGGCACCGAGGGGGCGGTCTCAAGCGTCTCGAAGAAACGGTCTGCGATCACGTCGTCGACGATGGACCGCAGCGCCTGGTCCGACCGCTCCTCGACGTCCGCCATCAGCCCGAGCGATATCTGAGCCCCCGCCATGTCGGCGTGGCCACCGGCGTCGCCTATCTGCTCGAACGCCTCGCGGAACGCCTCACCGAGGTCGACCGCACCGCCTCGGGCGCGCCCGGAGATGTGGACCTCGCCGCCGAGGAAGCCGTAGACTATCACCACGTTCACCCCTGCCATCCCGAGCAGGAAATCCGCGGCCTGTGCCAGCGTGTCATGTTCGTGGAGCCGCCCGACACCTGCCGCGAGAACGTCTTCGCGTCGGTCCCGGTTCTGGATGGCGCGCGCGAGAACATCGAGAACGTCGGGTCGCAGCGACGGCGTCTCGACACGTTCGAGTATCGCGGCATCAACGTACGGGAGGAGGAACGCGGCGGCCTCAAAGTCGCGTTCGTTCGCTTCGCGCGTAAACTCGCGGGTGTCGACCCGGATGCCGAACAGGAGCGTCGACGCCGTCGTGGCAGAGGGCTCGATACCGTACCCGTCGATATACTCCGTAAGGATTGTGCTGGTTGCGCCTACGTCCGGCCGGAGGTCGACAAAGGGTGCCGAGACCGGCTCTCGAGGCGGATGGTGGTCGATCACCGCGCTGACCTGCGTCTCCGGGTCGAGGCAATCGTTCACGCCAGGTCGGGAGTGGTCGACGAGCGCTATCCCGCCGAACTCGTCTTGATCACCCGGCTCAATCTGTCGCAGTTCGAGGTCAAGTATGTTGACTAGTGCGCGGTTCTCCTGATGAGTAATCGCTCCGGAGTAACAGGGAATTGCCTCAACGCCCATCGACCGCGCAACGTCAACGAGCGCCAGCGCCGCCCCGATCGCGTCCGGATCCGGATTGTCGTGGGTGATCACCCCCAGCGTGCCCTCAACGGTGGTGAGCACACGCCGCAGCCGCTGGAGCCGTTCCGCGCTCTCACCCGTCGACGTGTCGAGCATGGCCTCGGCGACCAACTGGCGCTCGTCGACGACGGTGTCGGCCGCAGCGACTTCATCGTCGGTCTCCGCAGACCGCAGCGCGACGAGCAAGGCGCCAGGGTAGCGTTCCCGCGCTTGCCGCGCTACCTCGGGCGTGTCGGGGCCGGCAGCGACCACCACCGTGTCGACGTCGTCGGGGGCGACTGACGGGTCCCGAGGGTCTCCAACGCGCGTATCGACGCTCTCGAGCGAAACAAGCGCCGACGCGGTGTGCTCGTCGGGAACGACGACAACTAGGTCGCCGGGCCAGGTCGAGAGAACGTCAACCATCCGATCGGTGACGCCGACGCTACCGAGAACGAGCCGTCGCATAATCTGTCCTGTGACCCGCCCGGCGAAAAGGCTGCCGTCGGCCGTCGTGGGGGTAGAGTTATCTGCGAAACATGTGTTATCGCTCACCATGGACGAACATACGAAGCTCGCAGGCGAGACGCTGGAGACACAGCTTGTG
>CAKZPG010000116.1 GCA_937138675.1 uncultured archaeon | reverse complement strand
AGTAACGGCTGTGTGGCACAGCCATCGACACACTTGTTCGACCGCGAGAGCGGGACGTTTCACACGAGAGAACAGGTCGTGTCGTAGACCAGCAAATATCCCACCTGCGGCACGGGAAGCCCCGTCGGTTACGACGGGGAGGATGTCACATTGATTCAGCGAGAGAATCGCGCCGTTTACGACGCGGAGGATGTCAATCCACGCTCTCGTGCGTCCAGACTGGGTCGCGGTCCTCTAAGAACGCCCGCATCGCCTCCTCGCGGTCGGAGAGAGCGAAGCAGGCGAGTCCAGGCGCGACAGAGGCGTCGATAGCCGCTTCCAGCCCGTTCGAGCGCCACGTCCGGACGACACGCTTCTGATACCGGAGGACGGCTGGGCTTTTCTCAGCGAGACGGTCGACGTACGCCGCCACGGTCGCGTCGTACTCACTCTCGGGCGGAGCGTCGTGGACCAGCCCGGCCTCCGCGGCGCGCGTCCCGGAGAATGGGTCGCCAAAAAAGACGAGCTCGGCGGCGTCGCCGTAGCCAACGAATAGGGGAAGCAAGGCGCCGTAGAGAACGGTTGGGAGCCCTACGTCCACCTCCGGGAGGCCGAGCGCCGACTCTGCGGTTGCCACCCGGAAGTCCGCTGCCATCGCGAGTTCCAGTCCCGCGCCAATAGTGTACGCACCACAGCCACAGACGGTGACTGCGTCGAGATTTCTGATGGCCGTTGCCGTCGCATGGAGCGTCTCGAAGAGCTCGAGCGCGTCAACCGCGGAGAACTCGACCGCCGCGGTGAGGTCGAGACCGGCCGCGAGGCCGCGGGCGTCGGAGAGGTCACCGGCCGCCGCGAGCGTCAGCACGGAGACGTCGTCGGGGACCGACTCAATACTATCGTGGATCGCCGCGAGTCGCGGTGCAGTCAGGCGATTCATATCGTCGACGTCGATCCGCAGATGACCGACATGGGAGCGGTCAGGCTCCCGGTCGAAGGTAACGCTCGCGTCGTCCATACGCCCACGACCGACCGGGTGCGCTTGAATCCGCCGCCGCGAGTGGCCCTATTCGCTCCCGGCCGCCCGGAGGTCGCTCGCGTGGTTGACCCGCCGCTCGACAAGCGCTTCTGACCCCACGTCGTGGCGTGCCCGGAGTCCGTCACCCATCGCCGTGAGGCCGTCCTCTGCCTCCGCCTCCGCCGCGGCGATCGTATCACCCCGGCCGACAACGGCAAACGACCGTGAGGTGGTTGTGTAGAGGCCGTCAGGACGGTTCTCGACACTCGCGTAGTAGAGCAGGGCCTCACCGACGGACTCCTCGTCCACCTCGATTCGCACGCCACCCTCGGGCGCTGTTGGATAGCCGGCGGGGACAGCGTACTTGCAGACCGTCGCGAGCGTGGCGAACTTCAGGTCGGGGAGCGAGTCGCCGTCGCGGGCGGTCCGGATCACGTCTGCAAGCGGCGTCTCAAGTGCCGGCAGGGTGTTCATCGCCTCGGGGTCCCCAAAGCGAGCGTTGAACTCGATGACGAAAATCCCCACTGATGTGAGCATGAACTGACCGTAGAGGACGCCCGTATAGCCGTCCAGTGCGTCGACGGTCGCCTCCAAGATCGCGACGGCGTCGTCGTACTCCTCGCGTGTGAGGAATGGAAGCGTGAGCGAGCCGTCTGTGTAGGACCCCATCCCGCCGGTGTTTGGCCCCTCGTCGCCCTCGTAGGCGCGCTTGTGGTCCTGAACCGCTGGCGTTGGCCGCACCTCGCCGTTCGCGACAAACGCCTGCACGGTGAACTCTTCACCCACGAGTCGGTCCTCTATCACCCAGTCGTCCCAGTCGCTCGTACGGATGTAGTCGGCTGCCTCCTCTGCCGTCACTTGATCGCCAGTCACCCGGACACCTTTTCCGCCCGTCAATCCCGTTGGCTTGACCGCCACATCGCCCTCGGTGGACTCGACGTAGTCGGCGGCCGAGTCGGCATCGGCAAACGTCTCGAACGCCGGACAGCCCAGGATGTCGTTCTCGCGCATAAACTGTCGCTGGAACGCCTTGTCCGTCTCGAGGCGGGCGTTCTCGGCGCTGGGGCCGAACGCGAACACGCCTCTGTCCTCGAGTGTGTCGGCGACACCGGCCGCGAGCGCCGATTCTGGACCGATCACGGCGACGTCTGCGCCGACGGTCTCCGCGTAGTCCGCCACTGCGGTAGGGTCGGTCTCGGAGAGCGTCTCGACCCCCGCCGCCAGCTGGGCGACGCCGGGGTTTCGGTTCGAAGCACAGACGTACACGGTACAGTCCGGGGCGAGCGCCCGCACGATGGCGTGCTCCCGACCCCCGCCGCCGACCACCAGGGCCGTCTCCATGGCTGAGAGAGAGAGATGCGATCGTGTAAACGTTCCTTCCTACCGCCGAAGGAGCCACCCAGCGAGCCCCGCCGCGAGCGCCACCACACCGCCGGCCGCGAGGAGGACGCGCGTCCCGCCGACAAGCGAACTCGGTGCGGTAAACGCCAGTGGCGCGACCGCCTGCGAAGCGAGGATAACGGAGGTCCGGAGGCTCATCAGCGCGCCGCGGGCTCGTGGAGGCCCGAGCTCGGAGATGACGGCCGCGAGCGACGGCTGGAGGAGGCCGTGACCGACGGTGAACGTCGCAAGACCGACGCCGAGAATGAGGAGTGACGGGCTGGTGCCCACAAGGAGGAGGCCGGCGCTGTAGACCGGGAAGGCGAGGATGAGAAGGCCGAGGCTTGACCGGGAACGGGCGAGCCGTCCGTTGCCGAGGGCGACGGCGGCGCCGACAAGGCTCGCGGCGGTCAGGAGCGCGCCGATACGCCCCGGGGAGAGCGTGAACTCGTCGGCGAGGACGAACGGCGTGGCGGTGAGCAGGCCGCCGAAGAAGAGGCCGTAGCCGACGAAGGCCGCACCGTACACCCCGACCGCCCGGCCCGTCGGAACCGCCCCGCGCAGGTCCGCGAGCACCGGCGGGTCGCTCTCTGCCGTCGCGGACGGCTCCGGGAGCGAGAGGATCACCACGACGGCGATGAGGACGCTCGCGCCGTAGGCGAGAAACACCGCACGCCACGAGACGGCCGCGAGCGCCCCGCCGACGAGAGGAACGACAGCGGCGGAGACGGTGATCGCCGCGGAGACGTAGCCAACGGCGGCGTTCCGGCGCGGGCCGTCGAAGTAGTCGCTCGCGAGCGTCAGCGCCAGCGAGGCGAGGATGGAGCCGCCGACGACACCCTGGAGCGCCCGGAGCGCGAGGACGGCGAGGAAGGCGTCGGCCGGCACCAGCGCCACCGCGATGCCGGTCAGCCCGTACAGAAGCGTCGAGCCGAACACGACCGGCCGCCGGCCGAGACGGTCCGCGAGTGCGCCCACCAGCGGCGCGGCAACGACGCCCGGGACGGCGTAGGCGGTTATCACAAGTCCGGCGCGGCCACTCGATACGGAGAACGCCTCGGCTACCGCCGGCAGCGCCGGTCCGATCAACACTACATCGAGCGGCGCGAGCATCCCGATGGCCGCCACGAGGTGGAGCCGGAGCGATCGGACGGGGAGTTCGCCCACGCCCGACGCCCGACCGGTCGGGGCTTCAACGCTTGGGTGCCGGGGCGACGGCACGGTTTTGCGGCGCGGCGGCGTAGCAAAGATGATGGACGACACCACGACCGCGGGGTCGAGCCTGGTCACCGTCGAGTCCCGAGCGGAGTTCGACCGCCTCGTCGCCGACGACCCACTCGTCTTGGCCGCCTTCGTCACCCCCGGCTGTGGCATCTGTGCGTCGATGGAGCCGGTGTTCGGCGTCGTCGCGCGCGCCGGACCCGGGCCGGTTGCCGTCGTCGACGCGAGCGAAGTACCCGAACTTGCCCGGGCGTTCGACGTCCGCAAGGCCCCGACGCTCGTCGTCATCCGCGACGGGACAGAGGTCGAACGACTGGACGAGGGGTTCTACGGGGCCGACCGGCTTGTCGAGGCGATGGCGGCCCACACGTAGGCGCTCTCCGCCCCAATCCGTCGATTGCTTGGGTTTAGGTGCGCCGCGACCAACTGTCACGTATGAGTGAACGCGCGAGTCGCAACCGGCTCAACGAGGAGGCGAGCCCGTACCTCCGCCAGCACGCCGACAACCCGGTCCACTGGCAGCCGTGGGACGGGTCGGCACTCGCGGAGGCTCGAGAGCGCGACGTGCCAATCTTTCTGTCGGTCGGCTACTCTGCCTGTCACTGGTGTCACGTGATGGAAGAGGAGAGCTTCGAGGACGAGACGATAGCCGACCTGCTCAACGAGAACTTCGTACCGGTGAAGGTCGACCGTGAGGAGCGTCCGGACCTCGACAGCCTCTATATGAGCGTCTGTCAGATGGTCACTGGCCGCGGAGGCTGGCCGCTCTCTGCGTGGCTCATGCCTGACGGTCGGCCCTTTTATGTCGGGACATACTTTCCGCCTGAACCGCGCCGCGGGTCGCCCGGCTTCGAGCAACTGCTTCGTGACATCTCGACCTCGTGGCGCGAGGACCGCGATGAGATAATAGAGCGTTCGGACCAGTGGGCCGCCGCGGTCGCAGACGACGTCTCGCCCGGCGCGGGGTCGACGGGTGAACCGCCCGACACCGAACTCCTCGGCGACGCAACCCGTGCGGTCGTCAGGAGCGCTGACCGCGACCACGGCGGGTTCGGTCGCTCCGGGCCGAAGTTCCCCCAACCCGGCCGAATCGACCTCCTCCTGCGTGCCGCGAGCGTCCGCAACGACGACGAGGCGCTCTCCGTTGCCGCCGAAACACTCGACTCGATGGCCGCCGGCGGTGTCTATGATCATGTTGGTGGGGGGTTCCACCGCTACGCGACCGATCAAGAGTGGACTGTCCCGCATTTCGAGAAGATGCTGTACGACAACACCGAGCTCCCGCGGGTCTACCTGGACGCTTACCAGCTGACGGGTGCGCCACGGTACGCCCTTGTCGCGGCGGAGACGCTCGCGTTCGTGGACCGAGAGCTCTCGCACCCCGACGGCGGGTTCTACGCGACACTTGACGCGCGGAGCGACCCGGGCGGCCGCGAGGCGCCGACTGAGGGTGCGTTCTACGTCTGGACCCCCGACGAAGTTGACAGAGTAGCAGCAGACGCCGGGACCGCGGCGCTGGCGAGCGAGCGGTTCGGTGTGACGGCAGGCGGAAACTTTGAGGACGGCACAACAATCTTAACGGTCGCAGCGAGTTACGCAGAACTCGCAGAGCGTCACGGCCTTGGGGAAGCAGAGGTAGCGGAGCACATCGGTCGTGCACGCGCTGCCCTCTTCGACGCCCGGGAGACGCGCCCGCGTCCCCGTCGCGACGAGAAGGTGCTGGCAGGCTGGAACGGGCTGGCGATATCGGCGTTCGCCGCCGGCGCGCACACTCTCGACCCGTCGCTCGCTGACCGGGCGAGTGAGGCGCTTTCGTTCGTGCGCGAGCACTTGTGGGACGAGGATGAGCGCCTGCTCCGCCGACGCTACGCTGACGGCGACGTGAAGGGCCGAGGTTATCTTGAGGACTACGCCTTCCTCGGACGCGGAGCGTTCGACCTCTACCGGGCGACAGGCGACGTCGAGCCGTTGTCGTACGCAGTTGATCTCGCCAGGGTCGTTGCAGACCGGTTCTGGGATGAAGCGGACGGCACGCTCTATTTCACCGACGTCGACGCTGAGGGCCTGCTCACCCGACCGGAGGAGGTACGCGACTCTTCAACGCCGTCGAGTCTCGGTGTCGCTGTTGACCTCCTCCTCGCGCTGTCGTCGTTCGCGCCCAACGAGGGGTTCGACAGTATCGCCAATACTGTGCTGACGACTCACGGTAACCGGGTACGGGGAAGCCCGACTGAATACCCCTCGCTCGTCCTCGCCGCCGACCGGTCGGTCCGCGGCGGTGTGGAACTAACCGTCGCGGCGGAGACACCGCCGGAGTCGTGGCGCAACCGTCTGGCGGAAACGTACCTTCCGGCTGGGGTCGTCGCGCGCCGGCCGCCGACAGACGATGGACTGGCGCCGTGGCTGGCCGATCTAGGGCTAGACGAGACACCCCCCGTCTGGCGGGGCCGCGAGGCGCGCGACGGACGCCCGACGGTTTACGCCTGTCGAGGGCGGGCCTGCTCGCCGCCGACGCACGATATGGATGAGGCACTGGCGTGGCTTACAGAGAAGTGAGACACCCGCAAGAGGCGGGCGCGGCACGTCGTGTCGGGTCGTGTTTGTCGCTGCTACCCCAGAGTACACAATCCCGTTGGGAATAATGAATGACCCCAGAGTGACATCCTCCCACGACTGAAGTCGTGGGCTTCCCGAGGTTCTTATGTTACTC
>CAKZPG010000115.1 GCA_937138675.1 uncultured archaeon | reverse complement strand
TGTTGAGTTGAAAAGAACCCCCCTCTGAACGGGTCCACTCATCCGTCGAGTCGAAGGCGGCGGTAGTCTCCTTGTTGCTCAGTTCAATTGATTGTGTTTTCGATAGATATAATGCTATTTCACCGTTGACTTGTCTGACAGGACACGCAAGTTCGAGTCATGCCGGCACGAATCCCCGACGAAAAGCTACTTGACGACCTCAAAGCCGTCGCTGACAAACTTGGTCGCGCACCCAAGCGGGCCGAGTATCGAGAGCATGGGGAGTTCTTTCCGAACACACTCACCGAACATTTCGGTGGGTGGGTCGAGGCGCTGGACGCAGCGGGACTGGACCCCGACACCCGAGCGATGGGTGAGGGCCTGGAGGTGAGCTGTCCGCAGTGTGACAACGAGAACCGCTACAGTGGCGACCGCGAGGAGTGGGTCTGTCCATCGTGTCGCGCACGCGTCCCCGTGTGGTGGGCGCGAGTCCACCGACTCGCTCAGACCCCGGTTCTCCACAAACTTGCGGACGGCCCCAAGACCAGAGCAGAACTGGGGCAGGAGCCGAATCAGACCGAACGCGAGTTCATCGACGTGCATCGGCCGACTACGACGGGTCCCGCGAGTGACGACCCGGTTGTTGTCCTGTACCTCTACGGTGACGACCGCGCGGCGCTCCGGCGGTTCATTGGAGTGAACCACGCGTTCGTCTCGAAAGAGCTGGCCAACGGGCGCAATCCGATTGCGTCCGATCCCGAGGGGGCGTTGTTCCAGATGCTCGTCCAGCAGTGGGAGTGGATGGATGTTAAAGAGGAATGACCGCGATTCGACGAGACAGAGGATAGTGTCAACGTCGGATGGCGACTGATTCGTACTAAATCAGGCTCAGAAGATGGTATCCGATGACACTGAGTAGTTCACGAGGCAAAGGTGGAGAGGACGGCTGGCACGGCGGCCCGCCGTCTGTGTACACACTGTGTGCCTAACCGCCGAACATCTGGCGCATCATTGGATGCATCTCCATCAACTGTTCCTCTGCGATCTCCTCGTAGAGCTTGTAGGTGATAGACACCGTTAGCAGCAAGCCTGTCCCGGAGACGGCGCCGACAGTGCCGAGCATGTTCGCCAGTACGGCGAGCAGCCCGACCAGCGCGCCACCGATAACAGTCACCTGCGGGATATACCGTTCCATCACCTTCTCGATCACCTGTGGGTTGCGGCGAAATCCAGGGATCTGCATCCCGGAGTTCTGAATCTGCTTCGCGGTTGACTCCGGGCCCATCCCCGTCGTCTCGACCCAGAACACCGCGAAGATGGCGCCGCCGATCAACATGAACGTCAGGTCGATGGCGATACGGATGCCGATCTGCCACGGCTCTGCGGTCGTGCCGGCAGCGAACCACATCCAGTCACCCGGTGCTTGGATTGGTGCCAAGTAGTAGAACAATCCGTTGACCGGCTGGCCAGCGGAGTTGTACACCCCGACCCACGTCGGCATCGAGGCAAGCTGACTGTTGAGGATGCGCCCGAGGAACTGGATATTTGCCTGGAGCGCGCGGACAAGAATCATCGGCAGGACACTCGCGTAGATGAGCGGGATCTCAACCAGCACGGACTCGGCATAGACAACGATAGCGAAGATAGCGACTGTCGTCAACATCGCAAGTAGCTGACCCTGGCCAAGAAGCAACTGCTGGAGCCCCTCCGCGGTGAGCGGCGAGGCGATCGACTGGCTGCCCGTCAGGATCCCGAACCACGTCGGGAAGAACCCGGGCGTGCCGCCCAGGCCCTGCCAGCTGAACAGGCCGCCGACGAGGCTCTGGGAGACACCTGCGATAATGAACAGGCCAACCCCGGAGCCGACCCCCCACTTCGAGACGATCTCGTCCATGAACAGGATCAGGATGCCGCCAACAGCGATCTGGAGGAAGATGAGCGACTGAAGGCCGGTCGTACCGACACCCAGCGCCTGCCCGACCACTGGGTCCGCCGGAAGGAAGCCGCCGGCGAACACCATCGGCAGGCCGGTGAGACAGATCATCACGACCACCAGCAGCTTCTGGAGGCCTTGATAGAGCACCTGGTCGCGTGGGTCGTCGGTGTCGAGACCGAGGAGGTTGGCGCCCCCAAGGAGCTGAAGGACGATCGACGCCGTGACGATCGGGCCGATCCCCAACTGGAGGATCGAGCCCTGTGACCCGGCAAGGATCGAGCGGAACCGACCGAACAGGTCGCTCGACCCGCCGGCGTCCAGCCCGAACAGTTGGATGTTCGTCAGGAAGAAATACAACACGAGGATCCCTGCAGTCCACGCCAGCTTGCGCTTGAAGGGGACGTGCCCCTCCGGACGACGGACCGCAGGCATTCGCGTCAGCACCGGTTCGGCGGCCTCCTTCCAGCCCATAACTCAGTCCTCTCGTTCCTCGTCGGAATCCGTTTCGGTGTCGTTCTCCGCGGCGGCCTCGGCGCGCTCGGTCAGCGCGACGCTCCCGCCGGCGGATTCAATCATCTCACGCGCGCTCTGGGTGAACGCGTCGGCAGTGACGTGGAGTTCACCCTCCACACGACCGCCGCCAAGTATCTTCACCACGTCAGCGTCGTGGCCGTCCTCCGCGACGTCACGCGCGTCGACGTGGTAAGCGTCGTCCTCGGTCTCGGCGAGGCCCTGTGCCGCCAGCAGTGGCGCCTCCTCGTCAAGTTCGCGAGCGTGAACCTCAACGACATTGTCGGTCGCGGCGTCGGGCCGGGAGAAGCCGTGCTTGCCCAGCGGCGGGTGATTGTGAAACTCGTGTTTGTCTCGCCCGGCGGCCCCGCGACCACCGCGGTGGCCAGCACCGCGACGGTTCTTGTGCGTCCCGCCGCCGTGGGTTCGCGACCCGCGCTGTCGGCGCTTCTTGTCGGTCATCGCATCACCTCCAGCAGGCTATCGATATCGTCGTGCCCGCCGAGCTCTCCGCCGGCCGGCACCGGCTGCTTGATGCCTGCGTGCCCGCCACGCGGCGGGTGAAGCCGGAGCGTCGGGGACAGCCCCTGCTCGCGCAGGGTCGTCTCCTCGTCGAACAGCGCCGCCGTGAGAGCGTCGACGTCGGCGTAGTCGGTGTTGTCGCCAACCCACTCGTCGTCGATGGTGGCGTCACCTTCGAGCGCTTCGCCGCGCCGACGAATCAGCGTCGCGACCGTCTCGACCGACGGCTCGCCGAACGCCACCCGGTCGTTCACCTTCGTCACCATCCCCCGGTAGGTGTCGGTCTCCGGGATCAAAGTGCAGTGGTTGACCTCGTGGAGATTCAGCATGTCGAGTGTGTCCCGCACTGCGTCCTGTGTGTCGACCTCGCCGCGAAGACGCACCAGCGCGAGCATCAGTCCGCTCCCTCCTCTGCCTCGCGCTGGACCTCTCGAGCGCGCTGTGGCGTTCGGGCCTGCGAGGCGTTCTTCAGAGCGTTGTAGGTCGCCTTCGCGAGATTGACCGTCGTCCGGGTGCTGCCGTTGGACTTCGTCCACGCGTCTTCGACGCCGGCGAGTCTGAGGATATGCCCGACTGTCGGCGCCGTGGCCAGCCCAAGCCCCATCGGGGCGGGGATGACCTCGACCGTGACGGAGCCGGCCTTCCCCTCGGCCTTGCGAACCAGCGAGTGGGTGCCGCCCGCGCGGTCCTCCCACGAGCCCGAGCCGCGGTCGACCCGGATGATGTTGAGCTTCGCCACCTCGATAGATTTCTGAATGGCGGAGCCGACCTGGTCGTCTCGCCCCTCGGCGTAGCCGAGATAGCCATCGCGGTTGCCGATAGCGACGACACAGCGGAACTTCACCCGGCGCCCGGAGTCGGTCATCCGCTGGACCATGTTGATGTCCAGCACCTCGTCCTGCAGGCCCGGGAGCAACTGGTCGACGATCTCCGGCTCCTTCAGCGGAAGCCCAGAGTCGAGCGCCTGTCCCATCGACCCGATATCGCCGTCCTGTACCTTTCTGCCGAGCCGCGTGCGCGGCTCCCAGCCGTTACTCATTGTCGTCCTCCATGATGCGTTCTCTCACGTCGTCGAAGTGGTCGGGAAGCGCCGTTGCGTCGAAGTCGCCGCCGTACAGCGGCTCGTCAATCTCCGCCGCGTATGCCGCGATATGCTCACCACGGTTCCGCGACCAGTCGGCCAGCACCGCCTCGTTGTGCGGGATAGAGAGGCCGGCGTCGATAGCCCCCTCCTGAACCGCGAACACCTTGTTGCCGGGCGTCGCGGTGTTGAGCCCGATGTCGAGTACTGCTGTCTCGACGCCGGCGGCGGCGGCGCGCCCTCCAGCGAGCAGGCCGGTGAGGTAGGCGCTCGGGAGGTTCCCCGTCGGCGCCTCCCAGCCGTACGCTGCAAGGTCCGCGCTCGTCGCCGCGGCGTGTGTCTCGTCGCCATCTGGACCGGGAGTGACCAGCTGCGCCCTGACGTGCTTGTTGCTCACCCGGGCCACCAGCCGTGGCTTCCCGGATTTCAGGAGTCGCAACCGCTGCCCGTAGTCCGTCCGAACTTCGCGGCGCCGGCGCATCGGCACTTTGTACCGTGGTCCGGTCGCCATCTTACTCGTCCTCCATATCGATCTCGATGTTGTAGTGTGTCGTCGCGTACGCCTCGAGCCGGTCGACGCTATCGAACTCCCCGCCGCTGGCCTTGGTGTACAGCTCGCGGTACTGCGTCGGCGTCAGTGTGCCGCCGTCGCGCAGTTCGCGGAGCCGCCGGCGCTGGGCGCGGATCCGGCTCGTCCAGTCTGTCTTTCTGTCTCGACGGGCGCCCGCTTTCCCCTTTCGGGAGCCAGCACCGGTCTGGTGGCCGTAGTCGCGCTTTGCCTGCCGGGCGCGTGCCCGACCGCGCGAGTTCTTTTTGGCCGCCTCGTCACGGATGATCCCCTGGTCGACCAGGTCCCGCACGTCGTCGCGGGTGATCGCTTCGGCGATCTCCGACTGTTCCTCTGGGTCGAACCAGACGCGGCTCTTGCCGACGTCAAGAACGTCCGCTGCAAGCCGCTTCTGTGCGGTCAAGTCAGTCATTCCTCCACCTCGACTTCCTCGTAGGTCGGGTTCAGCACCCGAATCTCGCGCTCTTCGCAGACATCTTCGATGCGCTCGCGCTTGCGCCCGCCGACCGCCGAGGCGATACGGACCGCCTCGCGGTCGGGGTCGACGCCCTCCAACTCGGAGGTGTTGTGGACCCGGACCTCCTCGAACCCGCTCGGGTGGAGGCCACGGGCCGCCGTCGGCGAGCGATAGCCCGCTTGGACGACCGCACCCTTGCCTTTCACGCCACGGCGCTGCTTCGACAGCCCGCCGCGAGGACGACGCCAGGTGTCTTTCACGCGGTCCTTCTTGTGTCGGCCCTGACGGGGGAACTCGGGCGTTCCCTCGCGGTGGCGCTGGGCCAGCGCACTCGCGGTTCCGTCGTCAAGGTCGGGCGTCTTGTCCGCGTGACCGCGAGGACGGAGCTCCGTCTCCACGTCCGCCTCGGCGTCCTCGTCGACGGCCTCGGGGTCGGCCTCCGCAACCTCGGCGTCGGTCTCGGCGACTTCGAGGCCGCCAACCTCCGCTTTGATGCGGGCCGCAAGCGCGTTGCCCACGCCATCGACGTCCGAGAGTTCGGCCTGACTGGCCGCTTTGAGATCCTCGACAGACTCGTAGCCAACATCGCGTAGCGCATCGGCCTTCGCCGGCCCGACGCCGGCGACATCCTCGAGCTCAGTGAGCGCGTCATCAGTCTCGTCGGCGCTCACGCGGTCTCACCTCGCGCGGCGGGCTTGCGGGTGATGTAGACGCCGTCTTGGAAGACGCGCGTGTCCTTCCCGCTGACCTTGGTTAGCTGCTCGATATCGGCGGCGGTCTGTCCGACCGCCTCCTTGTCAGGGCCGCGGACGGTGATGGACTCGCCGTCGATCTCGACCTCGGTCTCGCCGCGCACGGGCGTCCGACGCGGGGCCTTCTCACCGAGGAAGTTCTCGATGACGACCTCGCCGTTCTCGACGCCAACCTGCATCGGGAAGTGAGCGTAGAAGACCTCCATCTCGTACTCCCACCCCTCGACGACACCGTGGATCATGTTTCGCACGTGGCTCTCGAAGGTGCCGACCGTCGACGTCGTCTTTGCGTCATCTTCGGCACTCTCGATTCGCACGTGGGGCTGTCCGTCGACCTCCGTCGTCGAGACGGTGACGTCCGGGTACCACAGCCGACGCTCGACTGTCCCGTTCGGCCCCTCGACCGTCAGGTCAAGGTGGTCGACAGAGGCGTTCACGTCGTCCGGAAGTTCGATATCTACCTTCATCAGTACACGTAGGCGATCACTTGGCCGCCGACGCCCTCGTCGCGAGCCTTGTAGTGGCTCATGACGCCCCGGCTGGTGGAGATGACGAGCGCGCCGTAATCGCGGGCAGGGAGAAACCGCTTCTCCCAGCGCTCGTACTCGTCCGCACCGACCGAGTAGCGGGGCTTGACGGCGCCACACTCGTTGATCGCTCCTTTCAGTTCAACCTCGAACTCACCCGACTTGCCGTTGTCGACGAACTCGAAGCCGTCGACGTACCCGCCGTCGTAGAGGACCTCGAGTACAAAGCCAATCACGTTCGAGGCGGGCGCTACTGTGTGGCTCAAGTGGCCGACACTCTCCGCGTTGTCGAGCCCCGAGAGCGCGCTCGCCAGTGGGTCATTTCCAGTCATTATCGGTACTTCTTGAACCCCATGTCCCGTGCGACCTCGCGGAAGCACTGTCGACACAGGAAGATGTCGTACTTTCCGACGAGCCCCTGCGGACGGCCACAGCGCCGGCACTGCCGCCGGTCGTCAGTGCGCCGCGTCGCGTGCTCGCCTGTCTCTTGCGTGCCAGAGTCGGATTCGCTCATCCGTTCACCTCAACGTCGAACGCCGCCTCGAGATATGCAACCGCGTCCTCGGGCGTCAGCCGGTGACTCGACGGGATCGAGCGCGACGCGTGGTCACGCTTCTTCACCCGGTAGCCCGGCCGCGTCAAATTCACCGTCACGTCCAGCCCGTAGATCCCGATCTGGGGGTCGTACTCCTGGCTGGGGAAGGCGGTGTGCTCTTCAACACCGAACGAGAAGTTGCCCGTCTCGTCGAACTGCGACTGCCGCAGGTCCGCGAGTGGCAGGGACGTCTCGAGAAACGCGTGGGCGTCCTCGTCGCGCAGTGTGACCTTCGCGCCGATAGGGTCGCCCTTTCGGATGCCGAACTCGCCGACCGCCCGCTTCGCCTGCGTGCGCACCGGCTGTTGCCCCGCCACTGTAGCGAGGATATCCTCAGCGTCCGCGAGTTCGCGCCCGCCCTCGCCCACGCCCATGTGGACGACGACCTTCTCCACTCGTGGCTGGCGCATCTCGTGAAGTTCCGCCTCGGAATCGGGTGACTCGCCGTCGCCGGCGTCCGCAGACCCGGAGCTCATTCGTCACCTCCGAGGAAGTTCTCGTCGATGACGACAACGTAGTTCGCTACCGTCTCGAACCCGTCGCCGTCGAAGCGCTCGTCATCCTGGTCGACCTGGACGATGTTCTCGCCCGACCCCGGCGTGACGACGATCTCGGCGACCGTGCCGATATCGCCCGCGTGGTGGCCGTCGACCGCGGTGACCATCGCCCCCTCCTCGAACGGGAAGTGCGCGACGACCTCTTTGGTCTCGTTGTCGATGACGAGCGAGTCGTCAGCGTTGTAGGCTGCGACCTCGTCGGCCGAGAACTGGACGTTCGAGCCGTCGTGAAGTGTCAACTGGAACTCGCCGCCGGCGACCTGCTGCTTGCCGATGATTTTGCCCAGCCGACTTGCCGCCGCATCACCGTCGATGGGCGAGAGCGCGAGCCGACCGCCCTCGTCTGGGAAGACACGGAAATGCTCGCCGCGCTGCTCGAACGTCATGATGTCGAACATCCCGATCGGGCGGCTCTCGTCGCGGGCGGGTTCGCCGTTGACGAGAACGCTTCCCTCGGAGAGCGCGTAGCGCGCCTCCTTCCGGTCGTCGACATAGCCGAGCACGTCGCGCAGGAGGATCACCAGCGGGACGCCCGACTCGCCGTGGGGGCCGGCGTCGGCCTTCACCGTGAAGGTCGACTCCTTGC
>CAKZPG010000114.1 GCA_937138675.1 uncultured archaeon | reverse complement strand
AAGCAGGAAGCCCCACCCTCAGCGAGGCCGTCAGGCCGAGCAGGGTGGGGTAGTTTACACCCGCCGGCACCGAGCCCTGCCCGTGCCAACCCATCATCGGATCCCCGTGACCGACGGCGAGACCGTCGCTGCCGTCCACCACGCGGCGGACGGCGAGCGCTGGCTCCTGTTCTGTCACGGCTTTGGTAGCGACAAACAGGGGAGCTACGAGCAACGCTGTGAGCGTGCCGTCGCCGCCAGTGTCGACGCCGTACGGTTCGACTTCCGGGGTGTCGGCGAGTCAGACGGAACGTTCCCGGCGGCCACACTCACGACCCGGCTCGCGGACCTCCGCGCGGTCGCCGACTCGTTCGACTTAGACGCATTTTGTGTCTTCGGCTCCTCATTCGGCGGCCTCGTTGCCCTCCACGCCGCCGCGCGAGACAACCGAGTCGATGCCGTTGTCTGCCGATCGCCGGTCACCGACCTCTCCGTCTACGACGAGCGAGCACGGCAGGTACGCGAGGAGGGGCCCATCGACCACCCGAGCGGGCACACGGTCGATGAGCGCCTATTCGACGATCTAGATAGCTTCGACACGATGGCCGCGGCAGAGCGTATTGACGTGCCTGTCGCTATTGTCCACGGTGCCGACGACGATGTGGTACCGGCTACTGGGTCGTTCGAGACCGCGGCTCATCTCGATGGGGAGGCTCTCGTCCGACAGGTCGCGGGCGAACGCCACGTCTTCTCTGATGAGGCCGAAGACCTGCTCTGGGAGACGATGCTCGAGTGGCTCTAAGTCATAGCCGTGTCGAGACGTACGGCCCGTCCTGTCGGTAGCCCAGCTTTTCGCGGTAGTACGGCCGGACGCCGATACCCGCCGTCACCGCCAGTTTCGAGAATCCGGCTTCGCGGGCGCGCTCTTCGGCCCGGTGCATCAGCCGCTGTCCGAACCCCTTGTGCTGCCACTCACCCTCGTCGCCCAGTCCCGCCTCGCTTCCGTAGACGTGGAGTTCGCGGACGATCGCGGCGTTCGCGAGTTCTCGACGCACCGGCTCCGTGCGCCCCTGGCTCGCGGGGTCGTCGGGGGCCGCCTGTGAGTACGACGGAAACCGGAGCCGACAGAACCCGACCAACACGTCCGCGTCCGGATCCTCGAACGAGAGAAAGTGCTCGACGCCGCCGCTCGCCTCGTACGTCCGGGTGACGGCCGCAACGTTCTCTGGGTCGGGGTCGGCCTCCGCCAGACCAGCCTCGCGGGCGCGCACATCGCCTGGCGCAGTCCCCTTGCGCCGTGCCGCCTCGTCGGCAAGTTGGCGGAGGTTTGATTTCTGTACCCCTGCGTCAATAAGGGGCGCAGGGATGTCCCGCTGAACGCGTTGGAGGCGGACCCACGGCGGGAGATACTGGTAGGCGTCTGCGACCAGTTCGGCGGCCTCGGCGCTCGACAGTGGTTCGAACTCGCCCTGGCGCCACATGTCGTAGGTCCGGGTGCCGCGCACGACGAGTGTGGGGTAGATCTTGAGGTAGTCCGGGCGCCACTGGGGGTTATCGAATATCTCTTTCAGATCTGCCAGCGAGTCCTCGTAGCTCAGTCCGGGCTGACCCGGCATCATATGATAGCCCACCTTCAG
The DNA here is from genome assembly GCA_937138675.1 of uncultured archaeon. Classification (GTDB taxonomy): domain Archaea; phylum Halobacteriota; class Halobacteria; order Halobacteriales; family Haloferacaceae; genus A07HB70. The sequence goes on along the minus strand of CAKZPG010000114.1, from coordinate 5,044 downwards.
CCCCGCATCGCGAAGGCGTCGCGAGGCGTCGACTGAGTCCTCGGTTCCGTGACCGCGGTGCATCGCTCGGTTCACAGCGTCCACCGTCGTCTGGACTCCCAACTCGACCTTCGTCGCACCGAGACGGAGCATCCGGTCTATCTGCTCTGGGTCACACCAGTCGGGCTTTGTCTCGAATGTAAGCCCGATGCAGCGGACGTCCGCGGACTCGTTCCTGTGCTTAAGATCCTCCAGATACCGTGGTTGTGGGGCGGTCGCGGCAGCCTCGGCCGCCGTCGCCGCCGACGCCTCTGGTATCTCGCCGCCGGTCTCGTAGTCGACCATCGCCGCGAGCGCGCGCCGGACGAACCATGACTGATAGTCATGGCTCCGGGCGGTCATCGTCCCGCCCATCAGTATCAGTTCGGCCTTTTCAACAGGGTGACCGATATGACGCAACTGGTCAAGACGGAGCCGGACCTGCGCGTACGGGTCGTAGTCGGTCTGGACACCACGGGCTGCGGCAGGTTCCTCTCCCGTGTACGACTGTGCGGAGCCGAACTCGCTGGCCGGCCCGCCGGGACAGTAGAGACACTTCCCGTGTGGGCAGGCGTGAGGCGAGGTCATAATCGCCACCGGTGAGACGCCCGAGGCCGTCCGAACAGGCTTTCGACGCACTACCTCGCGAACCTCCTCGCGGGACTCGGCTGGCGCGCGCCTGAGTATCTCGGCGTTTTTGGGGACGCGCGGCGAGGAGAACTCCCCACAGGCATCGAGTTTTGCCGACTCGAGATTCTCGCGGTCCACGTCGCTCGCAAGGATGCCTGCTATCAGCCGGTCACACACCCGCTCTATGTCGGTGCGCTCGTCGCGCTCGCCGCGATCCTCGGTCGTCCCGCTCACGGCATACTGTTTGGTCGGAAGGTGTTAGGCGCTCCGCCTTGGACGGACGTGAACACCGGTAGAGCAAACACCTCACCGTGTTCGCCGCGGGGCGCTCGCTTCGTTCGCGTCCTGCGCTAAGCGTCCACTGCCACGACCTGTTCCACCACGGCACGGGTCACGGCGTCGACGACAGCCTCGCGCTGACCGGCGAGAAAGCCGATGCGGCCACCATGTCCGCGCGCCTCGACCCCAGCGTCAGGAACGGCGTCGCGCGCGACACTCGCGGCGGCACGCACGTCTACTATCCCGGTTGAGCGGACGTGAAGCTCGTCGCGTTCGAGGCCAAGCGTCAACACTGCCCCTGTGTGCTCGTCACGGCTCCGGCGGTGAAGCTCCTCGACGAGTAGTGGCGTCGGCGGGAAGTCGTAGCGGTGGGCGTACGCTTCGGCGTCGAGAACGACGACGCTCACCCCGTTCTGCTCGTGACGCTCAACGTTCGCCTCCGCCGTCCGCAGCTCGTCGCCCAACTTCTCGCGGAACTGTTCGCTGACGTGTTCCGAGAGGTCACCACCGACGCGGCCCTCGGACTCGGGACGGGTCGTCGCGGGCGCGGCGGCATCGTCAAACAGGAGGTCGCCGACGAGTTCGCGCTTGTCCTCGTAAGACTGGTAGTGCGCCTCCAACGCGACCGCCTCGCGGCGACGCCGGCAATCTTCTTCGTCGTGGCCGGCCTCCGCAGCGAGAGCGACGTACGACTCCGGTGGGGCGTCCCAGTAGCTTGTCGCGGGGAGATGCGAGAGCGATTCCCGCACCTCTTCGCTGTCGGTGACGGCCGCGGCGAGGTCGGCGGCGATAGCACCGGTCGTCAGGTCGGCCGGGCCGTCGGGCGCGAGTGTCGCGTCCACCTCGGCGACGACGGCGTCGTCCACCGGTCGCGCATCGACAACCAGCCGCTCAGCGTCGTAGACCCCCAGCAGTTCCAGGCCGTCGAGCGACTCGACTTCCGAGCCCACGCCGGCGAGGATCACCAGCGGCAGTTGCTCGCCGTGGCGGTTGCGGTCGTTCAGCATCCGGGTCACGTCGGCCGTCGCCGGGTTCATCCCGTAGACCGGGTCGTCGAGCGGTCGGCGGTCGAAGTAGTGGTACTCCGAATCGGTCTCGTCGTGTTCCTCGCGGACAAGTGGGAGAACCGCGCGTTCGACGGCCGCGCCGGCTACGTGACCGTCCGCGGTCGCGGCGTGGCGCACCACGATTGGTCGACCCTCAAACACCGCGCGTCGGACTACGGTCGCGGCCTCAGCGACCCCGTCGGTGATTGCGATCGCTGGCCCATGGTCGGCAAGCGGCTTCACCGTCTCCGGTGTTGCGCGGTCGGTGAGCGCCGCGGAGCGGCGGTCCGCAACTGTGCTGGCCTCGTCGCCAGCTAGAACGGTGAGATCCGCTGTCTCGACCTGAAGCTCGCCGCGGCGACGCTCGACTTCGCCGTCGAGTCGCACCGCGTCGCCCGTCTCTACGTCGGGGTAGGCGCGCACGCCTGCCTCGACGAACGCCGCCGCGTCGACAGTGCCTGTCTCATCCTCCAGTCCGAAGACGGTCGGACCACTCGTCTGCCGAATCCGTGTCACCTCTGCCTCGACGCGCACACGCTCGTCAACCCGGTCGGCGAGCGACGCAACTTCGGCGCGCTCGGCAACGTCGTCTGTATCGACCGGGGCCTCCGTGGCGTCGGACTCTTCGCCTGTAGCCGTATCCTCGACGCCGGCGCCTACCGCGTCACTGTCCATGTCCGACTCGACGTCCTCGACCGCAGCCGCATCCTCGACACCTACGTCCGTGGTCTCCGACTCCGTCTCATCGGGCGTCGGCTCACTCGCGCCGCCGGTCGCCGCTTGCGCGTTTCCCGCCTTTGCGTTCCCCTGCTGGGGAGTGTGCCGGACGGGCCCGTCGTCGCCGTCGTCCGAGGTCTCGATATCTTCGCCGTCGTGCTCTCCTTCGGGGTCGTGAATCTTCGCGCCGCGGAACTCGCGTTCGGACTGTCGAATCGACCACGCGAGGTCGACGTTCCCGTTATCACGGACGTTTTTCACTTGTACGAATACGGTATCACCAGGGTCCCAGTCGAGACTCTCCAGCCGGCGGTCGAGTTCTGAACGGTGCAACAGGCCGGTCACCTGCGGGCAGAGGTCGACAAAGACGCCGAAGTCGGCGAAGCCGTCGACACTACCGCGGTAGAACCGGCTGGGGACGAGCTGTTCGGGACGAGAGCCACGAAAGTCGAACCAGACGTCCTCTTCGTGGGTGTTCCAATCCATTACACGTCCCGATGCTCTCCCGGCTAAAACGATTGTCGGAACAGCGGCGTCAACCTACCAATCTCCTGGCGGCTGCCAAACCCGCCCTCTGGAAAGACGTCTGCGTGGGACGTACTCGCGTCTGACCGCGCTCAGAAAGCTAAAACTGCACTCGTACGCCAACTGGCGCTAGTTCGCCGGCTGCCGATGGCTGTCGCCTCTTGTGGGGCGGAGGCCGACAACTCGCGAACCGCCGCGAACACTTCCCCACCGCCGATTAAGAGAGAAAGACGCTCGGGCCGTCGACCACCAAGCCTGCCTGTCACGGTTTAACGCAAGACTGGTGACGAGGCCGAAGTTCTTGCCGCCGCCGCGGACCACACACTAGTTAGAGAAAGAGGCAGACAGCGACGCGATTCGTGGCGCCTTAGCCGCCCAGAACCGTGATAACTGCGGTAGTGCCGCCGAACCCGCCGCCAAAGACGATTGCGGCCGGGACCACCGCGGCGACGGCAGCCCGAGGGAGTGAGGTACGATGGACCTCAGAGATGCCGACCACGAGCAGTACCGTGCCATAGGCCGCACAGACAGCTCGGAGTGCCGGGAACGGAAATCCCGCGAGGACACAGGGTGCTGCAGCGTAGGCCAGCAGCTGAACGGTTTCGCTCACACCCGCTCGGTCACGAACCACGAGCATCAACAGGACAGTTTGAAGCGCCGAGACGAGATGGAGTGTCGCGGGCGCGACTACCACCACCACCGCAAGGATAACCAGCGCGTCGGGAACGGCCTGTGCGAACTGCTCGCCACCTGGTGTCTGTGTCACGAGCCTCACCGGCCCGGGCTCTGTGGCCACCTGCGCGACGGTGTAGCCGACAGCGACGAGGACACCAAACACCAGCCCCGGAGCTTGGTCTCCTGGCGCCACACCGTTGCGGAAGAACCGCCGGGGATTGATGAGTACCTCAACCCACGCGCGGGCAATTCCGCGCGGCCCCCGGTCGCGGCCGCCCTCCGGTCGTTCGACCCACGTCGTCACGAAGCGGAGTGAGAGGTGACGGGACTTCGCCCTATCGGTCAGTCGTCGGCGCCACGATTCTCGCAGGCTTCGGGCGTCCGCGAATCGGGTTCGATATTCGCGTACTCTGTCGCCCGCACCGCGAGCGTTCGGACACGGTCGCCGAGGTCGTCGTCAGTGAACTCGCCGGCCGCAATCGCGTTCGACACCTGTGGCACCGCGGCCTGGTGGGGCAGCACCCATGCGTTCAGCGCGCGACAGACCGACCGAAGGTGCTCAAGCGCCGTCACCGGGAACGACCCGCCTGCGACGGCGAGCAGTCCCACTGTCGTATTCTCGAACTCGTCGAATCCACAGTGGTCGAGGGCGTTTTTCAGAGCGCCCGAGTACGAGCCGTGATAGACCGGCGTGCCAAGGATGACGGAGTCGGCCGCACGGACCCGCGCGGTAAACTGTTCGACGTCTCTCACGGCGTCCCGATCCGGGTCGAGGATCGGTAGGTCGAACTCCCGGAGATCGAGCAGTTCTGTCGTCGCGCCCGCCCGCTCGGCTGCCCGAAGCGCGTGACGTAGGCACTCCCGCGTGTACGATTTATCGCGCAGGCTACCCGCTACCGCAACGATGTGAACGTCACTCATACGTAATCCTGGTCGGGGCCAGACAAAACGACGGCGGTCCGGTCAGTCCTGCAGGCGGGCGACCGTCTCGTCCGCTCGCTCCGTCAGTTCAACAAGACCGTCGTCGGCGAGATCTGAAAGCAGCCCGCGGAGCCACTCGCGGCCGGCCGTCCCGTCTGGCGCGTAGTCTACCCGGATCCTCGGACCCAAGGCACTGAGCGTGAGTTCGTCGAACTCGCCTAGTGTCCGGACGA
>CAKZPG010000113.1 GCA_937138675.1 uncultured archaeon | reverse complement strand
CCCTCAACGAGCGAACGGCGTCAGCCGTGAGCGAGTAGGGTAGGGTAGTTCACAGTGATGCCCGCCGTTTCTCGTACTCTCCTCGCCAGTGGTCGAACTCGTGACCGCTCCAGAACGTGCCTGTCGAAGTGGCAGCAAGTTAGTTCACGTTGAGATCAACGCCGAGGACCGTGCTGTGCCCGGTTGTTACCTGTTCCGGCGTGTCCGACTCCATCCCCGCCTTTGTTCGAATATGAAGGAACCTCTCGCCGTCCTTGTTGTGGAGTTCTACCCCCGTCAGGTCGTAGTCGTCGTTGTCGAGATACCGGCTGTGAGGTGTGTCGCGGTTATGATCGGGCAAGACGTACTCGATTTCGGTACGTCCGTCTGTCGGCTCAGGCGCCCCTCACGCCGTAGAAACCGATAGAGACAACAAAGCCGATTACCGAACGATAGATATGGAGCGTCGGAGCCTACTCATCGCGCTAGGTAGCGCGTTTGGGGGGGGATTTGTCGGATACGCTGTGGGGGCGGCCGACTCTGGGGGGACGGCGGCGTCAGCCTCAACGAGCAACGCTGGAGACGAGCAGTCTATCGGGGCCGCAGCGACGACACCGTCGGAGACGGAGACGCCGACAGCCAACGCAACACCCACCGCAACGCCGACACCTACCGCAACGTCGACATCCACAGCCACACCCACCGCAACGCCGAGTCCGTACCCGACCCACGAGTTCGGCGAGTCGTTCGCCGTCTCTGGTCCGTCGACAGACTTTCGTTACACGTTCGACCGGGCGTTTCAGGCCGAGGCTATTGGACGGTTCGGCGGCACATCGGCGGACGGCGTCTACGTCGGGGTCGTTCTTACGATCGAGAACCTCACGAACTCGCCCACGGCAGTGCCACTCCGGAGCATCGTACTCCAGGGCGGAGTGCGAAAGTACCCCAGTGTCAATGCGACGAACGCCGGCGCGCACGACGACCGGGTTAGCGCGGAGTCGCTCGCCAACACGACACTCCACCCGAACCGGCCGGTCCACGGGGTCATAGTCTACGAACTCGACCCGACCGCCACGGACGACCTCTCGGTCAGCGTTACACCGCCCGATGTCGACGGACCGATACCGCATATCGTCCCCCTCGGGCCGATCTCGGGGCTTGACGTCCTCTGAGACGGGGCACTTGAGCGTCGCCCCGAGCGCGGCCATCATTGGTCGGCGCCACACGTCACACACTGTGGAGTCGAAGGTTGTGGCGTTCCGGTCGGGATTAACGAAACCGGCGGCCAGAGTCACCCGATAGCACCTTTTGAGGCGCGCAGGGCGATATCGATGCGACAACAGTCCGCTCTGATACTCGGTGTCGCCCTGCTCGGTCTGGTCGCCGGCTGTGCCGGCGCCGGCGGGTCGGGAGCGGCCACGGCAGCCGAACCAACGGAACAACCGGACCGACAGATCGCCGTTGCCACGACCGGAAGCGGCTCGGCCGTGAGGGCGAGGAACCACAGGTGCGCTACCGTGCGATGCACGGCTTCGAGGTGACCGTCGACAGCCCCGAACGAGTCGGGACGGTCATCAACACGGCCGTTTGCAACAGCGCGACCGACATCGATGGCGTCGAGTTCACACACTCGGCGGAACGCCGCGACCGCCTCAGCCGGGCAGCTTGCAAGCGCGCGATGGCTTCGGCCCGCGAGAAGGCGACCCCACTCGCGGCGACGGAGAATCTCACCGTCACGGGCGTGCGGACGGTCCGGACCGTCTCTGACGGCGGGCCCCGTCCGGTTGCAGAGGCGGTTATGGCGACCCCCGCCGCCACCGGAGCGGCGCTGACGGACCTCGTGTCGGGCCCGGTGAGCGTCACTGTTCAGGTTGAACTGGTGTAGGAAATGCGCGAGCAGTCCTGACTGGCCGGTGTCGTGGCGTTTATTCCAGCTTCATGCGTATTGTCTGCTGATGGTTCAGACAGGCGACACCGCACCCACGTTCCACGCGACGCTCGCAAACGGCGACGTTGAGGAGTTCGACCTCGCGGACCACCTCGGCGACGGCGCCGTGGTCCTCGCATTCTTCCCCGGCGCGTTCACTCCGCCGTGTGCGAATGAGATGGTCGCGCTTCAGGACCACATTGACGAGTTCGAGACGGCTGGCGGGACCGTACTCGGCGTCAGCGCCGACTCTGCGTTCTCACTCAACGCCTTCCGCGACGAGTTCGACCTCGAGTTCGACCTCGTGAGCGACACAGACCGCGGCGCGATCGAGGACTACGGCATGCTCATAGATATTGAGAGCATCGGCCTCCATGGCGTTGCGAACCGCGCCGTGTTCGTTCTCGACGAGGAAGGGACGGTGACGTACGCGTGGGTCGCCGACGAGCCGCCGGAGGAGCCGGATTACGAGGAACTCGTCGAGGCCGTCGAGACCGCCGCGTAGGGCGCTGTCGACCCGTTCGATATTCCCCGACACTGTACGGGAGCGTGAGCGTGAGCTCCGGCTCCGGCGCTGTCCGACCCCCGTTGTTTCGGGGGCAGACTCTCCTCCCCTCGCGGCCGAATGGGCCGTGTGAGAGAGACGATCCGCAGAATGGGCTACGCAATCGCCGTCGCACAGGGCGTCATCACCGCGCTCGGCCCCAGACTGAGCGTCGAGACGACGAAGCGCCTGCTCGGGCTGAGCTTCGAGGGCACGGCGGGCCTCGAGGCCCGGCCGTGGTACCGCCGACAGCTCAGGGCGACCGGTGTGGGCCTCGTCGCCGCGGGGCTGGCCGGGCTGGCACTGGAGGCGCGGGCTGAAGAGAGCGAGACGGACGGACTGGAGACCGATTGCAAGGCCGAGCCCACGGCTGAGTGACACCCTGTCGTCGGAGCGTGTGCCGCTCGCCGGTCAGTCCACACGCTCGGCCAGCAGCGACACCGCCGCCTTCGTCTCCAGTGGCCCCTCCGCGTCGAACAGATCGAGCGCTCGGTCGACTCGGTCGTCGGTCGGCTCGAGGCCGGCCCGCTCCAGTAGTGCCGTCGCCGCGCCCCGACCGCTCTTCGACCCAAAGAGGAGGCGTCGCCGTCCGCCGAACTGTGCGGGATCGAACGGCTCGAACGCGCTCGGCTCGTCCAGCATCGCCGTCGTGTGGATGCCCGACTCGTGGGTCACCGGCTCCACACCGAGGATCGGAGTTCGAGGGTCGACCTCCTCGCCGAGAGCGTCAAGTACGTCGTAACAGGCCGGGATTAGCTCACCGACGTTCAGCCCCATGTCGTCGCCGCGGTCCGACGTACTCCCGGCGACGACCTGTTCGAGCGGGGTGTTGCCCGCGCGCTCACCGAGGGAGGCAACGGCAACGTCCGCTTTCGCGACGCCGCGCTCCTTCGCGACGAGGGTGTTGGCCGCCGCACAGCCGAGGTCGTCGTGAAAGTGGACGCCGACCCGGGAGAGATCGACCCGCTCGCCGAGGGCGTCCAGTCGCTCCGCAACGGTGAGCGGTGTTGTCGCTCCCACAGAGTCCGGGAGGTTGACAACTGGCACGTCCGCGAGACGTTCGAGCGCGTTCACCTGAACGTCGAGATCCGTCCGGAACGAGTCGACGAGGCTCACTTCGACAGCCAGCCCGCAGTCGCGGGCGTAGTCCACCGCCGCGACCGTCGCGTCAAGCATCTCCTCGCGGGACTTTCCGACGACGTGGTTCAACTGTCGCTCCGAGAGGTAAGTGAACACATCGACGCCGTCCGCGCCAGCGTCGGCCACCTTGTCGATATCGCGCTCGACGGCCCGGGCGAGGCCGACAACCGTCGCGTCGGTCCGACCGTCGAGACGCCGGATCGTCTCGTGGTCGGTCTCGCCGGTCGCCGGAAAGCCGGCTTGGATCCCTGCGATCCCGAGTCGGTCGAGTGCGAGTGCCGCCTCAATCTTCGCGTCCGCGTCGTACGACCGGTCGGGCATCTGGTCGCCCTCCCGCAGCGTGAGATCGTGTAGCTCCATGTCGGCGGGTCAACGACCCGGCAGTTAGAACTTTCCACGGCAAGCGTTGTCGTGGCCGCCTCATTCACGCCAACGGTTATTAATCAGGCCGGCGAGCGCGAGCGCATGGCAGACGACGACGGCGACGGCCACGAGTACGCGCCCGAACACGACGAGTTCCCGTTCGCCCCCGACCGCGACACCCTGCCGCTCTCGGGCATGACCGTCGTCGACGCCGGAAATCTCGTCGCCGCGCCGATGGCAGCGGGGCTGCTCGCCGACTTTGGCGCCGAAGTGATCAAGATCGAACATCCGGAGTACGCAGACGGTCTCCGGCAGCTCGCCCCCCACCGCGACGGCACCTCGCTCTGGTGGAAGGTCACGGACCGGAACAAGCGCGCGATCACTGTCGACATGTCGACCGACGAGGGCGCAGCGGTGGTGAAAGACCTCGCGAGCGAGGCCGACGTCCTTCTGGAGAACTTCCGACCCGGCACGATGGAGAAGTGGGGGCTGGGCTACGACGACCTCAAGGCGGTCAACGAGGGCATCGTGATGGTCCGTATCTCGGGGTTCGGCCAGACTGGGCCCTATGCCAGTCGGCCGGGGTTCGGCCGCATCGCGGGCGCTATCAGCTCGATGACGAACCTCGTCGGCGAGGCGGACGGCCCGCCGATGACGCCGGGCTACCCGCTCGCGGACGGGGTGTCAGGCGTGTTCGGTGCGCTGGGTGCGCTCGTCGCCGTCTACCACCGCGAAGTCAACGGCGGCAAGGGCCAAGAGGTCGACCTCGCGCTCTACGAGTCGCTGTTCCGGCTACTTGAGTTCGTCCCCATCGGCTACGACCAGATCGGCGAGGTCAGGACGCGAAACGGTAACACCCACATGTACGTCGCACCGTCGTCGACATACGAGACCGCGGACGGCGAGTACCTGACGATGACCGCCTCCACACCCTCTATCTGGGAGCGGCTCTGCCGGGCGATGGACCGGGATGACCTCCTCGACGAGCCGCGGTTCGCGGACAACGCACAGCGCGTCGAACACAAAGAGGAAGTGAACCAGATCGTTCGGGACTGGGTGGGTGAGCGCACCCGTGAGGAGGTGGAGGCGGCGTTCGACGACCACGACGTGGCCTACGGCTTCGCCTACGACGTTGAGGACGTGTTCGCGGACGAGCACTACCGCGCCCGCGAGGCGATGGTCCGGGTGCCAGACGACGAACTCGGCGAGGCGGTCGTCCAGAACGTCGTGCCAAAGCTATCCGAGACACCCGGGCAGGTTGACCACCTCGGCCCTCGGCACGGCGAACACACCGAGGAGGTCCTGCGCGAACTCGGCTACGACGATGAGATGATAGCCGAGCTGCGCGAGGAAAACGTCGTGTAGGCAGACTGGGGCTCCCGGCGACGGCGCTGGCGTCGTCTCAACCGAGTTTCATTAGCTGCGGTGTCACCACCAGTTCGAACGCGGCCAGTGCGAGGACGAACCACCGCAGTCCACCCGGCGGAAAAAAGACGAAGGCTATCCCGACCAGCATCACTGCCGCTGCGGTCGAGGCGCCGTAACGGACGCGGGCGTCGAGCGTCGACACACCGAGTCTGAGGTAGGCACCATCCTAATCGTTCGGGTTGGTCCCGGACACGCCCGGTCGGTCGAACTCACGACAGACCTGCCGGATATGCTAACAGGCCGTGCTGTCCGAACTGCCGTAGTTCGTCTGGCACGCCAAGCCAGCGTCGCGCACCAGAGAATGTCGGGTAGTGGAGTGTCGGGCTCGCACAGACTGTGAACGGTGAGTCCCTCTGTCCGAGTTAGGTGTCCGCGGCCAACTGCGGCCACAAGCGGCTCGCACCAATTGCGGCGGGCGCCAGTTCCCCTCGCGTTCGCGTGGCGACCGCATCCCCGGTCTACCCGTCGAACAGCGTGTCGACTATCGTGTTGAGGCGGGCGAGTTCATCATCAGTCACGAGGTGGTCATCGCCGTCGTAGATCCGTGTTGTCACGTCGGCATCCATCGACTCGAAGACGGCGGCAGAGTCGTGGACACGCACTTCGGGGATGTACGGATCGCCCTCGCTACAGCCGAAAAAGACCGGCGTCCGGTCGAGTTCGCCGACGTAGTCATCGGCCAGTTCCTCGCCGAGTAGACCGCCGCTCAACACCCCGAGACCGCCGTAGCGTGCTGGGGTCCGCGCAACGTAGTCGGCCGCGACGCAGGCGCCCTGCGAGAACCCAAGGAGTACGGTTCGCTCGCGGGCGACACCGGCCGCGATAGCGCGGTCAAGCGTCCGGTCGACAGCCCGGAGCGCCGAGCTCAGCCGTGGCTCGTTCGTCTCGACAGGGTCGACAAAGCGGTTCGGGTACCACGTACTCTGGTTAGCCTGCGGGGCGAGGAGCGCCAGTTCGGGGCGAACGAGGTCCTCGACGACGACAGCGATCGTCTCGGCGCTCGACCCACGACCGTGGACACAGACCAGCGCCGCCTCGGCGGCCGAGAGTGGCGCGCCCGCGGTCACGATGGGCTGGTCGGCGTGTGGGTCGTCACGCTGGGGCGAGGCGTCGGTCACGGGTGGGCTGACGGCTGGGGGCATCTTAACGGCTCGCGCCCGGGTCCGCCGCGGCCCACACCAGGCCGAGGGCGACGGTGCCGGCGATGAAAACTCAACGACTAGACGCGCGAGTTGCACCGATCCGAGCTAATCAGCGCTTGGAGCGGTACAGGGGCGACGCGCTTGTAACCCCCTGAGGATTTCAGCAGAGCTCCGCAGACAGCAGTGTGGCGTCGACCAGCAGGAGGACTGCCATCGTAACCGACGCTCTGCTCGAAATCGTAGGCGAGGGGTCGCCGCCGGGCGCGGGCGGAAAGATAGCAGAGACGGCGTACGGCGCTATCTTGGTCCAGAACGCGGCGACGACAGCGTGGACCGTATACGAGAGCGTCAGCGCGAACACTATCGACAGTCGATTGACCCTGATTGCTCCTTTGCACGTCGGTCCAGACTCGCTGTTAGCGAGTCAACCGTCGAGATCGAGCGTCGCCCGCGCCTCAGCGGGCGTCAGCGGCTCGTTGAACACTGGCGACCCGGGCTGAATCTGTCGCCCGTCGGCGAGCGAGCCAATCTCCACCGGTGCGAACCCAACCTGCGCTATCAGGTCTGCGACCGTCGCTGTCGCCTCGGGGTGGTCGCTCGCGACGTAGAGCGCGAGACGGTCGTCGAGGGGCGCTTCGGGCCGGGCCTCGTCGCGCAGGTTCTCCCAGATCATCGTGTTGAACGATTTGACGACTCGCGACCCGGTGAGATAGTCGGCGACGAGTTCGGTGTGGGTGCGCTCACCGACGTCAGCGTCCCCGTCGCGGTCGGGCCAGTAGTTCGCGGCGCTGACCACCGTCGTCCCGGCCAGCGCCTCGACGGGCAGGTCCTGGTACGCTGAGAAGGGAATCGCTTCCAGAACGACCTCGCCGAATCGTCCGGTCTCGGCGGGCGTGCCGGCGCTCGCCCGCGGCCCGAAATCCGCGACGAGGTCGGTCAGGCTCTCGGGGCCTCGCGAGTTCGCCAGTCGCACCTCGTGGCCGGCGTCGACAAAGTGGCCCGCCGCCGTCGCCCCGATACGTCCGGTGCCGATGACTCCGATGCGCACGGAGGGATTGATCGACCGCGACTACGAATGCGTTTCGACCCCGCCAGCGTGTCAGCGCGGCCGTCCCACAGCCCGGACGGGCGCGCCATCACCCCGGAGTGCCAGCGGGAGGGCCAGTAGTTCGAACCGGTCGGCGACGGTCTCAAGGCCGGTAAGATTCTCCACGACCAGACAGTCCGACCCGAGGAGCGCGTGGTGCGCGGGCAGGCCCTCTGGGTCGCCGTTGCCTGCGTGCCCCGTGAGCGTCGGATCCGGGCTAAGCGTGTCCGTCGCCACGGCGTATCCCCGCTTCGCGCAGGCCCGCGCGGCCGCTGGCGCGAGGTACGGGTGGTCGTGGTACCGGTCAGTCCCCCAGTGGCGATCCCAGCCCGTCCAGCAGACGAGACAGTCCGCGTCGACGTCCGGGACGCGAGCCGCGGGGATCGGGTCGCGGGCGGACAGGTCGCGACAGTCGACTCGCACGGCGTCGAACACGAACGCAGAGACCGGATAGCTGTCGAGTGTCCGCCCGTCGGGGTCGGTGTGGGCTGGCGCGTCGACGTGAGTGCCCGTGTGGCTCCCGACCGAGACGGCGCTCACGCGGTAGCCGTCCGTCGCGTGGGTCGCGTGCGGAGTCACCGCGACGGACGGGTCGCCCGGGTACGTCGGCATTCCCGTCTCGACAAAGTGCGTGAGGTCGTACACGGCGGGGCGATGGCCGGCGGCGACTAATTACCCGGGGCCGTTGTCGGTGATACGGCGCCCGGCTGTCTCGTGTGTTCGACCGTATCGAGCGTGTCGGGGACGACGCGGTCACGACCCGAAATCACCGGTGTGTGGGGAGCGGCTCGGGAGCGGCCGGGAACACGCTCTCGAGGACCCCGACCGCGGTCGCCACGCAGGCAACGGTGGTGGAGTGGCGATGCTAAGCGTGGACCCGCGCTATGTCGTCAGCTCAGCCCGTCTGCCGTGTTGCGACGACGCCGACGGCGAGCGTACAGAGCCCGGCGACGAGGACGAGCGGTCCGTAGCCGGTGACGACCGCGACAGCGGTGAAAAGCGGCGGCCCGACGGTCTGTCCGATCCGGATGCTGCTCGTCCGGAAGCTGGTGACGCCTGCGCGGAACTCCCGGCCAGCGAGCGAACTCGTGATGGTGTCGAGCGAGGGGAGGACCATCCCCATCCCCGCGCCGAACGCGAGGATAGCGACTCCCACCTGCGCCGGTGAGCGCGCCGCCCACACCCCGAGGAGACCGACGCCGAGGGCGACGAAGCCGCCGCTCACGAGGCGGTCGCCGGTGAATCGCGCTGCCAGCCGGCCGCTGTTCGCCGAGACGACGGCGGTCATCACCGACGAGGCGGTGAGGACGAGGCCCACTTTGAACGCCGAAAGCCCGTAGCTCCGGGCGAGAATCAGGGGAAGCGCGGTCAGCACCGCGCCGTAGAGGACGACAAAGACGAGGACGTAGGTGCCGTAGACGACGGCGGTGCGGCGCGTCGGCACCGCGTCGAGAACGGCCCAGAAGTAGCCGAGGCCGCGTGCCTCCCCCTGGTCGCTAGGCGGGAGGGCCCGGATGGCGAGCAGTCCGACAGGGACACCGAGAAGATAGAGCGCGAACGGCGCGGTCCACGAGAGCTCAGCGAGCGCCCCCCCGATCAGGGGGTAGGATGCGGTGCCGACCGAGATGGCGGCGCCGTTGACCCCCATCAGTCGGTTCCGGCGGGGCCCCGAGAACGTGTCGCCGATGAGCGTCACCGCGAGGGTGACGAGGCCACTGGCCGCGCTTCCCTGGACTACCCGGAGCGCGAGGACGAGGCCGAACTCCCGTACAAAGACGATACTCCCGCCCGTGATGCCGTAAGCGAGCAGGCAGGGGACGAGAACCGCTCGCCGGCCGTACCGGTCCGCAAGGATACCGATCAGCGGTGCGAGAAGAATCCCAGGGAGCGAGAACGCGGTCAGCAGGAGGCTCACCTCCGGGTCAGTCAGGGAGAGCGCCGTCTGCACCGCCGGGAGCGTCGGACTGATCAGCGACACTCCCATCACCCCCATCAGCGAACTGGCGACAACCACATTGAACGTCGGCGAGCGCCACGGAACAGAGTCGGTCGCCACAGCCGAGATTCGGCGGCGGCGGGGATACGGATGACGATACCGGGACGAGCGACCATCAGGTTCTTTTCGGTCTCGTCAGAGGCGTGGAGGCATGCGCTCCCGCAGGGACACCTTCCTTCTCTGCGTGTCGGCGCTCGTCGCGCCGGAGTACGTGTCTCTCTCGGCCGTCGCCGCAGCTGACCTAAGAGGGGATCATCCCCGACCTCGATCTCTACAGATAAGCAAGGCGAGTGCCTCGGGGCTTGTCCCCGAGGTACTCCACCCTCACAGCTCGCGCCCGACCACCAGCACCGGCACATCAACCGTGCGGAGCGTCGCAGACGCGACGCTTCCCAGTACCGTCCGCGTGAGGTTTGAGCGCCCGTGACTCCCCATCGCCACGAGGTCAATCCCCTCGTCTGTGACGTAGTCGCGCAGGCCAGCCGCCACACCGGTAAACGACTCCGTCCGGACAACTTGTTCCTCAACCGGCAGGTCCGGCGCGGCCTCGTGGACGCCGGCCGTGGTGTGCTCGACGGCCGCTCGCCCTTCGCGCTCCAGTCGCTCAACGAACGCCTGGTCAAGACCACCTGCGCTGAACAGGCCGCCCGCGGCCTGAAGATCGACAACGTTCAGTACGTGGACGGCGCCGTCGGCCCGGTCTGCGATAGCCGCGGCGTGGGGTGTCGCGGCCTCGGCGCGGGTGCTCCCGTCCGTCGGGAGGAGTACCTGGTCGTAGGCAGGCGCGCCGACTGCGTCCGGGACGACGAGGACGGGAACCGGCGAGCGGCCGAGAAGCCCTTCGGTGACACGCCCGAGCAGGCGGTCGCCCACACCGGTCGCGCCTCGTCGCCCGACAACGACGAGGTCGGCGTCGCGGTCGCTCGCGGCCGCGGCTATCTCGGTCGCCGGCCGGCCCTCGCACCGGACCCGCTCGACGGACTGGCCACGGTCGGCCGTAGCTGCCGCTGCTGTCGTGAGCGCCGCGTCCCCACGCTCCCGGAGTCGGTCGGTCTCGTCGGCATCGCGCGCGAGGCGGAGCGCCCGACGCTCGACGACGCTGAGGACGTCGACCGTGGCGTCGAACAGCTCCGCGAGGGCGAGCCCGTGTCGCGCCGCCCGGGACGCCTCGTCGCTGCCGTCGACGGCGATGAGAATATGACCGTACACGGTCTGCCGGTTCGCGGGCCGGCCTCTTCACCGTTTGCCAGCGAGGAAGGGGGGAAAGGGCCGGCGGCCGCTCCCCGCCACCGGCAGGGCCACCCGCTCGACTGCGGACCAGTTGTGTAATACCCGCGGCGCTGCTCCCCCGCTCGAACTTCGAGGCACGACGGGTCCGAATTACGGAAAATTCGAGGCGAAAGCCTCGCCCTTCAGGGCGGGGATGAAGCCGACCAACAGTATTCAACCGCCGACGATGGCATAGACGGG
>CAKZPG010000112.1 GCA_937138675.1 uncultured archaeon | reverse complement strand
CTGTGTCCACGGGGGATGCAAGCTCCGACACAGAACCAGAAAACCCCACCCTCAGCGAGGTCGTCAGGCCAAGTAGGGTGGGGTAGTTCACTCGAGATCCTCTATCGAGCCGTCGTCGCGCTCGCGGAACACCTGCCCCTCGAACAGCGTCACGACCACGCCGTCGTCGTCACGCCATGCGAACGGCGACTGTTTGGCCTTGCGGCAGGCCCGCGCGAGGTACTCGCCCGCAGACCAGTCGTTCTCAACGGGGATCGTCGGGTAGAGCCACGCGTGATTCGCGCCGGCGTCGACGGCGACGCCGTGGGTGCCGAGTTCGATGTCGGTGACCGGGTCGTCGGTGAGCGTGTAACCGGTGACGACACAGACAGAGACTGTGACGTTCGATAGCTCTGCGGGTTCGATCTCTGAGCCACAGGAGTCGTCCGAAGCGGCCTTGATGCCGGCCTCGACGATTGCGTGACCGAGCTGGTCCGAGCCGCGATAGGCCCCGGCACAGCCTCGAAGTCGGCCGCGCCCGCGTGTTGAGCGGATGCGCACTAGTGCGCCCGTTCGAGCGTAGAAGGCGTCGCGCATGCTTCCCGGTTGCTCCCGTTGTCCATGAAGAACGTAGGCCTCAACCGACTCGCGGGCCAGTTCGACCGCACGCGCCCCGTCCTCGAATGATAGCCGCACCGACTCGGCTTCGGGCATAAATCCATCTATGAGTGGCCGGGTCTTGAACCCTCGTCTGCGGGTCTGAACGGGTGGTCTGTGACCGCGGCGCTTATGCGCTCGCCGCCGGTAGCGCGTTCGCGGCAGGGAGAGCCCGGCTCCCGTGGCGACACGAGGAAAGTCCCCCCACCGTCCGGACAGGTGACTGGACGCAAGTCCAGAGTCGGAGACGGCTGGCTCTCGAACAGAGACGAGACCCCCCGGCCCGACCGATGACGCGCGCGAACCTGACCGCGAGGAAAGGGAGTTAACCCGCAGAGCACGGGACGCGGCGCACCCGCGCCGTGGCCCGGAGTGAGTGGGCAAGAGCCCGCGAGCGCAACGACCGGGAACGGATGGAACGGCGACCCTCACCGGTGCAAGTCCGTGCCACAGGTAGTCCGGACGCGGCACGGTCGCTCAGCGCAATGCCGGGACGAACAGAAGGGGGCTTACTCCTCCCAGCCGCTCACGTATTGAGCGCCCGCAGCGTTTTGTCGCTCGCGGCCCCTCTTGGACTGTGGACGTCAACACGCTGGCTGCGGCCTTGGAGCGGTTCGGCGGCACACCTGCGGAGCGACGCGTCGTCGCCCGGCAGGCTCGTGACCTGGCTGACTCTGAAGCACTCAAGCGGGACCGCGGCCACGCGCCGACGATCGAGACGGTCGTCGAAGACCTCGCGGACGCGCCCTCGGGCGGGCCGGCCGACAGGTGGAACTGGTGGATCGGTTCGCTGGATGTCGCCTACGGCGGCTACGAACCGTTTGCGATGCGGCGTTACGGGACAGAAGAGCGGCGCTAGACGCCGGCACTGTGGAGACGATCCGAGGCGCGCCCGCGGCCGGACGACTCGTGCTGGCGACGCAGGTCGACGGCGACGCCGACGAGCGCCAGGCTGAGTACCGCGACCAGCACACTCCCGATAAGCAGTTCGAGCGCCGTCGAGGCAATAACTCCCACGGCGAGGAGGCTCACGACGACAAGAGCGACCACGAGTGTCGTTAGGGCGAGCACCCGGACCCGCCACGCGGCGGCGAGACGCCACGACCGGAGGAGCGCGCCGTCCAGTCCGTCGCCGTCGACGGCGACGAAGATGGGGACAAAGAGAAGATGCGCGAGCAACAGGATACCGGGCGCGACCCCGAACACGAAGCCGACGAGAATGAGCGTACCGCCGACACCCGTCGCGATCGCAGTGCGGAGCGTCGCCGGGAGTGCGTCCCGCGTGAGGTCGTCGACGGTCAGCGACCGCTCGCCCCCAGCGAACACACGGCAAGTGACGACGAGCAGCCACGACCCGACGACCCAAACTGCGGCAAGCAGCCACGTGGCGGCCGACGGCCCGAGCGGCAGCGTCGCTCCGTACTCCACCGTCAGGGTGAGGCCGTACCCCGACAGCACCAGTCCGTCGAGAAACGTGTTCACCAGCAGGTGTCCAACTAACGTCAGCGAGAGCACCGCGACGAATACCCGTGCGCCCCCGGGCGTCGCGATGTCGTCTATCCCGCGGGCAACTGCCCGCACGAGCCGTACCATAGAACGACCCTCTCTCTCGTCCCGTCTAATCTTTTTCGATGAAACTTGATATATCGGGGTTATCTGTCCCACCAGTTCGTCAACTACCCTTCGAAACCAGCGCATAAACGGTCTAAAACCCGAAATTAGTCTGACGTGCGTCAGACACACCGCTAGTGTTATACGCTGATAGGTTGGGTCGAATCTATGCGCAGACGTGGCTTTCTTGCTCTCCTCACTCCGTTGACCACGGGCTGTCTCGGCGGCGTGGAAGTTAGCAGACAAGGTGGGCAGTCCGTCCCCGCGGACGGGGGGGAAAATGAAACCCCCACGCCGACGACCGACACGGCGACCCCGACACCCGATCCGGTGTCGACGCCCGAACCGGACCCGGCCGCCGACGAGCGGACCGCGTCACAACGGCTCCGGGTCGCGGAGAACCAACTTGTCGAGGCCGTGAGCGCCTTCACGGGCGGCGAGTCGCTCGTGGACGTGGCCGCAGACGACGAGCAGTTCGTCGCGCGGGAGGTGTACGTCGAACTCGTACGGGCCTCGAGCGCCGTCGAGGAGGCCAAAGCGCGTGCGTCGACGGACGACCAGTCCGAACGCGCCCAGGCGCTCTCGGGCGTCGTTGCTTTTCTCTCCCAGACGACGGCGGGGCAGGCGGCGATGGCAGCGGGCTATGACGCTCTCACGTCGGTCACCGTGGCGCTCCGGGACGGTGACGTGGCACGGGCCCGTGCGCTGGTAGACAAACTGGGCGCCCACCGGCGAGAGGTGGAGCGGGCGGCTTCGCTCGTCCGGAGCGAGTCCGCCGACGCAGACGTGGAGGCGACGAGCGCCGTCGCCGACGACGCCCGGCGACGAAAGCTGGCGCAGTTCGACGCTGCCGTCGTCGCCCTCGACGACGCGACGCGGCCCCTGCGCTCGCTCATCGACGGCGTGAATCGCCTGATCGAGGCGCGGACTGCTGTCACCGAGAGAAACGGCGACGAAGCCTCTTCAACAGCGAGCGACGCCGAGACGACACTTGACACCGTTGAGAACGACCTCTCTGCACTCGTGGAGGAACTCCCACCGGAGGCGGCGACGTTCATCAACGCGATAGAGCGGGTCGCCGTCTACACCGGCAACCGATCGAGTGAGGCGGCCGACATCCGTATCACGTACTAGTCGAGAACGGGCAGCCGTGCACAGACGAGGATGACGACGGCGAACGTCGCCGCACACAGCCCAACGCCCGCGCTCGACAGTCCAGTGTCGAACAGTGTCCCAACGACGACGGGGCCGATCGACCCAAGAAGGAGATAGACCGTCCGGAGAAATCCGAACCCGCCACCGCGCGCACCAGCGGAGAGCGCTTCGTAGGCGTAGGCGTTGAGAACCGGCCAGACGCCGAGCTGAATGCCCAAAACGGGGGTGAGAACCAGCGCCGCCGTCGGCGGAAGCATCGTGAGAACGACGATGCCGACAACGGCGAACGCCACCGTCCCGACGAGAAGCGTCCGCCGGCCGTAGGTGGCTGCGACCCCGCCCGAGACGACCTGTGAGAGCAGTCCAACGGCGAAGAAGCCGCCAAAGGCGAGGGAGGCTGTCTCCGGGCTCGCGGCCTTCGCCTCAACGAGATACGTCGTGAGAAAACCGACCAGCCCCTGGTAGCCGAACGCGAACAGGATCAGCGCGATAGTAACTACCAGCACTGGCGGGCGCCGGAGTTCGCGAATCCCGTCGCGGGCACTTCCGGCGTTGCGGTCGGTCTCGCCATCGCTCGGGACCGCGACTGCGAGGACGCCGGCGACGAGGAAGAAGACCGGCGCGAGAGCGAGAAAGCTGACCCGCCACCCGACCGTCGTCGCGACGACGCCCGCCGCGGCCGGAAGGACGGTGTTCCCGACATTCCCGGCCGCGAAGACGACGCCGAGGGCGGTGTCGCTCTGGTCCGGGTAGAGCCGGGAGACGACCATCACCCGTGGTGTCGCGTAGAGCCCCGTTCCGAGACCATAGAGGATGATACCGACCGCGAACGTCGTCAACCCCGCGGTCGTCCCGAGGGCGGCCACAGCGACGCCGCCAAGCACCGTCGCGGCGACGAGGATATGTCGCTCGCCGACCCGGTCGGTGAGTAGGCCGCTCGGGAACTGCATGACCGCGTACGACCCCCAGAGTCCCGTTAGCAGGAGGCCAGCGGTTGCGTTGTCGAACCCGAGGTCGGCCCGGACCGTCGGGAGTACCGACGGGACGACGAAGCGCGCGCCGAGCGCGAGAAACCACCCCACGGCGACGGCCGCGAGTGGCGCGCCTCGACCACCAGAGACGAGCAGCCTGCCCGTCCGTCTCGCGCTCACGATAGGATTCGCCACGCTAACTGCGTACCCGGACGGGCCATAACGGTTTCTCACCGCTGTTGCTCTGCCTGCTGTTTTTTGACACGCCCGCGCTAACAACCGTCCCGGTACCGATGGTCGAGCGTGGGAGGCTGGCGCTTCTTCAGGGCGTACCCATCGCCACCGAGCGTGTGCCGTACAGCAGCGCCACCGAGTACACCAACTGCAGCGGAAACAGGGCCTGTGCCATTCGGGTCGACGGCGCCGCGAGCGAGCCGACGACCCGCAGACGCGCCCAGTGGGCGGCGTCGTTCCACAGGAGTGACGCACGCCTCTTGTGTCAGACACGGGTGAGGACAGTGTGACGGTGCCGAACCCCCTTAGGACTCTGAGGCCAGCACCACAGAGCGTCGCCCGACCCTGCGACGGTCTGCGAGCGCGCGGGTCCGCCCCTGCCCACTCCGTCCTACAGCCCGCCGGTGCCGCTTGCCGCCCTTGGCGCCCCCGTCTCGACAACGGGTAGGTCGAGCCCGGAGAGTGCCTGTTCGACGTGTTCTCGCTCAACGTGGCTCGCGCCTTCCTCGACGCGGAGCGCGTGGGCTCGCGCTAGCACCTCGCCTCGGTGGTCGTCGGGAATCTCGTACACGGGCGCGGCAAGTTCCACCGTCAGGCCGTTGTGGTCACGGGTGTAGAGCGCGTGGAAGGCGCCACGGTCGAACTCGCTGAACCCGTGGCCCGCTTCGCGCAGGCGGTCACGGATCTCGGGGATCTCTGCGGCCTCGATCTCGAAGGCGATATGATGAACCGCGCCCACGCCCGGGTCCTGCGCCTCCTCGCTGGAGTCGCGGTCCTCGTCGACGAAGAAGGTGACCAGACGGCCGTCACCTGCGTCGAAGAAGAGGTGGGTCACGCTGGGCCGGTCAAGATTCGGCTGGCGCAACACCAGTGACAGCCCGAGGACGTCGCGGTAGAACGCCACGGTGTCGGCCTCATTCGAGCCGATCAGCGTAACGTGGTCGTGGCCCGAAACGAGAGACTCCGGCGGCTGCGTCGCGTCGACGGGGGGCTCGCTCATCAGAACACCCCGATCCCGACGCCGTACGACCAGACGGCCGGGCCTGCGGCCAGCAGTCCCAGCGCGCCGCCCGCCATCGAGATGTTTTTGATAAAGTGGGTCATTTCGTCTTGTTTCTGGTCTTCCGGAACCGCCCAGAAGTCGTGGAAGATAATCGCGGAGACGAGGAGAAACGTCGCGAGCGCCCCCGCCGACAGCACCGGGGCGACTCCCGCCGAGACCCCGACACCGCCGGCTACAAGAAGGACGCCAGATCCGACGACGCCGAACCGTGGGAGCGGAAGTCCCTTTGCCTCCGCATAGCCGGTCATACTGTCGACGCTCTGGAAGTGATTGAGACCGGTAAACGCCAGTACGGCCCCGAACAGTACCCGTCCAAGAAGCCCGATTTCTGCTGTAGCCATCGTATCAGATGTAGGGTCGAAGACCACTTAACCGCTCGCGGACAGACGTGTTATCGGGTAACATTGCTGTCACCGGGTTGAATTGCCGTCGCCGCTCTCGATGCCGCCGTACCAGCCGGTTCGAAACCGAACCGGTATGTGTCCGGCGGTCGAACTCACGCTGTGTCAATTGACGACCCCGCACAGACTCCGCATAGCGCGGAGACGTGTGCCGTAATCGACTCGCTCAACGAGATCGGATCGCAGTGGCGCCTCGTCGTCCTCCACGATCTGCAGGAGGGCGAGAAGCGATTCAATGAGCTGAAGCGGTCGACCGAGGCCTCCGCGCGGACGCTCTCACGGGTTCTCGACGACCTCCAAGAGACGGGCTACGTCACTCGCCGTGTCGAGGAGGACGCGCCCGTAGCGACATACTACTCGCTGACGGCGAAAGGTACGTCGCTCGCGCCAGTGTTCGACGCCGTCGAGCGCTGGGCCGAGGAGTGGCTCCGGACCTGAGTCAGGCGACCGTTTTCACGACCAACACCGGACAGTCTGCCAGCCGCGTCACCCGTTCCGTCGTGCTGCCGAGGAGATTTCTGTACTCGTCGGGCCACCGGCGCGTGCCCACGACAACGAGGTCAATGTCGTGGTCGGCCGCGGACGCGAGGATGCACCCCTCTGGAACGCCGTGTTCGAGCGCACGCACCACATCGACGTTGCGGTCCGCGCCCGCCTCTCCGATACTCTCGAGTGCTTCGTGGCCCCACTCCTCCAAGCCGTGTTCCGGCCCCTCGTGGTCGTCGACGAACTCGTCGCCGCTGCAAGCCTGGTAGACGTCGCTGTCGACGATGTGAAGGGCATAGTGGCGTGCGTCGTGGTGGGCCGCGAGGTCAAGTACGTGCGCGACCGCGTCGGTTGAGGCGCCATCACCGGCCGTCGCAGCGAGTATCTCGTCGTACATGGCATCACCTTCGCCGGACGAACGCAACGTCTCGACGCCGTTCATCCGGCTTGATCCGGCTTTGTTCCGGGTTCACGGCAGCCCAAGTTCATTACCCACCCTCGCCAATTCAGAGGCATGTCACTCACCGACCGATGCGCTGAGGATGGGGGAGCGTGACACGACTCGCCGCCGTTCTTTTCGCTATCCTCGTTGCCGCCGGCGGTGCCACGGTGTTCGTCGTCAGCCCCGCGCTGTTGGCGGACTCCGGGGACGAGCTATCCGAGGTCCCCACTGCGACGGCCACGCCGAACAGCGGCGCGAGCGTCGCCGACTCCACCACGACGGCGACTGTCGGGACGGCACCCACAGAGCCACGCTCCGAGTTCGTCACCAGAGTCGAGAGTGTCAAGCGCTGCGGCCAGACCTGCCGGGACGTGACCTCCACCGTGACGAATGAGGGGAGCGCCGGCGCGGCTGGTGTCACTGTCTACGTCCGTCTCTTCGCCGGGCAGGGGACGAGCGGCAACCTAATCTGGACGGGCACTGAGGACGTCGGTCGACTCCCAGCGGGCGCCTCGCACGCGACGGTGACGCGGGTCGAACTCTCACTCATGGAGGCCGCCGCGGTCCAGGGCGCGGACGGGTGGATCACAATCCAGACGACGATCCAGTCGAACCAGCGGACGGTGACGTTCGCGGAGTCCCGGCAGGCTGCGTGATCGACGCCGACAAGCCGTTCCGTTCCCGAGAGCGGGTGTGAAGCTCCGGTTTCTCGGTAGTGGTCGCGAGGTCGGGCGGTCTGCGGTGCTCGTCGACGACCGCCTCCTTCTCGATTACGGAATGCTAGCGGGCGACCCGCCGCGCTACCCTCTCGACGCGCCGGCGCCAGAGGCGGTCGTCGTCTCGCACGGCCACCTCGACCACGCCGGCCTCGTCCCCGCCCTTCTCGCTGGTGAGGCACGCCCCCCGATCCACTGGACACCACCAACTCGTGATCTCGCGCGCGTTCTCGCCCGTGACACCCTGAAGCTCCGCGGCGGCACATACGACTGCCCGTTCACCGAGGCCGAACTGCGACGGTTAGGAGAGGTGTCACACACACACAGCTATGACGAGTCGTTCGAGCCGATTTCGGGCTACGAGGTGACCTTCCG
This sequence comes from uncultured archaeon, assembly GCA_937138675.1. Taxonomy (GTDB): domain Archaea; phylum Halobacteriota; class Halobacteria; order Halobacteriales; family Haloferacaceae; genus A07HB70. The sequence continues at coordinate 3,019 of CAKZPG010000112.1, read as the reverse complement.
CGACGCGGGACACATCCCCGGAAGCGCGCACGTTGTCGTGGACGACGGCCGCACTCGGCTACTCTACACCGGCGACTTCCACACCGACGACCAGCGCCTGCTCTCGGGCACGACCGCTCGCCCCGACGCCGACGTCGTCGTCTGCGAGTCGACCTACTCGGACGTGAGCCACGACCCCCGGAGCGATGTGGAGACGCGGTTTGCCGACGCCCTGCGCGAGACGGTGTGGAACGGCGGTACCGTCGTCGTCCCTGCGTTCGCCGTCGGGCGCACGCAGGAGGTGCTGTTGATCTGTGCGGCCCACGACGTCGACTGCTACGTCGACGGGATGGGCGCGCGGGTGACACGGCAGTTCCTTGACCGCCCCGAGTTCCTGCGGGATGCCGACGCCCTCCGCGAGGCGGCGGCACACGCACGGTTTGTCACGAACCCGGGCCAGCGCGAGCGGATCGCGGACCAGAACACCGTGATAGTCACTACGAGCGGGATGCTCTCTGGTGGTCCCGCGATGACGTACGTGCCCGCGATACGAGAGTCACCGACGAACTTCGTCGCGATGACCGGCTACCAGGTGGAGGGAACACCCGGTCGGGAACTTCTCGACCGGGGCCGCGCCGAGTTCGACGGCCGCGTCCTGCCGGTCAGCGCCCGCGTCGAGGCGTTTGACTTCTCCGCGCACGCCGACCGTGAGGGACTGCTCACCTTTCTCTCTGCCTATCGCGGCGCGCGGGTGCTGGTGAACCACGGCGACCGCTGTGAGGCGTTCGCCGCGGAACTCCGCGCGGACGGCTACGACGCCGGTGCCCCCGAGGTAGGCCAGACCGTCGAGGTCTGACCGCCAGCCTCAGGTCACTCGCCCGTCCACAGCCGCCGTGAGCGACTCAGCCCACCGCATCGTCGTCTACTCACGCGCAAACTGTCACCTCTGTGAGCGCGCTCGCGAGACGGTCGACTCAGTCGCGGGCGACCGCGAGGACGTGACCGTGGAGACGGTGGACGTCGACGCGGACCCTGACCTCCGGGCGACGTACGGCGACCGCGTACCAGTCGTCGCCGTCGACGGTAAGGCGGCCTTCGAGATTCGGGTCGACGCCGACGACCTGCGCACACGTCTCGACACAGCGTAACGAACCCGCGGCGCCAGCATCTGACCGGCCCCAGACTTACCTTCGGTGCCCCCTTACAGTATTCGTGACCGACCCTTTCGTCGTTGTCGGCGGTGACGCTGCTGGACTCTCCGCCGCGAGCAAGTTCCTCCGTGACCGGGCCGACGACCGCGACGTTGTCGTCTTCGAACGTGGGGCGTGGGTCTCATACGCCCACTGTGGGACGCCGTACTACGTCAAAGGCGAGGTGGAGTCGTTGCTCGATATGACAACGCTCTCGCCCGACGACGTCGAGGGGCGAGGGATTGACCTCCGGCGAGATCACGAGGTGATAGCGCTCCACCCCGACCGCGACGTCGTGCGGGTCGCCGGCCCCGACGGTGAGTTCGACCAGCCGTTCTCCGACCTCCTTGTGGCGACGGGCGCGAGGGCCGTCACGGGCGGGTTCGACCTCTCGCCCGCTGGCGCGTTCACGCTCCACGGGATGGACGACGCTGCGGCGCTCCGCGCGCTGGTGACACCCCCCAACGACCCGTTGGAGGACGGCGACCTCCCAGATGCCGTGGACCGCACGCGGGTCGAGCGCTACGCCAACCACCCCGTTCCCGACTCTGTCGCCGTCGTTGGTGGGGGCTACGTCGGCGTCGAGATGGCAGAGGCGTTCACCGCCCGCGGAGTCGACGTCCATCTGTTCCAGCGGCCCGACCGCCTGCTCGTGCCGTTCGGCGAGGCCGCTGCCGACGTCGTTGCGGATCATCTTGAGGCCGCGGGCGTCCACCTCCACGTCGGCGGCGAGGTCACCGAGTTGCTGACGGCAGACGGTCGGGTGTCGGCAGTCGCCCACGACGGCCACCCCGACGATCCCTCGCCTCTACCTGTCGATGCGGTGCTCGTCGGCGTGGGCATCGCCCCGGCGGTCGCCCCGGTCGCAGACGCTGAGGTCGACTGCGGCGGGTCGGGCGCGATAGCCGTCGACCGGTACGGCCGGACGAGCAGGGACCGGGTCTACGCGGCGGGCGACTGCGCCGAGGCGCGTCACGTCGTCACCGGTGAACAGGCGTGGGTACCTCTCGGCCTCACGGCGAATCGTGCGGGCCGTGCGGTAGGGGCGACGGTCGCGGGGACGCCGACACAGACGGGCGGTGTCGCGGGTACGGCGGCCGTAAAGGCGTTCGACGCTGAAGCCGCGCGGTCAGGGCTCGTCGACGACGAGGCGGCGCGCGCGGCCGGCTTCGAGCCGGTCAGCACGACAATCACGGCAGGGTCGCGCTCGGGCTACTATCCGGGCGCGGCCGAAACGACGGTCACCCTCACCGCCGATCAGGGGACTGGCCGGCTCCTCGGTGGTTCGATCGCCGGCACGGATCGCGCGGCGGTCCGTATCGACACGGTTGCGACGGCGCTTGAGGCCGGGATGACCGTCGACGAACTGGAGCGGGCGGACCTCGCGTACGCCCCGCCGTTCTCGCCTGTCTGGGACCCCGTGCTGGTCGCCGCGAAGGTACTCGCCGGGGAGCGCTGAGCCGACCAGCGAGCATTTGTGGCCTGCCGCCGTTGCTGCCATCATCCCGTGGTTCCCAGTCGGTGCGGGCCGTCTCGACGTCGCGGGCCTCGACGAGGTCGCCGCTGCCCACGACGCGACCCCGGAGCAGGTCGCGCTCTCGTGGCTTCTCCACCGCTCGCCGGTCGTTCTGCCGATCCCGGGTACCTCGTCGGTCGAACATCTCGAACAGAATGTCGCTGCCGGTGAACTACCCCACCCTGCTCGGCCTGACGGCCTCGCCGAGGGTGGGGCTTCCTGCTTCTCTGACGCACTTTTTTACCGGGGGTGACTGCGAAGTCTCGTCCGCCACAGGGAACGCAGTCTCCACAGGCGTAGATTCGGAGTGTCCCACTCCTATTGGCTCGACGGG
>CAKZPG010000111.1 GCA_937138675.1 uncultured archaeon | reverse complement strand
TGGAGACTGCGCTTCCTGTGGACACCTCGGTGTCTGCAAAGCGCGTCGTGGAAACGGGAAGCCCCACCCTCAAGCGCGAGCCGAAAGGCGAGCGGTAGGGTGGAGTAGTTCACGACGCTTGAAAATAGTATATACTCCACAGAGTAGTTATCAAAAGAGTCAGAATATCGTGGCGGTCGACGGCCCGTCGGTGGCGAGACCCTCAGGCTGTCCAGATTCCGCTTGCGAACAGCACGAGGAAGACGAGTCCGGCTACGAGCACGATGACGATCAGGTAGGTGAGGACCCCCTCGGGGTCGTTCATCTCGGGCAGGTCCATATTGAACCGGCGGTTCTTTGCCATCGTATATCGGTCTGGTGATTCACGACGCAGCATATATTGCTCTCACGGTTCGTCAAGGGTCAAAAAGTTCGGGCGCGCCGAGGGGAGGATAGGAGCTGAAGAGATAAAGCGCGCCCACCAGATTCGATCGACGGTACGGACTTAACTTCGCGTCAGACGGGCGCACGACCCGCTCTCAGGGGTGTGTCTCGAGGCGAACGGTCTTGTATCCGGCGGCCAAGCGGCGAGCAATGGACGGAACTGGACCGCCGCTGGTGACACCGTTCGACGCGGACGGGGATGTGGACGAAGCGGCACTTAAGCAGCTGGTGGGGTGGGTCGAGGACCGCGGTGTCGACTTCCTCGTCCCTTGTGGGTCGAACAGCGAGGCCGAACTGATGACAGCTGGGGAGCGGACGCGAGTGAACGAAGTCGTCTGCGACGCCGCGAGCGTGCCTGTTCTCGCGGGCACGGGCTCGCCCGGATTCCGCGAGACGCTCGCCGCGACGGAAGCGGCCGCCGACGCCGGCGCGGAGGCCGCCCTCGTTGTTACGCCCTTCTACTATGAACACGATCAAGAGACCCTCGAGGCCTACTACCGCGACCTCGCCGACGACGCGCCGGTTCCGATCTATCTCTACAGCGTCCCGGCCTACACCGACGTCGCGCTCGCGCCGGAGACAGTCGGTCGGCTCGCAGACCACCCGAACGTCGCCGGTATGAAAGATTCGAGCGGCAATATGGAGCGGTTCACGCTTACCCGCCGGGCCACCGCCACCGCCGACTTCGATCTCTTGATCGGGAGCGGGAGCATCCTCGCACACGCCATGGACGCTGGAGCCGACGGCGGGGTGTTGGCGCTTTCGAACGTTGCGCCGGCGGCGGCGAGCGAGGTGTACGAACGCCACCGCTCCGGCGACACAGAGGGGGCTCACGCCCTGAACGCCGACCTCGTCGAACTCAACCGCGCGATCACCGCCGAATACTCCGTCCCCGGCCTGAAGTACGCGATGGGCGAACGGGGGGCGCCCGCAGGTCACGGGCGTCGGCCACACCGCCCGCCGGACGGGGATGCCCGCGAGCGACTCAACGGGCTGGTCGCCGGGCTCTGAGGCCTACGACGGGGGAAAGACACAGGACCGCGGGCGGCGACCGGCAGATGTGAGTGACGACGTGTCGACGTGGGCGGACCTGTTCGAGCGCGCAGCCGCGGTCGGGGCCGACGAGGCGGCAGTCGCGGCCAGCACGAAACGGGGAGCGACAGACGACGGTAACGATGGGGGCGAGACTGTCGACACGCCCCAGGAGCCCGCCGCGACCCGTGTCGCCGTCGCGCCGGCAGTACTCGTCGCCGACCTCTTTCTCGGTGGCCCAGCGCGTGCAGCGCTCAACCCGCTTCGCGCACACTCTTGGACGACCCTTGTGGCGAGTGACCCACTCCTCGACACGGCGGGGATCGCGGTCGCGAACCTCGCCGCCGACGCGGACCCTGACCTCGCTGCGGACTGGCGGACGCGCGTCGAGGCGTGGCGCGAGCAAGTCGTCCACCCACCCGACGACGACCCGACGCTCGGGTCGGCCTATCGTGGCGGCGCAATGCACGTCATCAGCACAGACGACCGGATCACGTCGGCGGCCGGAGGGACCGCGCTGAGAACGCGCGTGGAGACGAGCGTCCGTGAACCGGCGGCATTCGCGGCGCTGTTCGACGCCGAGGGACTCTACGAACACGCCGTAGGCGGCGCCTACGAGGGCCCGGACCGCGACCCGCGGGCCTGATTAGGCCGTCCACGAATCGCCGGAGGTGAGCGAAGCGACAGTCGACACGTCGACGGCGCGGGTGGACCGGCGGCGCGTCGACAGCGGTGGCGAGCAGGTCGACCGGTTACCCGGTCGCGCGAACGATATTGAGCGACCGGTCCGATGGCCATCTCGGAGACCGGCAGTTAACCTATCCTATCCTATCCTATCCTGTCCTATCCTATCCTATCTTATCGGACGTGCGGGACGGGAAGCCTCGCCGTCTACGGCGATGAGGAGGTCACGAGCGTCCATCGTGCCAGTCCGCGAAGGCGTCAAGCGCCTGGCCACGGTGCGAGTGGTCGTTTTTGTCTCCGGGCGACATCTCCGCGTACGTCGCGCCCGCCACCTCGAAAATAGGGTCGTAGCCGAACCCCCCCGACCCACGCGGGGAGACGATTTGGCCGTCGACAACACCCTCGAACAGAACGACAGGGAGAGAGTTGCCGTCATCGTCGTCGACGCGGGGCGCGTGTGTGTCGTTCTCACCGCTCTCGCCGTGTGGCGCGTCAAGATCGGTGCCGTCACAGTAACCCAGCACGCACCGAAACGAGGCGTCCATCTCGTCGAGTTCGCGCGCGCAGAGGCGACTGACGGCCTCGACACCCACCGTCGTCTCCACGAACGATGAGTACGGGCCGGGGAAGCCATCGAAGCCGGCGACGAATAGACCGGCGTCGTCGACGAGAACGGGGGCATTGACGTGACGGTAGGCAGCGCGGGCGCCCGCAGCCGCAATAGGACCGAGGTCGGGGCTCTGTATCTCCGGATAGTCGAAGTCCAGCTGTTCGACCGCCGGCAGACGGGCGCGGGCCTCCAGGACCTTCCCTGGATTCGTGGTGACGTAACGGAGCACGAGAAGGCCTCCGGAGGGCGGGGGCAAAGGTCGCTCGGACCGCCGGGCGACAGAACAACGGCAGGCTTATGACTGCGAGAAGGTGAATTGCTGGCGAGATTACTCTCGATATGACGGACACGCGACAACCGGAGGTGAACATCGGACTTGTCGGCCACGTGGACCACGGGAAGACGACACTGGTCCAGGCGCTTTCGGGGTCGTGGACCGATCAGCACTCCGAGGAGATGAAACGCGGTATCTCGATCCGCCTGGGTTACGCGGACGCGACGTTCCGGGAGTGCTCGGACCGTGACGCGCCTGAGCGGTTCACTGTCGATGAGGAGTGCCCTGACGGGTCGAAGAGCGACCCACTCCGGACAGTCTCGTTCGTCGACGCGCCGGGCCACGAGACGCTGATGGCAACGATGCTCTCCGGCGCGGCGATCATGGACGGTGCGGTACTGGTAATCAGCGCCACAGAGGAGGTTCCACAGGCCCAGACCGAGGAACACCTGATGGCGCTCGACATCATCGGCGTCGAGAACATCGTGGTCGCCCAGAACAAGGTCGACCTCGTCGACCGCGAACAGGCCCGCGAGAACTACGAGCAGATCACGAAGTTCGTCGCCGGCACCGTCGCCGAGGACGCACCGATAGTCCCCGTGAGCGCCGGACAGGAGGTGAACGTTGACGTTCTCATCCAGGCCATTGAGGAGGAGATTCCGACGCCCGACCGCGACGAGACGGTTGACGCCCGGATGTTCGTCGCACGGAGCTTCGACATCAACCGTCCGGGCACCGAGAGCGCGGACCTGCGCGGCGGTGTCGTCGGCGGCAGCCTCGTCCAGGGGAAGTTAGAGCCGGACGACGGCTTCGAACTCCGGCCGGGACGCGAGGTCGAGTCCGGTGGCGAGACGAGCTACGAACCGATCGAGACAACCGTCCGGTCGCTCCAGGCCGGCGGTCAAGGGGTTGAGGTCGCGCGCCCAGGCGGACTGCTCGGCGTCGGCACAGGCCTCGATCCATCGATCGCAAAAGGCGACGCGCTTGGCGGTCAGGTCGCCGGAGCGCCGGGAACCCTGCCGCCGACCCGCGAAGAGTTCGAGATGGACGTCGAACTGCTCGACCGCGTCGTCGGCGAGGAGGAGGAAGAGATCGAGTCGATAACGACGGGCGAGCCGCTGATGCTCACTGTCGGCACCGCGACGACGGTGGGGTCGGTGACGAGCGCGCGCGGCGACGAGGCCGAGGTGGCGCTGAAGCGACCCGTCTGTGCCAAAGCGGGGTCGAAAATCGCGATCAACCGTCGCGTCGGTACGCGCTGGCGGCTCATCGGCATCGGGACGTTGAAGTGACCGGCCCCCGAACGGCACAGGAGGCAGAAACGGTCGTGCTCGATACGAACGCCCTGATGATGCCGGTCGAGGTCGACGTCCGGGTGTTCGACGAGCTAGAGCGGCTCACTGGACGCCCGCCCGCGGCGCTCAACCTGCTCGTCCCGCGAGCGGTCGTCGCCGAACTCGACCGACTGACCGATGGCGGCGACGCCGCGGCGCGCGCGGCGCGGGTCGGTCGCGACCTCGTCAACCGGTGTCGAGTCGTCGAGACCGAGGAACCGTACGCCGACGACGCGGTGCTCGCACTCGCCGTCAAACACGACGCGCTCGTCGTAACGAACGACCGCCCGCTCCGAGACCGACTGCGCGACAGAGACGTTCGAGTTGTCGGGGTCCGGGGTCAAAACACGCTCGCTGAGGTAAGCTAATATGTACAAACGAGTTCGACTCAAGGACACGGTCGAGGTGCCGCCCAGGCACCTCGCCGACGTGTCGCCAGAGCGGGTCAAACGCCTGCTCCAGGACAAGCTGGAAGGACGGATGGACGAGACGGTTGGGAGCGTGGTCTCCATCTCTGAAGTACACGATATCGGGGATGGCACGGTCCTCCCCTCCCGGCCAGGGGTGTACTACGAGGCGGAGTTCGACGCTGTCACCTTCGACCCGCAGATGCAGGAGGTCGTCGACGGCACCGTCGTCGAGGTGGTGGAGTTCGGCGCGTTCGTCGGACTCGGTCCCGTCGACGGCCTGCTCCACGTCTCGCAGATATCTGACGAGTATCTCGCCTACGATGCCGAGAATCAGCAACTCGCCTCGACAGAGTCGGACGCCAGCCTCGGCGTCGACGACGCCGTCCGGGTCCGGGTGGTGACGAAGAGTGTCGACGAGCGCAACCCCCGGGATTCGAAGATTGGACTGACGGCGAAACAGTCCGGCCTCGGCAAACACGGCTGGCTCCGCGAGAAGCGAGACGGGGACGCGCCGATTGCGGAGGAGTCGTAGATGGCCGAGGACCGCTTAGCCTGCCGGGAGTGTCATCGCATCAACGACCCGGACCGTCAGACCTGCGAGCAGTGTGGATCCTCGCGGCTCACGGAGGACTGGGCGGGCTACGTCATCATCACCCACCCGGAGCAGTCCGAGGTGGCCGAAGAGATGAACGTCAACGACACCGGTGGCTACGCGCTGAAGGTCCGCTGAGGTGCTCTCGCTCCCGCCCGCTCTCCGCAAGGCGTTCAAAGAGCCGTTCGGGCCCATCTACACCGACACCGAAAACCTCCTAGCCGACGCCGGCGACCCCATCGTCGCCGTCGGCGACGTTGTCACCTACCACCTCCAGTCGGCGGGCCGCGAGCCCCGAGTAGCGGTCGTCGACGGCCGGACCGAACGCGAGACGGCGCCCGACGAGATCCGCGCGTCGACCCCGCCGCCCGACGTAACTGTCGAGAACCCCCCCGCAACACTCTCGCGTGATCTCCTCGTGGCGCTTCGGGATGCCGTCGAGGAGCCTGACTCCACGACCATCGCTGTCGAGGGTGAGGAGGACCTTGCAGCGCTCGCAGCGCTCTACCTCTGTCCCGAGAGCGGTAACGTCGTCTACGGTCAGCCCGGCGAGGGGATGGTGCTCGCCGACTGCGCCGAGAGCCAGGGACGCGTCCGACACCTCCTCGGGCAGATGGACGGCGACGTCACAGGTGCGCTTGCGCTCCTCGACGGCTAAATGCAAATCCTTTTGGCCGTTTCACCGGAAAATAGACGCAATATGGATATCGAGATCATCAGTGAGGAAGAGAACCCCATGCTCCATCGGACAGACGTTCGCTTCAAACTCACCCACGAGGACGCCACACCATCGAGGCTTTCCGTGCGGGACTCGCTCGCTGCGATGCTGAACAGGGATTCCGCCGAGGTCGTGCTCCGTGAACTCAACACGAAATATGGGATGCGCCGGACCATCGGCATCGCGAAGGTGTACGACAGCCCGACCGACGCCCGCGACGTCGAGCAGGCCCATATGCTGGAGCGCAACAAAATCGAGGCCGACGACGGCGAGGCCGACGAAGCCGACGCCTGAGGGGTGCGCGTTCTCGGCATCGAAGGCACCGCGTGGGCGGCCAGTGCTGCCGTCCACGACACCACGACGGGTGAGACACGTATCCGGACCGACGCCTACCAGCCCGCGAGCGGCGGGATCCACCCACGTGAAGCGTCAGAACACATGAGTGAGGCGATTCCGACAGTCGTCGAGGACGTCCTTGAGGAGACCAGCGAATCGCTCGACGCGGTCGCGTTCTCCCGTGGCCCCGGTCTCGGCCCCTGCCTCCGAATTGTCGGCACCGCGGCACGAGCGCTCGCCGGGTCGTGGACGGTGCCACTGGTCGGCGTCAACCACATGATCGCCCACGCGGAGATCGGTCGCCACCGCTCGGGCTTCGCCGACCCCGTCTGTCTCAACGCCTCGGGCGCGAACGCCCACCTGCTGGGCTACCGTGACGGCCGGTATCGGGTGCTGGGCGAGACGATGGACGTTGGCGTCGGCAACGCGGTCGACAAGTTCGCGCGTCACCTCGGCTGGGACCACCCTGGCGGCCCCAAAGTCGAGGCCCGCGCCCACGAGGGCGACTATCTTGACCTCCCATACGTCGTCAAGGGGATGGACTTCTCATTCGCAGGCGTTTCCTCGGCGGCACAGGACGCGGTCGACAGTGGCGAGGCCGTTTCGGACGTTTGTCGCGGCCTCCAGGAGACCGTCTTCGCGCAGTTGACAGAGGTGGCAGAGCGCGCCCTCGCGCTCACAGAACGTGATGAACTCGTCCTCGGTGGCGGCGTCGGGCAGAACGAGCGTCTGCAGGAAATGCTGGCGACCATGTGTACCGAGCGCGGCGCCGAGGTCTTCGCGCCCAGCCCCCGGGTCCTCCGGGATAATGCGGGGATGATCGCCGTTCTCGGCGCGAAGATGGCCACGACGGGCGAGACGGTGGCGATCGAGGAGTCGGCGGTCGACGCGAACTTCCGACCCGAGCAGGTGCCTGTGCGGTGGTGGGAGCCGTCGGACGGAGAACGAGCGGCCACGCCCGACACAGACGTCCCCACACGCGGCGCCGAGGCAACGGTCGAGTTCGACGGCGACCGCGTCGTGAAGACACGGGTCGCAAAATCCTACCGTCACCCGGCGCTCGATGAGCGACTGCGCCGCGAGCGCACCCGCGCCGAGGTGCGCCTGACGAGCGAGGCTCGGCGAACGGGCGTTCCGACGCCGCTCGTCCGCGATGTCGACACCGCGGAGGCCAAAATCGTCTTCGAACGCGTCGGGGACCGAGACCTGGCGGACGCGCTCACGACCGACCGGGCCCAACAGGTCGGCGAGTGCCTTGCGGCGCTCCACGGCGAGGGCCTATTCCACGGTGACCCGACGACACGGAACGTGCGGGTCGACACGGCGGGCGAGCGCCTGTGGCTGGTCGACTTCGGTCTCGGCGGGCACTCGGGCCACATCGAGGATCACGCGATGGATCTTCACGTCTTCGCCGGGAGTGTCGCCGGCATGGCCGGCGAGGGGGAGGCCCAAGAGGTCCGGGAAGCGGCGATCACGGGCTACCGGTCGGTCGGCGACGAGTCGGTGCTCGACCGCCTGGCGTCAATAGAAGCGCGCGGTCGCTACCGCTGACACCCAAACGATCTTGTATCGCGCCGCTATAGTGTACGTGTATGGTGGATAGACCCGAGTCTGGATCGGTGTTCGGCGTCCCGTACAATTTCAAGCGCCCGAGCCTCGGTCGGATGCTCTCGTCATACTGGAAGCCTGGCGAGGGGATGCTGGTGGCAAAGCCGTTCGGCATCGGCTACACCCTCAACCTTGCGTCGTGGCGCTCGTGGGTCGTTCTCCTCGTCGCCGGTGCGATGCTCTGGCAGGAGCGCTCGGCCCAAGGCGGGGTGCCAGGGACCGACGACGACGGGCCGGTCGAAGTCGTCGTCGACGACTGAGAGGTGAGGTCCGAGTATGCTTTTGAACTCGCGCTCTGTGCCCGCACCGAGGAGCGAAGCGACCGGGTTGTCGCCCGCCAGCTGGGCGGCGGGGTCGCTGCCCCGGGCCGGCGCGTCGTTGACATTGTCGGGGTCGCTCCGGGGCCAGAGTTCGCGGCGCGCGCGCAGATCACGTCGGCGGCGATTCCGCCCGCCGTTGTTGAAGGTGGCGCCGGCGTCGGGCGTGCGGTTCGGGCGAGTGAGGCGGTCGACCTCTCTCCAGACCGTCGTGAGACCATTCTCGACCGGGCCGTCGAGATTGGTTTCCTCGAACGCATCCGGACCGGCGGGACCGTCCGCTACCGGCAGCGCGCCCGCTACCCGGACGACTGGTTCGCCGACCTCGTCGCTATCGAGAACAAGCCGGACCTCGGCCGGCCCGGGGCGCTTGAGGAACAATTACGCTACGACGCCAGTCTTGCGCTCTACGACCGCGTCGTCCTCGCCACAGAGAGTCATGTCACCCGCGCGCACCTGAACCGGATACCCGACGCGGTCGGGGTGTGGCGTATCGACCCCGAGACGAGTGCGCGCGAGGTGGTGCGTGAGTCATCACCGCTTGCCGTCGCCGACTCCGGTATCGAACCCGTTGAGCGCTACCCCGCCCGGACAGAGGTTCGGGTCGTCTCGCCAGCCGCGAAGGCGCGGGCCCGCCGGCGGGTCGCCGAGCGAGCCTACGGCAAAGGCTGGCGGCCCGACCCACCGGCCTGCAAGCACTGCGAGCCCACCGCCGATGGCCGGCCGTACTGTGCAGCGTTCGACCGTGTCGTTGACCCCGCCCGCGACTGTAACGGCTGTCCGAAACGGGTCCCCGCCGACCCCCCGGCTGTCGACCGCGCGGACCTGCGCGACGCTCGGACCCCGTGGGTCGCAAAGCCGGCGGGCGTCGTGCACGAGCAGAGCGGACTCGGGGATTTTTAAATCTCTCTGACCATCCCGTCAATGGCCAGCGGCGGATTAAACGCCTCCTCCGGAGGGTAGTAGTGCGAGCAGTGGACCAATAGTGTCTCCCGGGCATCGAGTTCCTCGG
>CAKZPG010000110.1 GCA_937138675.1 uncultured archaeon | reverse complement strand
GGCAGGGGAACTTCGGCTCCGTCGACGGCGACCCACCGGCGGCGATGCGGTACACAGAGGCGCGGATGTCGCCCATCGCTGAGGAGCTGCTCGCGGATATCGAGCGCGACACGGTGGATTTCACAGACAACTACGACGGTCGGCTGAGAGAGCCGGAGGTGCTCCCGTCGGGCTTCCCGAACCTGCTCGTCAACGGCTCCTCAGGTATCGCAGTCGGGATGTCGACGAATGTCCCGCCGCACAATCTCGGAGAGATAGTCGACGCCGCGGTGGCGTTGGTCGACGACCCAAACCTCGACGTCATGGACCTCATCGACACCGACTACCTGCTTGAGGGCAGCGCTGGCTCGTCGGGTCCGGTGAAGGGGCCGGACTTTCCGACCGGCGCGACAATCGTCGGTACCGAGGGGGTTCTCGACGCCCTCAAAACTGGGCGCGGGCGGGTCCGCGTCCGCGCGGACTACGAGGTGACTGACGACCGCATCGTCATCACCGAACTCCCCTATCAGACAAACAAATCGCGGCTGGTCGAGCGCATCGCCGACGACGTGAACGAGGGGAAGATAGACGGCGTTCGTGACCTGCGCGACGAGTCCGACCGCGACGGGATTCGCGTCGTGGTCGAACTCAAACGGGGCGCACAGCCGGATGTAGTCGAGAACCAACTGCTCGACAGCCACCTCGAGTCGACGTTCGGTGTCATCACCCTCGCGCTCGTCGACAGCGAGCCACGCGTGCTGGACCTCAAAGAGGCACTTGAGGTCTATCTCGACCACCGCCGCGAGGTAGTGCGCCGGCGCTCGAAGCACGAGCTCGCAGAGCGCGAGGACCGCGCTCACGTCCTCGAGGGGCGGCTGAAAGCGCTCGACCGTGCCGAGGATGTTGTCGAGACAATCCGAGACGCGGAGGACCGCGACGCGGCGATGGTAGCGCTCCAGACAGCCTACGACTTCTCCGAGCGACAGGCCAAACACGTTGTCGCGATGCAGCTTGGCTCGTTGACCTCTATGGAGGTTGAGAGTATTGAGACGGAGTACGAGAACGTTCGAGCGCGCATTGAGGAACTCCAGACGATCCTCGGCGACGAGGACGTCCTGATGGGTGTCGTCCGCGAGGAATTGCTCGACGCAAAGGCAGAGTACGCCGACGACCGCCGGACGTCGTTCATCCCGCGTACCGACGAAGTGACCCGCGAGGACCTGATCGAACAGCGCGACGACGTCGTCGTGGTGAGCGAGGCGGACTACATCAAGCGCATGCCTCTCTCTGAGTTCACCGCGCAACACCGCGGCGGTAAAGGCATCATTGGTGCCGACCTGAAGCAGAGCGACCGGGTGTCGTCGGTGTTTGTCGCGAACACCCACGACTACCTGCTCTGTTTCACCAACTACGGGCAGGTCTACCAGCTGAAGACCTACCACGTGCCGGAGATGGGCCGGACGGCCCGCGGGAAGTCAGCGGTGAACGTTCTTGACCTCGACGACGGCGAGGAGATAGCCGCGGCGGTCAACACTGCAGATATGGATGCCGGCTTCCTGACGATGGCGACGGCCGGTGGGCGAATCAAACGCACCTCGGTCGACAAGTTCGGCAACATCCTCTCGACGGGTATCCGCGCGACCAGTCTCGAGGATGGCGACGAGCTTGTCGACGTCGCTGTGACGGGCGGTGAGGCCGACCTGGTCCTCGCCACCGCCGGAGGAATGTCGATCCGGTTCGCCGAGGACGAGGTCCGAGCGATGGGCCGGTCCGCCCGTGGCGTCCGCGGCATCCAACTGGAAGAGAATGACAAGGTCGTGGGCGTGGCTGCGGCGGACGGCGAGGTCCACGACTGGCTTCTGACGGTGACGAAGAACGGCTACGGCAAGCGAACGAACATCGATTCCTATCGCTGCCAGTCTCGGAACGGAAAGGGACTGATCGATATCAAGACGAACGAGCGAAACGGCGCCGTCTGCTCCATTCAGACGGTGAGCTACGGCGACCAGCTTGTTGTGATGAGTGAGGCCGGACAGGTCATCCGTACGCCCGTCGAGGATATCTCGACCGTCGGACGGAACACGATGGGCGTTACCGTGATGGATGTCGCGGCCGACGATCGAATCGCCAGCGTCGACGTTATCGCCGCGGACCGAGTTGAGAGTGGCGGCGACGAAGCTGACGACGAGGCGGCCGTTCATAACTAAAATCCCCGCCTCCAGAGGGCGCTCGCCGCGAGTTCAACGATATCGATCGATGCGCCGAATCTTCAGACCGGCCAGCGTGTGGCGAACAGGTTATCAGTCTGAGCCCGCGCGAGCTTCCGACTCGTATGGCGCACAGACCCGTTGGACGCCCTCCGGGAACGAAACTGTCGGCTCCCAGCCGGTCGCCTCGCGCAGTTTCGTCACGTCGAACCGCTGCTGGTAGTTGTAGGCTGTTAACGGCACAGGTTCGTACTCGGGGTCGATATCGGTGCCCAGCGCCTTGTTCAGCAGGTCGACCGTCTCGTCGAACGAGTAGTTCTCGCCGGTACCGACGTTGTACGCGCCGGAAAGGCGTTTGTCCGCGACGGCTTCAAGCGCACGCGCCACGTCGGAGACGTGAACATAGTCACGAGTTTGGGAGCCGTCACCCCAAACGACGGGCCGGTCTCCCTCTGCCATCTTGGCGGCCCACTGCGAGACGGTGTTTGCGTAGCCGCCTTTGTGGGCCTCGTTACCGCCGTACCCCTCGTAGACGGAAGAGAAGCGGGTGGAGGCGACCGCGAGGTCGTCGTAGAACTCGTTATAATACTCCATGTAGCGGTCGCGGGCGAGCATCGACGCCTCGTAGCAGGTCGCCGCGGCCACGGGATCGTCCTCGTGCGCCGGCGGGTCGTCGTCGTACATCGAAGAGGTACCGGCATAGACAATCGTGTCGGCGTGTTCACGCGTACGCTCTATGACGTTCACCATCCCCTCAACGTTGACCCGGGTGCCTCGCTGTGGATTCTCTTCCAGCATCGCGCGCGAGGAGAGCGCGGCAAGGTGAAAGACGACGTCTACGTCGGCGGGCCAGCCGTCGTCGAGGGCACTGCCTTCGACGAAGGTCACCTGGTCGTCGAGGTTGTCGGGTGTGCCGAGGTGGAGGTCGTCAAGCGCAATAACGTCGTTCTCCGGGGCGAGCGCGTTCGCGAGCGTCGATCCGACGAACCCGGCCCCGCCAGTAACGAGGACATGTCGGTTCTTCATATCCACGCGACACGCAGGATGGACTAAACGCTGCCGCTCCCTCCGAGAGCCCCAACGAACTTATGTTACGTCCGGGCGATGATGAGCATAATGTCATCAATTGAACTCACACCGAGTCAGCGGACGATCCTGACGGCGCTGATGAATCTCTTCCGAGAGCACGAGGACGCGGTCAAAGGTGAACAGATCGCAGAGGAGGTCAACCGAAACCCTGGCACGATTCGCAACCAGATGCAGAGTTTGAAAGCGCTTCAGTTGGTCGAAGGTGTACCAGGGCCAAAGGGTGGGTATAAACCGACAACGCGTGCGTATGAAGCACTTGACCACCAGCAGATGGACGAGCCGGCCTCGGTGCCGCTCAGCCACGAGGGCGAGGCTGTGGAGGACGCAAACGTCACCGGCATCGATCTCACGAGTGTCCACCACCCAGAACGCTGCCGAGCAGTCATCCACCTCCGGGGGTCGCTACGGGACTTTCACGAAGGAGACTCAGTCGTCGTCGGCCCGACGCCGCTCTCGAAACTCGTTGTTGAGGGGACAGTCGACGGGCGCGACGACAGCGAGAATACACTAATGCTCCATATAGATGGGATGAAGACGCCGTCCGAGCAGCCCACACACTAACGAACTGACGCCGACTGACTCACATATCGGTCCACGCCTTCAGCGCGCGCTCTGGCGTGGAGATGTCGGCAATCCAGCGACAGGCAACGGCCTTCTTTAGAAACCGCGCGGCCGGCCCGCCGAACGTCCGGGGGAGTAGTGCGGCAATCCCCGGCACCATGACCTCGTGGGCGATGGCGTCGTGGCCGACCGAGACGAGCGTCCCCTTGTCCTCGTGATACCACGTCTGAAGCGGTCGCCCCTCGACTGCGCGCGCGAGGTTCTCACCCGCCACCTCGGCGGCGTCCCAGGCAGCCTGCGCGGTCGGAGGGGCCACCTCGTCGTTCTGGTTGACGAGCGCTGCATCGCCAATGGCGAGCACCCGGTCGTCGCTCGTCCGGAAGTTCGTCTCTGCCTCAATGCGGTGGCTCCGCTTGTCTTGAGCGATTGGTGTGTTCGCTGCCGCCTCCTGTCCCGTGATGCCTCCGGTCCAGACAAGAACGTCGTAGGCCATCTCGGTCGGCTCCTCGTTCTCACCGCCACCGATATAGATGATGTCTTCGTCGACAGCCGAAATAAACTCGCCCGTGTGAATCTCGATATCGGCGTCTTCTACGCGCGTGCGAAGTGCTTTCTGTACCTCGGAGTCGTTGTTCGGGAAGATCTTGTCGAGTCCCTCAACGAGGGCGACCTCGACCGGCGCATCGTGGTCGTCGCGCCAGCCGGCCACCTCGCCAGCACACTGGATACCCGAGAGGCCGGCCCCGCCAACGACGACGCGGGCGGGGTCGTCGTGCGACGCTTCGTGCGCGACAGTCACGACGGCATCATGAATTTCGCGTGCGTCGTCGAGGCTCTTAAGTGTCAGAGAACACTCACGTAGACCCTCGATGCCGTAGAACGCTGTCGCGGAGCCAAGACACACGAGCAGGTAGTCGTAGCCGAGTGTCTCGCCGTCGGCCAGTTCGACGGCGCGATCGTCGACATCGACACCTTCCACCGTGCCCTGAACGAACTTGGCCTCGGGTGCGAGTTCGTCAACCGGGATGGTCACCTTCGACTCCGCGCTCGGGGATCGGATGACACGATGGACCTCGTGAAGCACGAGATGGTAGTCTGTCTCCGACACCCAGACGAGTTCGGTATCGGTCGGGGCCGCATCCAGGAACGACTGAACGGCACCGACGCCGGCGTAGCCTGCCCCCAGAACAACGACTCGATCGGTCATACAGCAGATTCTGAAGTCGTTCGGTAAAGACGCGTCGGTTGCGCGGTCCGTAGTGGTGAATTTTTGCGTTACGACAGTGATAGACCGGCATGCCAACGATCAACCCCCGCCTCCCGTTTAGCCACCTCCATCCGGGCGAGGAGATGGACCGCGAGGCTCGCTGTCTCCGCGGCGCGAGACTCGCCGGTCACCTCGAACGCGCCCGTCTCGCGGTTGGCGTAGACGGTGCAGACCGCCCCGGCCCGTAGGCCGTAGAGGCGCGCAAGCGTCAGAATGGCCGATGCCTCCATCTCGACGTTTGTCACACCGGCTGCGCGGAGTTCGTCGACCACCTCGGCCGCGTGTGGCGGGCGGTAACCGTCGTAGCCCGGGCGGCCCTGTCCGGCGTAGAAGCTGTCGGTCGAGAGCGTCGTCCCGACGTGGTAGTCGTGGCCGAGCTTCTCAGCAGCGGTGACGAGCGCCGACACCACCTCGCCGTCGGCAGCAGCAGGGTAGTCCTCGCGGACGTACTCGTCGCTCGTTCCTTCCCCTCGAATCGCACCCTCCGTGATGACGAGGTCGCCCGGGGCGACATCGGCCGGAAGCGCACCGCAAGAGCCGACACGAATCAGCGTCTCGACCCCAACGCGAGCGAGTTCCTCGACAGCGATGGCCGCGGAGGGCGACCCGATGCCCGTCGAAGTGACAGACACCGGTGTCTCGCGGTAGGCGCCCGTGACGGTCCGGTACTCGCGGTGGCTGGCGACCTCAGTCGTATCGGTCCAATCGGCTGTTATCGTGGATACTCGCTCCGGGTTGCCTGGCAGGAGTACAGCCGCTGCCACGTCGTCCGGGCCGACCTCAAGATGGTACCCACGCCGGTCGTTCGGGTCCTCGCTGTTCATGAAGCTGAGGGGCGCGGTCGCCGGTAAATAGTTGGGGTGCGGCCGGCGAAGGGAGTATGGTTTGCTGCCGGCCGGGGCACTTGGGGACTCCGCCGCGCAAGCGCCACGTTTGTGGTACATACGCTGACAGATAAATCCGTTTCGGCCAATGTATGCGGACGTCAACATTGAAACATGGATTCATTATACAGATATCATGTTAGATCGTCGCCATTGAACGCAGCAGGGAGGAGTTCTCCGAGGGTGAACTGTCGGGCCCCGTCGTCTCCCACCTTACAGATCACGCGGAGGTCTGGCTGGCAATACTCTGCAAGGGTCTGGCGACACATTCCGCAAGGAGTGACGAGCGACGGCTCGGAGGAGGCAACAGCGACAGCCGTGAACGAGCGTGCGCCGTCTATGAGGGCGCGGGCGAGCGCGACCTCCTCGGCGTGGAGAGAGTTTGAGTAGTTCGACACCTCGAAGTTCGCGCCGGTGTAGAGGTGGCCGTCGGCTGTCATCAGGGTTGCTCCGACCCGGAAGCCAGAGTACGGGACGATGGCGTCGGCAGTGGCCTCGCGTGCGGCGTCAAGCAACGCATCGTCGTCGATGGGGGTGTCGTTCACACGTCATCTTCGCGACGTGGGGGCAAAAGCGTCTATACCCCCCGACACACAATACAGCTGTGAGTGTACAGCAGGCAGCGGGACGGCGTGTGTTGCTCCTGTTTGGTGGTGCTGCTATCGCGGTTGGCTTTCTCGTCGGGTCGTTTGTCGGCGGCATCAGCGCCGAACGCGGGGCGAGCGTTGTTGTCTTCGGATTGGTGGCACTCCCGACAGGGTCGCTCGCGGTTGGCGTCTACGCGGCGTTGCTTGGTCTTGCCTTCGTCGGGACGCTGTTCGCGAGTGTCCGGTTCGCCGCGCGGTTCGACGACGAGCGCGTGGAGTAGGTGGACCACCGCGCTTTTGCTCTGTCGCCCTCTTCGTATCGTATGGCGACGACCACGCGCCACGACGATTCGCCAGACGGCGAGGACGGCGATGACAACGGCCTCAACCGTAGACTCGCCGCGCTAGCGGTCGCGCCGTTTCTCGCGCTCGGCATCGGGAATGTGATCCTTCTCCTCGGATGGGGGATCGAACCGTTGTGGGCATTCGCGATACTCCCGCCTATTTTGTTCAGTGCGGTACTCGCCTGGATCGCGTTCAGCACCGACTTTCTCGACGGCCGGACTTAGTCTTGTGTCTTAAGCCACTCGTCGAGCAGGTCGCTGACTGCTGCTGCTTTACTATCTCTGTGGTCGTTAAATGCCTTCTCTTCAAGCCGGGCAAGCGTCTCCTCGTCGAGTTCGATCTCGACGTCCGTCGTTCCGATCGTGTCCCCGTTCACGCACTCGACAGGGGGCGCGCTGCCACAAGTAAGTGAGTCAGACATATGTCAGTCGCCGGTATCATACTTGTACGTCGCCTCGTCCGGGTCGATCCCGAACTCTTCGGGCGAGACGTCGCTCGATGACGCAGTCTCATCGGTCTCGGTCGCCCGGGGACGGGCCGTTTTGAACGCCTCGCGGAGACGCGGTGGCATCTCGAAAGCTTCGATGGCGAGCGCCGCCGGCACCTCACCCGACGCCCGGTCGCGGGCCGCGAGCGGTGCCGGAAGTTGCTCCGGCTCTCTTACCTCGAACCCGAACTGGGTGAGATAGCCAGCTTCGTCGGTGACGGCGTACAGCCGGTCGTGGCTGGCGTCGCCCGCGTGTTCGACCAGTCGCTCGACGACGTGGGCACCGACGCCCTGTCCGCGCCACGTTCGGGGGACGCCGACGTCCGCAAGTTCACAAACCTCGTCGTCGGCGCCGTGGACGCGGAGGCGCCCAAAGCCCGCGCGCTCGTCGGACGACTCGTCAACCGCGACGACGAAGTCCCGCGACCGGAACCCGACGTCCGAGAGGCCGAGCTCCTCGATCCGGTCAAGGAGCCACGCCTCATCTCTGTTCTTGGCGTCGCGGACGTACATATTAACCAGTAGCACGGCGACAGACAAAACGGTGACGTGCGGGCAGCCCTACCACATTCTTGACAGACAGAACGTAGCACGCAGAGCGGGAGGCTTAATCGGCGCGCACGTAACCAAACGACCATGACAGAGTACGAGGTCGCTCACCGTCCCGACGACGCTGTCGCCGAGGAGACGAACGTCCGTGCGTTCATGCGCGACCACGGAATTAGCGACTACGAGGAGCTGATCGAGCGCACGACGACCGAGATACCGGGCGAGCCCGACTCCGGCCCCGAGTGGTTCTGGGACGAGGTGGTCGACTGGCTCGGGATCGAATTTGACGACCCGTACGACGCCGTCCGCGACGACACAGAGGGCCCGCAGTTCACCGACTGGTATCCAGGCGGACAACTCAATCTTGCGCACAACCTCGTCGACCGCCACGCAGCCGCCGGCAAGGCGACGCGTAACAAGGTCGCCACGCTCTGGGAGGGCGAAGACGGCGAGGTCCGACGAGTCACGTACCACGACCTTGCACGCGAATCGAACCGTGTCGCGAACGCGCTGGAGTCGTTCGACGTCTCTGTCGGCGACCGTGTCGGCATCTACATGCCGATGGTGCCAGAGATCGTCTCGATTCTCTATGGCTGTTTCAAAGCCGGCGCCGTCGCCGTACCGATCTTCTCCGGGTTTGGCGTGGACGCGACTGCGACTCGGCTGAAGGACCCCGACTGCTCTGTCCTCTTCACCGCCGACAGCTTCTATCGCCGGGGATCCGAGATAGCACTTAAACAAAGTGCCGACAAGGCGATGGCACAGGCCGGCTGTGTTGACCATGCGGTCGTCTACAATCGCCTTGGTGGCGAGACACCAATGACAGAGGGGCGCGACGTTGCGTGGGCAGAGACTGTTGGTGAGGCCGCCCCGGACTACGAGACGAAGTCACTGCCCGCCGATCATGAGTCGATGCTCCTCTATTCCTCAGGGACGACCGGGGAGCCGAAGGGTATCGTTCACACCCACGCAGGTGTCCAGGTCCAATGTGCGAAGGAGATCCACTTTGGCTTCGACCAGAAGCCCGGCGACCGCTTCTTCTGGGTGAGCGACATCGGCTGGATGATGGGGCCGTGGACGCTCGTCGGGAACCACACATTCGCCGGAACAGTGTTTATATACGAAGGTGCGCCCGACCACCCCGGTCCCGACCGGTTCTTCGAGATGATCGACCACCATGGGATCACGCAGTTTGGTGTCTCGCCGACCGCCGTTCGCGCCTTGATGCGTCACGGCGACGTCACCGAAGGCCACGACCTTTCATCGCTTCGCCTACTCGGCTCAACAGGCGAGCCGTGGGACGAGGAGTCGTGGCACTGGTTCTACGAACACGTTGGCGCCGGCGAATGCCCGATCATCAATATCTCGGGAGGGACGGAGATCTGTGGCTGTTTTCTGATGCCGATGCCCGACCAACCGCTGAAGCCGACAAGCCTCGGCGGCCCGGGGCTGGGGATGGATATCGACATTGTGAATACGCGTGGCGAATCCGTCGCCGAAGCCGGGGACCAGGGCTATCTCGTCGCGCGCGACTCCTGTCCCTCAATGACGAAATCGCTGTGGGCCGGTGATGACCGCTACCTGGATGAGTACTGGTCGACATTCGAGGAGCTGTGGAACCATGGCGACTGGGCCCAGAAGGACGAGGACGGGTTCTGGTTCCTCCACGGCCGCGCAGACGATGCCCTCAACGTTGCAGGCCGGAAGGTCGGGCCCGCAGAGGTTGAGGGCGCGCTGACCGCCCATGACGCTGTGAACCAGGCCGCCGCCGTCGGTGTCCCCGACGACACGACGGGTACCGCCATCGCGACGTTCGTGGTCCTCGAACGAGGATACGAGCCGGCCGATGACCTATCTGAGAACCTGCGGGCGGCCGTCGGCGACGAACTCGGCAAGCCGTTCCGCCCGCGCGACGTGCGGTTCGTGCCCGACCTGCCCCGGACCCAGAGTGGAAAAGTCGTCCGTCGTGTTATCGCGAGCGTTCACTCGGGCGAGAGTCTCGGGGACCTCTCTTCGATCGAGAATCCCGAGGTGATTGACGCGGTTCGCGAGGCATCTTAAAGGCTGGGAAGCGCAATCTGCCGCTCCTCCGGTCCCTCACCGACAACGTACGCGCCGCGTGGCTCCTCGTCCGGCAACACGACTGTCGCGGCCGCGTAGAGCGGTGCGATCACGCCGGCGACGACGACTCGAGGGTCGGAGAGGTCTCCTCGGACGGCCACACGGTCGCCCGGCTTGAGACCGGCCGCCTCAACGACTGATCGGGCGGCGTTGAGTACGGCCGCGTGCGAGTGGCGTGTATCGCCGGCAACGAGGACTGTATCGTTGGGTTCCACCTGTGCTGGGTGGGCGCGGGGGTTCTCAGACCATACTTCCTGTTCCCAGTGGTCGACGTCGGGTGCAGTCGGCGCGCCGCCGTAGACGGCGAGTTTCGACCCTGGTGGCGGGTCGTACTTGTCCTCGGCATCGACGTTAACGACAGTGACGCGCGCTTGGCCCTCTGCGCGTGGACGGAACGTCGTCCGCGCACCGAGACCGGCCGCGCCGAGAAGCGTGAGGACGGGTTCCGGGAGGGCGTTGGGCGCGATCTCAACGGTCGAGACCCGGTCTTCAGGCGCCTCGCCCACACCCCGCACTCCGAGATGACGGAGGAAGTTCCCTGTCTTCCACGCCGTCGTCAGCGCGTCGCGGTAGCTGTAGGTACGGTCCAGTCCAGCGGGGGTGAGCGCCCGAAGCGCGAGCCCCTTGGCTCGGCGCTCTCGCACGAGGAGGTCGCCGAGCGTCCTCACCCCCTCGGCGGGGGCGGGATGGTCGCTCACGGGACAGTCAGGGCGCCCCCGCACCCACGACCTGCGCCCCGTCACTGTCAGCCCGTAGCCAGCAGGTCTTATTGAGGCCCCTCGGACAGTTTCGTTCGTCGCACTCGGTCTCCTCCTCGGTGAGGGAGGCCGGCCTGCTGGCGAGGGTGTATCTCTCTTGTCGGTCTTTGTTGCCGTGGTCGTGTTCCCTCTCTTCTCCGTTCTCGTCAGTCCCGGTAAGCTGTAGCCCGAGGGTCTCGTAGTCTGGCACGTCCCGAAGGTGGAACAATCTGGGCGGCATCTTCCTGCCGTCACGGGAGTCTGCCTTCTGGAACATAGAGAGTGCGTGGAGCGGCGAGGAAGTAACCTTTCGCCCTACAGCGAGTTCTTTAGACGGTCGAAGAAGCCCTGAGACGGGTCGACCTCCTCGCCGCCGGCCTCCGCAAAGTCAGCGAGCGCCTCTTGCTGGTCGCCGTTCAACGACTCGGGGACGTACACTTGGACGTGAACGAACAGGTCGCCGTAGGATTCGCGGCGGCGCCGGCGGGTGAGCTTTGGCATCCCCTTGCCCTCCAGCCGGAAGGTCCGCCCACTCTGGGTGCTCGAAGGGAGGTCGAACTCCACACTTCCGTCGACGGTGGGAACCTCAATGCTGTCGCCGAAGACGGCCTGCGGAAACGAGACGACGAGGTCATAATGAAGGTCGGCTCCGTCACGGTCGAAGTCGGGATGATCCTTGACCCGCACCTCAACGAGAAGGTCGCCCGAGGGTGCACCACGTTCGCCAGGTGCGCCTTCACCCTCTAAGCGGAGGGTCTGGCCGTCGTCGATGCCGGCCGGCACGTCGACGGTGAGGGTGGCCTCTCGCCGAACCTGTCCGTCGCCACCGCAGGTCGAACAGGTCTCGTCGTACAGCCGCCCCTCGCCTTCGCAGCGCCGGCAGGCGCGGGTCTGCTGAACACGCCCTAGCGGCGTCTGCTGGACGGTCGTCTGTTGGCCCTGCCCACCACACTCGGGACAGGTGCGCTCGTCGGCGTCTGGCGGGTGGCCGGAGCCGCCGCAGTCGTCACACCGCTCCGGGCGCGAGACGGTGACCTCACGTTCGACCCCGTGGTAGGCGTCCGCGAGGTCAACAGCGATTCGCGTCACCATGTCGTCGCCCTTCCGGGCCCGGCTTCCGCCGCCACCAAAGAACTCGTTGAATAGGTCTTCGATACCTCCGATCCCACCCATACCGCCCATACCACCCATGCCGCCGCGACCGCCAGCGCCGCCTGCACCGCCAGCGCCACCTGCACCTCCACGCTTCTGGGCCTCAACAAACTGTTCGTGGCCAACGCGGTCGTAGAGCTGGCGCTTTTCGTCGTCGGTCAGCACCTCCTTTGCCTTCTGTATCTTTTTGAACTTCTCTTCGGCATCGTCGTGGTCGCTGACGTCAGGGTGGTACTCGGTCGCCTTGTCGCGGTAGGCCTGTTTTATCTCATCCTCGCTCGCGTCATGCGAGACTCCAAGCATTTCGTAGAAGTCCTCACTCATCAGTTGGATTTCCGTTGTCAGTCACGACACTTGAAAAGAACGGGTCACGAGTCTGGGCCGCCCTACTCCTCGTCGTCGGTCTCCTCAAAGTCGGCGTCGACGTACTCGTCGTCGGAGTCGGCGGCGCCCGCACCGCCCGCGGGGCCGCCGCCACCCGCTCCGGCCTGGGCCTGTTGGGCCTGTTGCTGGTACATCTGCTTGCCGATCTCCTGAAGTGCAGTCGAAAGGGTCTCGGTCGCAGTCTCGAGATCGTTTGCACTCGCGTCCTCGTCGGCAAGGACTTCCTCGACCTCCTCAATCGATGCCTCGATGTCGGCGCGCAGGTCGTCGTCAACGGCATCCTCGTTCTCCTCAAGGAGGCTCTCGGCTCGCTGGATCGCGGACTCGGCCTGGTTTCGTGCCTCGATGCGCTCGCGGCGCTGTTGGTCCTCTTCGGCGTGTTTCTCGGCCTCTTCTTGCATCTCCTCGATCTCCTCGTCGGAGAGGCCGGCGCCGCCCTCTATCGTGATGGACTCCTCGTTGCCGGAGCCTTTGTCCTCCGCTGAGACGTTGACGATGCCGTTCTCGTCGATATTGAACGACACCTCGATCTGAGGGGTGCCGGCGGGCGACGGCGGGATGCCGCTGAGCATGAACTCGCCGAGCAGTTCGTTCTCCGCCGCAATCTCGCGCTCGCCCTGAAACACCCGGATGTTCACCGATGTCTGGTTGGCCTGCGCAGTAGTGAACACCTTCGACTCCTCGGTCGGGATGGTGGTGTTCTTCTCGATGAGCCGCTCGAACAGCCCGCCTTTAACCTCAACGCCCAGAGAGAGCGGTGTCACGTCGAGGAGGACGATATCGTCGACGTCGCCCGAGAGGACGCCACCCTGAATTGCCGCGCCCATCGCGACGGCCTCGTCGGGGTTGACACTGCTGCGAGGCTCCTTGCCGACCAACTGCTCGACCTGCTCGCGAACCTGTGGCATCCGGGTCGACCCGCCGACGAGGATCACCTCGTCGATATCGTCTGGGTCGTAGCCAGCGTCGGAGAGCGCCTGTCGGGTCGGGTCGGCGGTACGTGCGATGAGGTCACTCGTGAGCGACTCGAACTTCGCGCGGGTGAGACTCTGCTCGACGTGGAGCGGCCCCGAGTCTGTGGCGGCGATGAATTGCTCGTTAATTGTCGCTTCCTTGCGGTTTGAAAGCTCGATCTTCGCCTCCTCGGCGGCTTCCTTCAGACGCTGGAGCGCCTGACGGTCCTCGCGGAGGTCGATACTGTGTTCCGCCTGAAATTGGTCGGCGACGTGGTCGACGACCGCCCAGTCCCAGTCGTCGCCCCCGAGGTCGTTGTCGCCGTTCGTGGCGACAACCTCGTAGACGCCCCCCCCGAGGTCAAGGATAGAGACGTCGAAGGTCCCACCACCGAGATCGTAGACCAGAACCGTCTGGTCGGACTCGTCATCTAGACCGTACGCCATTGAGGCGGCGGTTGGCTCGTTGATGATACGCTCGACGTCGAAGCCCGCGATCTCGCCGGCGTCTTTCGTCGCCTGCCGCTGGGCGTCAGAGAAGTAGGCAGGGACCGTAATAACCGCGCGTTCGACCTCGTCACCGAGGTACTCTGCGGCATCACGCTTGATCTTTTGGAGGATCATTGCCGACACCTCCTGCGGAGTGTAGGCCTCACCGTCGACGTCGACGGTGTACCCTTCCTCACCCATGTGGCGCTTGATCGATTGGATCGTGCGCTCGGGGTTCTGGACCGCTTGGTTCTTTGCCGGTTTACCGACGAGCCGCTCGTCGTCCTCTGTCAACGCGACAACGGAGGGCGTCGTGCGTGCGCCCTCGGCATTCTGGATGATCTCGGGGTCACCGCCCTCCATCACCGCGAAGGCGCTGTTCGTCGTCCCGAGGTCGATTCCGAGAATCTTGTTACTCGGCATTCTTAGCAAATTCTACGGGACCGTCCGGGGTTAAACGTTACTTTAGCGACCGAGGCCCCCGAGCGGGCGATCATCGACCTGTCTGGCGATCCGGCCCGCAACGACTCCGAGTCGGTCGTCGCGTTTGTGTCGACGCGCAATCATACGTTTCACTCTCCGTCCGGCCCCTCGCTCACCGTTACCTGCGCCGTCTGGACGACACGGTCGGCCATCTCGTAGCCCGGTCGATAGACTGTGACGACAGTCCCCTTCGGACGGTCGCTCGACTCTCGCATCAACACCTCGTGGCGGACGGGGTCCACCTCGTCGCCCGCCTCGGGTTCAATAGGATTGACGCCCTCCTCGGCCAACACTTCGTCGAAGGTGGCGAGCGTCCCCTCCAGCCCCCCCCGGAGTTCTGCGTCCTCGTCCTGCGCCAGCGCCCTCACGAGGTCGTCGCGCACGTCGACTACGCGCTTGACAAACTCCTCGGTCGCGCGCTCTCGTAGCTTCTCGCGCTCGCGCTCCTGTCGCTTCTTGTAGTTCTGGAACTCTGCCTGCTTGCGCTTGAGGCGCTCCTCTAAGGTCTCGGCCCGCGTCGACGCCTCGCGAAGGTCGGCGACTTCCGCGCAGAGTGACGCGATCTCCTCTGCCAACTGCGTGACCTCCGCCGCGAGGTCGTCATCATCGACGCGGGCTGCGAGCGCGCGGGCACGCTCGTCGACCGGTGTTTTCTCCGCTGCGTCCGAGTCCTCCGTCACCTCCGGCTCTGCTTCTTCGGTCCCGGCGGCGTCCTCACTCATGCAGAATCCGAGCCACTGGGTGAGCATAAACGTTGAGAAGCCCCGCTAGTACATTCCGAGTGGTCGGGCGCGCGAGGAGTCTGCCTCCACCTCTTGCATCTGTCGCGCGAGCGGTTTGCGCGCCTACCGGGTGTCACTCGCGCGGTCGACGAGTGATTCCGTCGGCACCTCGATACCGGTCAGTGACTCGATCGCCTCATAACACCGACTCACGGGAACCCCTCGGCGAGTGTCGGCTCGGACACCTCGACTGGGGTGACAATCTTGACCCTGGCCATACCCCAATGAGACCGCCAGTCCCTGTGAACCTGCGGGCCGTAACGGACATACGTCGCCCCCGGCAGTGATGGGCGTGAACCCCCTCGACCGATACGAGTCGCTGGTCGACGACCCTACGGCGTTCCGGGCGGCCTGTGACCGACCGCTCCCAACGACCGTCCGGGTCAACACGATCAAGTCGTCGGCCGAGCGGACCCGCCGCGCCCTTGACGACGAGGGGGTCGCCTACGACCCCGTCTCGTGGGCAGACGACCTTCTTACCCTCCCGGACTCCTCGCCCGGTGACTCGTGGGCGTTCGCGCACGGCTGGCTTCACGGTCAGGAGGAAGTCTCAGCGCTACCTTCGCTCGCGCTCGATCCACAGCCCGGCGAGACTGTGTGGTGTGCCTGCGCCGCGCCCGGGTCGAAAGCCACGCATACAGCGGCGCTGATGGCGGACCAAGGCAATGTCGTCGCGAACGACTCGAGTCTCGGACGACTCTCGGCGCTCCGGCACAACGCCCAGCGCCTTGGGGTGACAGCAACGACCGTCACGCGCGCGGACGCCCGGTCATATTCCTTGAATCCCTTCGCCTTCGACGCCTTCGACCGCGCTCTCGTCGACGTCCCCTGCTCCTGCGAGGGAACCGTCCGAAAGAACCCCGATGTCCTCACCGAGTGGACGATGGACCACGTCGAGTCGCTCGCCGAGATACAGACCGATATTCTTTGCCGGGCTGTTCAGGCCACCCGCGCCGGGGGCATCGTTGTCTACTCAACGTGTACGTTCGCCCCCGAGGAGAACGAGGCTGTCCTCGACCGCGTGCTAGCGGCAGAGGACTGTCGGGTCGTCGAGTGGGACGCGCCCGCGGGACTGGAGACGGACCCCGGCATCACGGCGTGGGCGGGCGAGCGCTACGACCCGCAAGTTGAGCGCGCAACGCGAGTGTACCCCCACCGAAACGACACGGGCGGGTTCTTTTGTGCGCGGCTGGAGGTAGGCGCGTGAGCGAGTCTTCGGACGCCGAGAACCGGAGTAACCGGTTCGACCGCCTGCCTGCCACGCCCGCCGAGCGAGAGGTGCCAGGCCGAGTCGCCCGGTCCGAGGTGCTTGACTACTGGGCCGACAGGTACGGTATTCCGTCAGAGACGTTCGATCAAAAGACGTTTTGGGAGAAGGGTGCGGGCAAGATCTGGGTTGTTGACGGCGATCACCCGTCGCCGATAGCGGTGGAGGGGCTGGGTATGACCTGTCTCCGTACCAGACAGGAGTTCTGGAAGCCGACGACCGACTTTGTCCAGCGATTCGGCGAACTCGCGACCGACTGTGTGGTCGTTCTCTCCGACGACGAAGCGGCGCGGTTCATGAGCGGCGATGAGCAGGCAGTGGCGTGGGACGGCGACTGGGGCTACCTGATTGCCGCGCGTGAGACGGCAGGCGACGCCGTTCCACTTGGTGTCGGTCTGTACACCTACGGGACGCTAGATTCAATGGTGCCGAAAGGCCGCCGACGCTAAATGACACGGCATTGTAGGTGATGCCCCGGGTGAGCCAACTGCGACCACAGCCACCGGAGCAACGAGAGGTACACTGGATTACCCCGCGGCCCGACCGGCCGCACGTCGTCGTCGTGGACCGAACGCCGACGCTGTAGCCAGGCGACTGGACTACACTCACATCGCACTGTCTCCTCACAGCTGGCGCGAGATCGGCGTTCGCCGAGGACGACAGTATCGAAACGGGATCCTCGAAGCGACGCTGCCGATGGAAGGGGACGCAGCGGCTCGTGATCGGACCATCCTGGTCGAGGGCTGACTGCCACCTCACTCATTTCGACCGCCACGCCCCTCCTGCCATTCTACTGTTCCGCCGCTCAACCCCTCCCACGCGACCCGGTAGCCCAATCGCGAGAGTACGGCGCTCACGTCGTTGACATCGTACTCATCAAGGACCGCCTCGGCCTCCGTGAACG
>CAKZPG010000109.1 GCA_937138675.1 uncultured archaeon | reverse complement strand
TCTATCGTTTGCGCCCCACCGTTCGTCTCGACGCCCTCACCCCTTGCGGCGTCCGTTCCCGGTGGCTCTGTGCCAGCACCCTCTGGCAGCGCCCCGGGGTCGACCGCGTACGGTTCGATCGGTGAGCTGTCGATAAGTTCCGGAAGGACGATACGAGCAAAGTGGACGACGAGGATAAGGAGGATAGGGAGAAGAAAGAGCCCGTACCAGCCGAAGAGAAGCGGCCCCAGGGTGTAGGAGATCATCACGGTGCCGACGTGGAGGTTCCGCCCGGAGACGTAGGGCCGGAGGACGAGGTCGGGGATGGTGTCGACGACGACGAGCGACACCGCCGCAAAGGCGAGGACGAACCACGCGCCGGAGAAGCCTGCGACGACGCTAACACCACCGAGATAGGCCGCAACCGGCACGTAGACGAGTTTCATTCCGACGATAGGAATGAGACTGGCGACGCCAGCGAGCGCACCCAACAGCGCGGGTGTCGGCACCCCGAGACTCGCTGGCGAAACCGCGTTCAGTCCGGAGTAGACGATAACGCCGATAGTGCCCGTCAACACGGCGTTGAGAATGTTGCCAAAGAAGATGCGGTCGAAGTCTCGGTCGACCGCCGCGAGATAGGCATGGAGGACGCCGCCCTCGTCGCCAAAGCGTGACTTCACCCACCGCGCCATCCGGGCGTCGTCGCGAAGAAGGTAGAACGCGACCGCGACCATCACGAACACGTGGACGCCGAACACACCCACCCCGGCGATAACGTCCACCGCGTCACCGAGGCGTTGGGCGAGGCCGACCGCCTCCTCCACAGAGAGGTAGGCCTGCGGCTCGATATCGAGGAGTGCGGCCGGCGACCGGACCGTCGGAAGCGTCGAGAGGTCGGCTCCAAGAGCCGCCGCGAGCTCGGGCCGGGTGACGTTCGCGACCCGGTTGAGCTGGGAGACGACGACCAGCGCGGCGTAGCCCACCATCGCCAGCGCCGGGAGGACAAGGACGACGAGCGCCGTCACAGCGGCGAGACTCGGCGGGCTGATCCGACGCCGAAGTCGTCGGTAGATTGGCCGCGTGGCGTAGTAGATGAACGCTGCAAAGACGAACGTCCCGATGAACGAGTAGAGGACGAACGCCATGGCTGCGGCCAAGAGAAGGCCGAACAACCCCCACGCGACTCGGCCACGGTCGACCTCGGCGAGCACGTCTGTACACCTCAGCGACCAAACTAAAGGGTATCGCGCCCGTCAGTAATCGCCAAGAACGCCAAGCCGCCGCGCGCGCCGCGTCGTAACGGTGAATACCGCGTAACCAAGTGCGAGATACCCTCCTGCGACGCAGACGAGGATTACGAGTTCGAGTGGCGCGAACTCCCAGAGGCGCGTGCCGTTGACCATCGCGCGCTGAAGCATGGCGCTTCCCAGGGCTAGTGGGAGGAACTGGAGGCCCGGCAGGTCGAACGCCGGCGCCGAGACCAGAAGGACGAGCCCGAACTGGAGGAGGTTCAGCCACGAGCCGATTCGCTTGTACAGCACCGCCACCCCGCCAGCGGCAAAGCCAAGCCCGAGGACGGACGTCACGGCAAGTGTTGCGACCACGACGACTGTCAGGACCGGAATCTGGAGGCTCGTCCCCGTCGCGACAAGCATCACGACGAGAATGAGTGTCGAGGTGAGAAACGTGCGGACGAGCGTTGCAACACCCTTCGCCAGCGCCACCGGTCCAAAGCCGAACGGAGTGAGGAAATGGCGCTCAAGAGTGCCCCACTGCACCTCGCTTTGGATGCCGTTCGCCGTCGACGCATACGCCCCGACCGCGAGCGTCCAGAGGAAGTACCCGACGACGATACCCTCGATCGAATCCGTCAGTGCCTGCCCAGCGACCATCTCGCCGCCATAGAAGATGAGGCCAAAGAAGAAGAGCGCGACCACGATGCCTCCGACGGCGTTTGCGGGATATCGCACGAACACGAGATACTCGCGGGTGAGGACCGCGCGCGCCAGGTCGGTATACGTGGCGCGCTGGAGTCGCTCGTCCGCCCCCGCTCCGCTCACGGCTCCGCCCCCGTGAGGTCGATGAGTACGTCTCCGAGGTCCGGCTCTACTGTCTCGACACTCTCGAGCGCGACCCCCCGTGATCGAAGCAGTGCGAACAGGTCGTAGAGCCCATCGGAGTCGGTCGCGACTTCCACACGGGTCGCATCGTCGCGACGTCGGACCGCGGTCAGCTCGACCCGGTCGCGAATCGCCGCGACTGTTGCCTCGTCGAGATCGGGGCTCGTCACTCGGTAGCGCCGCGCGCCCGTCCCCCGGCGGAGGTCGGCGACCGACCCGTCCTTGACGACCCGGCCCTCGTTGAGGACGACGACCCGGTCGCAAACATCCTCCAGCACGCCCATGTCGTGGCTCGAGAGAACAACGGTCAGCCCACGGTCGGCGACGATCCGCCGCAATTCGCGCCGAAGCGTCAGCGACGACTCTACGTCGAGACCGAGCGTCGGCTCGTCGAGAAATACGACGTCCGCGTCGGTGGCGAGAACGCTCGCCAGCGACACCTTCTGTTTCATCCCGCGCGAGAGATCACGAACCGGCGTGTCGGCCTTCTCCGCAAGGTCGAGTTGGTGGAGGAGACGGTCGTGCCGGTCCGCGACGGCCTCCGGCGTGACGCCGCCGACAGTTGCAAAGTATCGCAGGTTCTCCTGAACGGTCAGGCGCCAGTAGTCGTTGCGCGCGCCCTCGAGCATTGCGTCGACGTGACGGGCCGCCACGCGCGGTCGCTCGTGAACGTCGACCCCGGTGATCTGGACCAACCCCTCGTCGGGGAGGGTGAGTCCCAGTACCGACTTGACGAGCGTTGTTTTGCCCGCGCCGTTCGGCCCGAGCAGGCCGACAACCGACCCGCGATCGACTGTCAGCGAGACATCGTCGACGGCCAGTACGTCCCCGAACGACTTTGAGAGTCCCTCGACGCGGATCGCCGGCGTGGTCTCCGTCGATGCGTCGTCGACGCCTTCGGCGCCCCTGACGTCGCTCGCGGACTGGATCTGCCCTCGCACGAGAGGATGAGGGGCCGGACGAACTAACGATCGTCGGTGGGCGGCCGGGGGCCGTATATACTCAGGCAATCTTGAAGTGGCGTATTGCTGTCGGACCGACGGGCGCGCGACTCGCGCGCCGCCGCTACGTCCAGTCGTCAAGGCCAGTCTGAGTTGTCGCCTCCTCGATACGGTCGAACCATCGCGCAACTGCGTCCGGGTCGACCTCCCACTCCTCAGTGACGTACGCCTGTGCGGCGTCAACGTCGGGGCGAATGTCGGTGTCGAAGGCGTAGTCCTCGGTCACGGGCGGATTGAGAAAGAGCGATCGGATCCGGTCGCCGTTCGGGACGTGCGCGCCCCGGGCGTCAAGGACGCCCCACAGGTCGCCGTGTTTGCGAACTGTCTTCAGCGCCGTCTTCGGGCCGATACCGTCGACGCCGTCGTTGAAGTCCGTCCCGCAGAGGATGCCGACGTCGACCAGTTGCTCCCACGTCAGGTCGTGCCCATCGAGCGTCGCTGCGAGGCTCATCAGTTCGGGGTCGCCGGACGACGTGAGCTGTCGAAGCGTCTCCGGCGCGCCGAACAGCAGGGTGTCGTAGTCCTCGCTCCCGACGTAGTCGACGTCGCCTCGTCGCGCCATATACGACGCCTGCGCCTCGCCCTCGGCGGGCGCCTCGACGACCGGCACGTCAAGCTGGGAGAGTAGTTCGCGGGTTGTCTCGTGAATGACGCTGGTCAGGCGCTGGGTGCGCGCGGAGAGTCGTGCGGCCTCCACACCGTCACCACGGTCTCGTGCCTCGGCTAGCCGTTCCTCGGCCGCCTCTCGCTTCTCGCGGCGGCGCTCAACTTCATCGTCTTTGAGCTCGGTCACCCCGCCGTCGAAGACGAAGACGGGCGTGAGGTCGTGTTCGAACAGTTTCGCGAGCCCCGTCACCGTACCGACGAGGTTCGCCACCTTGTCGCCCTCGCTCGTTGTGTATGCTTCGTCGGCGGTGAACTTGACCGTCGTCGTCAGATACCGATAGAGCCAGTTGTGCGCGTCGATGGCGACAACGCTCCCGGCCACCTCCTCCCACGAGACGGTTTGGAGGGCCGCGATGTCGCGGAGTGCCGCATTTCCCATTAGCAGATGTCGGGCGCGGCCGGGCTTGAATCCCCGGCTACGCATCCGGGCCGTCTTCTGGCCCGGTTGCCTCCGCGACGACCGCCGGCGGCACTCCGTCCTGGCGACGCTCGACGAACGCCCGCGCTGCCTCCGGCAGGTCTCGCTCTGCGAACGCCGCCAGCCCCTTGCGATACGCCGCCGTGTCGCGGTCGGTCGGGTCGGGCGCGACGAGGACCCGCTCTGCCATCCCCGTCTGCTCGCCTGTCGCGCCGAACCCCGCGCGATACAACGCAACGAACGCAAAGGGGTTGTTGACCGCGATCGCGACGCGGTCGTAGCCCCGCGTGCGGGCGCGACGGGCGACGAACGCGCAGAGCCGAGGTCCGAGCCGCTCACCCCGCCGGTCTGTGCGCACCGTGACGTATCGCAGGCGAAGCGTCGTCTCGTCGGTGCGGTCGGGGCTGAAGGAGACGGCGGCGAGAACGTCGCGCTCCGTTTCGTTCCTGAACGAGTCACGGCCCGACACGTTCCCATCTGAGTCGCGCGCTGCATGCGCAATAGCGACTCCCGTCCGTCCCGTCACGAACTTTCCGGCGTACGCGAACCGTTCGTGGTCGAGATCTA
>CAKZPG010000108.1 GCA_937138675.1 uncultured archaeon | reverse complement strand
GGTCGTCGGCGCCGCCGTCGTGGCGCTCGCCATTCCAGATACCTTCGACTCGCTGCTCGGCCGGGTTCTGTCAACGATCGGATTCAGCGCGGGCGCCGGGACCCGGACCATCGCGGAGGCCCAGCCGTACCTCTCGCCCGGAACGCTGCGCGCCCGCGGGTTCGTCACCGCGGCGGGCGAGCCCGATCGAGTCGGTCGGCTACTCGCAGACTACGGGTTCACGCTCTTCACCGCTATTGCGGCGGCCATCTGGATGGCGACGAAACCACTCCTGAAAGGCGACAGAGGCCAGGGAACGCTCTATGCCATCAGTGGACTCGTGCTGATCGCAGTCATCTATCTTGTGCCGGCGCCGTTCATCGTCGTCGCCGAACAGTTCGGCACCGTCTCGGAGGTTGTCGGGATTGTGCTTGTCGGAACGCTCCTCGTCGGCGCAACAGTCCTGCGGTCGTACGACCCTGAGCGGCTTTTCATTCTTGTCTGGGCGGCGGTCATGACTGCGGCGGCGTTCACGCAGGTTCGATTTAATTACTACCTCGTACTTGTGGTCGCGGTGTTGAACGCCTACCTGCTCGGCGAGGTGCTACGATACCTCAACGTGCAGTCGCTCGTCGAAACCCTCGAAGACATCGAGCTCTATCAGGTGATGACCGTCGCGCTGGTGGTGATGCTTGTCGTTACGCCCGGATTGTTAGTGCCTATCTCGGTCGGCGGCGGCGGTGGTGGCGGCTCGATCGAATCCCAGACGGTGTGGGTCGCCGGGAGTCAGAACGGTCCCGGCGGCTACGTCGCGTGGGACGACAGTCTCGCGTGGATGGCGAACAACACCCCCGAGGAGGGGAACCTCGGCGGTGCGGGCAACCACGAGCAGTTTGAGTACTACGGGAGCTATGACCGGACGGACGACTTCTCGTACCCCGAGGGGACCTACGGCGTCCAGTCGTGGTGGGACTACGGCCACTGGATCACCGTCCGCGGCGAACGAGTACCGAACGCCAATCCGTTCCAGCAGGGCTCCACGTCGGCGGCGAACTACCTGCTCGCGCCAAACGAGTCTGCCGCCAGCGACGTCCTTGACGAGCAGTCTGTCGAGGGCGAGCAAACCCGTTACGTCATGGTCGACTGGCAGATGGCGACGCCAGGCTCGAAGTTCGGCGCGCCGGTCGTTTTCTACGACCGCGAGACCGTCTCCGCGTCGGACTTCTACCAGCGCATCTACGGCGTCAGAGAAAGTCAGCTCGTCTCCAGCACGTTCGTGCGCGACCAGCGCTTCTACGAGAGCCAGATGACCCGGCTCTACTACTATCACGGAAGCGCCCAGCCCGCACAGCCGATCGTCGTCGACTGGGAGCCACGCGAGGTAGAGTTCGGCCAGAACACGGTGAATGTCGACGGCACGCCCACCGACGGCCGGACGATCAAGCAGTTCCGCTCGATGAGTCAGGCAGAGGCCTACGTCCGCAACGACAGCACCTCACAGATTGGCGGCGTGGGCCCGTTCCCGAGCGAGCGGGTGGCCGCGCTTGAGCACTACCGGCTGGTCGACGTGAGCGAGAACTCGGCGCTCTCGGCCGGCAGCTACCAAAATCTCCGCGAACAGGCCCGGGCGACCTACGCCATCCAGCCCGAATCCGCGAGCGTCCTTGACCCCCAGCCCCCGAGCTACGTGAAGACGTTCGAGCGCGTGCCCGGGGCGACAGTCCAGGGGAGTGGTGCGCAGCCAGGCTCGAACGTCACCGCCGAAACACCGATCTACATCCCCGAGTCGAACACGACGTTCACCTACACTCAGCGGGTCCAGGCGAACGACCAGGGTGAGTTTACGATGACCCTGCCGTACGCGACGACCGGCTACGAAGAGGTCGGCGATGGCTACACCAGCACCTCGCTCCGGGCAGAGAGGCCGTACAACATCACCGGCGGCACCCAAATCAACGACTCGGGCTTCGTGGTCAGCTATCAGGGGCAGGCCGACGTGCCTGAGTCTGCCGTTGTCGGCGCGAGCGACCAGCCGGTCGAAGTCGAACTTACCCGAGAGGCACAGCCGCTGTTCGGCGGCAATAACGGCGCGTCGACGACGGTCGAGAACGAGACCGCTGTCCGAGCGCCCGCGGAGCCCGCGACCCGGTCAGTAGCGTGAGCGACGCGCCCACTCATCCGCCGCTCGACGCGCGAACGGCGCTCGTCACCTATCTCAAAGGGGTGGCGATGGGCACGGCCGACTCCGTTCCAGGTGTCTCCGGGGGAACGATTGCACTGCTCGTTGGCATCTACGAGCGCCTGGTGAGCACTATTGCGAGCGTCACGCCCGGCGAGGTGGTTCGGGTACTCGCCGCGCCGCTCCC
>CAKZPG010000107.1 GCA_937138675.1 uncultured archaeon | reverse complement strand
CTCGCTCCCGTTGGTCGCTCGCTGAGGAAGGGGGCTTAGCGCCTCAATCAGCTAAGTCCACGGGACTGACCGCGCCTGTAACTCGTTTGCGAGGTCGCGCTGCATCGCCGTTCGTGGGTCGTCGGCGTTCGCGAGCACCCACATCAGTTTCACGTACGCGGCGCTCGGAAGCGTGTCGCCCGCTTCGACGACCCCCGCGTCAAGAAGGTCGCGCCCGGTGTCGTACACCCGGTCACAGACCCGGCCCTCAAGACACTGGCTTGTCATCGCGACGACAGTGCCCGACTCGACCAGTTCCTCGACGCGGGGGATGAGCTCCGTCGAGACGTGTCCGAGCCCCGTCCCCTCTATCACGACGCCCGCGTGCCCCGCCAGTCGGTTGAGCGCCTCGACGCCCGTGCCAGGCGCGAACTTGAACAACGCCACGTCAGTCTCCAGGGCTGGGTGAACAGCGGGGTCGTCGTCTCCCCGTGGGGTGTGGTCCCGGCGGAATGTGACCGCCCCGGTCTCGTAGTTGACCGACCCGAGCGGCCGCGCGCCAACTGTCTCGAAGGCGTCGCGACGCGAGGTGTGGTTCTTGCGAACGCGGGTGCCGCGGTGGAGCGCGCACGAGTCGTCCGATAGGCCGGCGTGCATACAGACGAGCGTCTCGGCGTGGTCCGCCGTCGCTGCCTCGACGGCACAGACTGCGTTCATTACGTTGTCGCTGGATGGACGGTCCGCAGAGCGCTGGCTCCCGGTGAAGACAATGGGCACCGGCACGTCGAGCATCAGGCTCATCGCCGTCGCGGAGTGGGCCATCGTGTCCGTGCCGTGCATGACGACGATACCGTCCGCGCCCCCGGCCACCTCTTCGTACACTGTCTCGGCAAGTGTCTGCCAGACGGCCGGCTTCATGTTCTCGGAAAGGATGTTCGCGACGACTCGGCCGCGGTAGTTCGCGCGGCCGGCAAGCTCCGGGACGGCACGTAGGACGTCCTCGGCGTCGAAGCGCGCGGTCACCGCGCCGGTGCGGTAGTCGACGGTAGAGGCGATGGTGCCACCGGTGGAGACGAGGGTGACGGTCGGCAGGTCGTCGTCGAATTCGACGCTCGTCGCTGCGCCCTCCTCAGGCGCCTCGGTCGCGTCCACCTCGCGGGCCGCCCGTTCGACAACCTCAACGTCGGCGTCCGCGCGGGCGACACCGACGTTGTAGCCCCCCGCCAGCTTCACGACGAGGTGGTCGGCCGTCGTTGAGGGCATCAGTGTCCCCTCCTCGTGGCCGTCGGGATGGTCGACGCGCACGCGGTCTCCCGGGTTCATATGTTCAGGCCCTCCCGCGCGGACTTCAATCCGACGGACCGGCGCAACCGACAAGCCGTGGGACCGCCCAGTAGTGGTATGGATAGCGGCTCTGTCGAGGCTGAGGTTGAGACCGATACCGATACTCGGACCCAGACCGACGAAGTGGTCGCCCACGACGGCGATGTCAGGTCGAGGGGGCGTCTCGCAGGCCTCCGGCAGCGCGTCCCTTCACCGCGGCTTCCGCGGTCCCGCCGCTCGCTCTTCTCCCCCGCCGCGTTCGGGACGGCGCTCCTTCTTGGGGCCGCCGCGATGCTCCTCGGCACCCTCGTTCCCCTTCCAGCTAGCCGGTTCGTCCTCCTCTTTGTCGCGACGTTCGCCTACGGCGCCGTTGGTGACACGGCACGGTACGCAGAGTGTGTGGTTGCGGGCGCTGCGGCCGGCACCGTCGGATTTCTGCTCTCTGTCGCCCTTGGCGGGGCGCTCCTGCCGGTGCTCGGGGGCTTCGGCGCCGAGATAGCCGGGATCGGCGTGGGTGCCGGGGCGCTCGCCGCCCTTGCCGGTCACTACTTTGGCCGGGACCTTCGGGCCGGGTGGGTCGACTAGCGAACCCGCCAATCGCCGTTCTCGTGGGTCGCAAGCCCCCGCTCGGCGAGCGTCCGGAGGGCGCCCTCTACAACGTTGGGTGGGGCTTCGATCTCCTTGGAGACGGCCTCTGTGGTCGTCGCGCCGCCCGCGAGTGCTGCCAGCACCTCTGCGTGAAACCGGCCGTCGATATCCGGACCCATCCGCTCGCTCAGCGTGTCCAGTATCTCGGTTATCCGGCCGTACACCCAGCGCTGGGCGAGCGAAAGCTCGTTCTCCAGTTCCTCCAGTCGCTCTAGCTTCTGAGCCACGTCGGCGACGCCTTCGCTCTCGTTGTTCGGGAGTTCCATCGAGAGATGCGGACAGCGCCGAGACATGTCGAGACTCTGACTCGCGGGGTAGGCCGACTTCGCCCCGAAGCCGTATGGCGAGACGTTCACCTCGAGACGGAGATTTCGCGAGATGTGGAAGTACTTTCGGCGCTGGTCGTCCGTCCGGCTCTCCACCAGCCCTGCGTCCTCCAGCTTCCGGAGGTGGTCGATGACGGCCTTCGGACTCACCCCGAGGTACTCGCTGATCTCCGTAACGTAGCAGGGCTTGCGCGAGAGCAGGCGGAGGATACGCCGCCGGTTCTCATTCCCAAGGAGATTGAGCAGCACCGCAGAGTCCATACCCGGCCGGAAGGCGGCGCCGGGTTTAACGGCTACGTCACCGCCGTCCGACGGCGAGACGGTCTCGAACACCGCCCTTCGGGGCTCACACGCCGTCGTCCAGTCGATCGAACGACCGGGCGGCGAGCCAGACCGACAACACGGAGAAACCGACAGTCAGGAGCGCCAGCCCGACCCCGGGGTCGTAGCGGAGTGGCGGGTGAAAGCCGAACAGGTAGTCCGCGGCATCGTTAGCAAGCATCGCAACGAGCGAGAGCGCGAGCGCCCCACGCGTCGTCGCGCCATACCGCGGGAGCAGTCCCGCCTCAACGACGAACAGCGCGTGCGTGAGCGTGATACCCCAGAACGCCCACAACGGCTCTGGCCCAAAGACGTACAGCTCGGGCCGCAGGAGCAGGGCGACAACGGTCCAGACGCCGTACTTCACCAGCCAGACGAACGCGAGGGTGTGAAGATACGCGAGTGGCAGGTTCTGCGACGCCCTACCCGGCGACGAGCCGAGGTTCGGAAGGAGCGTGCCGAGCGAGAGCGTCGCTAGCGCTAGCGCCGTCGGCGAGTCGGCGTAGAGCGGGTAGACGAACGTTGGCACCTCGGCCAGCGCCAAGCCGAACTCGCGGTTCGGCACCGCGTAGAACGCGACACCGACGAGAAATGCCGTCGCGTTAACGACGAGAAGCCAGGTGAGCGACGGCGCTCGCCCGAGGTAGGCGTCGGCCCAGCGATTCGGGAGCCGAAGACGCATGATCTTTGATGATCCGGTTGGGTGAAAAGCCGCGCGGTCGCCTGTCGCTCAGGCTGGCGCGTTCACCGCCTCTGCGACATACCGGCCGAGAATCGAGAGCCGCCGGCGAAGCAGCCACCCTAATCGTTCGGAGCGCGCCGACGACTCGACACGAGTTACTCGGGGACTACTGTTCTCGTACGCCGAAGCAGATGTCGGGCGCGCCCCGACTTGCCAGCCGTCGCGTCTCGTCATCCTCGGACGGACGCGGGGTCGGCGTGGCCGAGCCACCGGAACTCGATTCGCTCTCGTCCTCGCGTATCAGGCAGAAGGCCTCACCGCCCCGCTGCCGAGCGCCAACGCACCGCCAGCCAGCAGTCGCCGGCGACTAACATCACTTTCCACATCTTCTGCCTCGGGCAGTATGGTCCGTGTGCGACCGGGGCCGAAGGCATACTTACCCCGGGGATAAAATCGGTCTATGCGCGGGGCGCTCGTCGTGTTAGACGGCTGGGGACTGGGCGACCACGATCGGCGAGACGCGGTCAAGGCCGCGGAGACGGAGGTTGTCGACGGACTACTCGCGGCGGGCGCAACCTGCCGACTTGACGTCACCGGCCGTCGGGTCGGCCTCCCGGACGGCCAGATGGGCAACAGCGAGGTTGGACATATGAATCTCGGCGCGGGGCGCGTGGTCCGGCAAGCGTACACCCGTATCAATGACGCCATCGCGGGCTGGCGGGGAGAGTCGGTTCCGGGCGACGCGGAGCCGGAGCCGTGGGCCGCGAACGATGCTATCGCACGCGTGTTCGACCACGTCGCCGAGACCGGGGGACGCCTCCACCTGCTGGGTCTCGTCGGCCACGGCGGCGTCCACGCCGACCAGCGCCATCTTCACGCGCTCCTCGAACTCGCGGCCGAGCGTGGCGTCGCGCCGGTTGTTCACACATTTCTCGACGGTCGGGACGCCTCCCCGACCGCCGGGGCCGACTGCCTCGCCGACCTCCGGGCGGCAACGGCCGACCACGCGGGCCACATCGCGACTGTGGTCGGTCGGTACTACGCGATGGACCGGGACCAGAACTGGGAGCGCACGCGCCGTGCATACGACGCCATCGTCGCACGCGAAGGCGACCACGAGGTGACAGACCCCGTCGCGGCCGCCGAGGAGGCGTACACCCGCGACCAGACTGACGAATTCGTCGAGCCGACGCTCGTGACCGGCGGCGCGCGCCTCCGCGACGGTGACGCCGTCATTTGGTACAACTTCCGGGGCGACCGGGCGCGCCAGCTCGTCTCGATGCTGGGCGGTATCGCGGACACAGACACGGCGCCAGACCCACCAGAGGTCGCGATATCAACGATGACCGAGTACGACGAACGGTTTCACTTCCCCGTTGCCTTCCCACCGCCGGACCTGCCCGACGTGCTGGGCGCGGTCCTCGCGGACCAGGGGCTCACCCAACTTCGCGCCGCGGAGTCGGAGAAGTACGCCCACGTCACCTACTTTTTCAACGGCGGGCGTGAGAAGCCGTTCCCGGGCGAGTCGCGGGTCGTCGTCGACAGTCCCGACGTGCCGACCTACGAGGAGACGCCGGCGATGAGCGCCGTTGAGCTGACCGACCGGGTAATCGACCGGATAGCGACCGACGACCCTGACGTCCTTGTCGTGAACTATGCCAACCCCGACATGGTGGGGCATACGGGCGATTTCGACGCTGCTATCGCAGCCTGTGAGGCGGTCGACGAGCAACTGGGGCGGCTGGACACGCAACTCCGCGAGGCAGGCGCACACCTCTTCATCACCGCCGACCATGGTAATGCCGACGACATGGGCGTCCCCAGGGATCCCCACACCGCCCATACGACAAGCCCAGTGCCGTTCGTCTCGCTTGCCCCCGGTGATGCTGACGGCGATCGGTCTGGCGGCGATGCTGTCCGCGATGGCGGCTCACTCTGTGACGTGGCGCCGACACTTCTCGACACGGTCGGGGTCGACCAGCCGGCGGCGATGTCCGGTGAGAGCCTGCGTCAGCCACGCGACTCTGCGTAGGCCCGGTAAACCGGCCCGGCGAGAAGCAGGCCGGCGACGACGACGGCGACGGCGACCAGCCGCGCGTCGGCCGTCACACTCGTCCCCGCGGAGAGGTGGCCAAGTTCCGCGCCCGCAAGCGCCCCGGCGAGCGCCCACGGCCCCTCGCCGACGACTGTCCCGACGAGAAACGGGCGGAGGGGAACACCCCCCGCGCCTGCCGCGACAGAGATGGCATCCGAGGGGGCGGGCAGAAGGCGTGCTGCGACGACAGTCCGGCGGTCGCCGGCGTCGTCACGAACCCGGTCCGCGGCCGCGAGCACGCGAGACACACGGCTGTTCGTGCTCACCTCCGGGCCTCCGACCCGACGCGCAAACAGATACGGCGGGAGGGCCGTAACCCCAAGCAGTGCGACACCGATGAGCCCGCCGGCAAGACCGAAGCCGTAGCCTGCGGCGACGCCGACGAGCGTCGCAGGCCACGCGAGAAGCGGCCGGAGCAACGCGAACGCGACGAGGGCGATGAGAAAGCGGAGC
Source organism: uncultured archaeon (assembly GCA_937138675.1). Taxonomy (GTDB): domain Archaea; phylum Halobacteriota; class Halobacteria; order Halobacteriales; family Haloferacaceae; genus A07HB70. Next base: position 3,148 of record CAKZPG010000107.1, on the reverse strand, counting down.
GGGTCGGCTGCGAGCCACGCGAGGTGGCGAAGGACCAAAATGGAGTCAACTAGAAGCGCCCCCGCGGCCACGGCGGCGACCGCTAGTCCGACGATCCGGCTCCGGCGCACGGTCTGAGACCGCAGCCGACCGTCGAAACGCTTCCGTTCCCATATCATTTTGTACGCACGTGCCGTTTGAAGACGCGTGACGGAGCTTCCGACCGACCGCGCGGACCGGTGCGACCTCGGCGTGGACCTCCTCGCGGGGCTCGCGGACGACTATCTCGACGTGGCCGAGGCTGTGGACCGCGTTGAGACGGTTACGACGGACCCGACACTCGTGCGCGAGATACTCGACACTGCCGAGAAGCGCGGGGTAATAGCACGTGAGGACGGCCGGATACGGATTCGTCGGAGCGGGTCCTTCGTCCGGTTCGAGTCACAGGTCGTGCAACGCCCGATTGACGCCGACTGCCGGCGCTGTGGCGCTGCTATCTCGACCGGCCATTTCGTGCGTTTCGAAAGTGGGGAGCTCGGGCCGTTCGGCTCCTCGTGCGTGCGGAAGGTCGTCGGACGGAATTAGCTGAATACAGGCGGTAAGCCCCCTTCTTCAAGGAGCAACACAGGCCGGAGACCGAGTAGCGCAGTAGGGATGGGTGGTTCACCTGTGAACTGAGTGCGCTACCATCCTCAGAGGGCGTCGAAACCGCGATCAAGGAGGAGAGATAGCGCCTGTGCGAGTCACCGCCCGCGGCGGAGTTCCTCTATCAACTGGTCTATCAGCTCTCGCTGGGCGCTGATCTGCTCGCCTTGTTGTTCGACAGCCTCGCGGAGTGCCGCGAGTTCGGCGGCCACGTCATCGCCCCCGCCTTGGCTGCCAACCGACTCGATGCTCCCGCCGACGACGTCCACACCTGTCGTGGTGCTGCCGACCGGGCTGTCGGCATCGTCTTTATATGCGCCCTCGCTGTCGTCTGTTGACTCCACGGGGTCGCTCCCAAGTGGCGAAAGTCTCTCGACTGCCATCCCCCCGCCCGACTCGCCCTCGTCACCCTCGCCACTCTCGTCACGCGCGGCCCGAAGCGCCTCCAGTGAGTCGTGACCGACGTGGTTGAGAAGCGTCGCGACAAGCGCCTCCCGTAGTTCCCCCGCGCTGTCGTTCGGCGCTTTGAATCGCTCTTGGCGATCCCCCAACCGCAGGACGATGGCGGTACCGTGGTTCCCCTCCTCGAAGCGCAGATCTGTGACGTCGTCGTAGTGAAACTCCTCTTGGCCGGCGTCCCAGACGGCACCGCCGACATGTTTGACCAGGCGGGCGCTTGTCACCACGACGGTCAGCTCCGAGAACCGGAAGGTGCGCTTGACAGTCTCGCCCGGGTCGGTGACGCCCGCAGCGTTGAGTACGCCCGCGAGGATCGGGTGGAGGGCGTCGTCGACACAGTTCGTCGGCAAAGAGATCGACTGCTCCCCGCCGGTGCCGTAGTCCAAGCGGATCTTGGCCTTCCGGCGCTTCGACTTGACCGCGATGCGCTCTACGTCGTGGCCGTACTCGTGAACGGACTCGTCGGACAGGAGCCCCTCAGCACGGTACACCACGGTCCGGGTCGGCGTGACGAGCAGGAGGTCTTCGCCCCCGAGCGAGACCCGCGCCGCGACAGACTCGTCGCCGACGACAGAGCGGACGGTCTCCGGCAGATCCATATTCGACTCTCCCCGGCCCGGAGCATAAATGTCCGGCCCGCGAACGGTCAATCAGTCGAGATAGGAACGTTCAAGAATGACTCGGCCAACCTACATACAGGCCGGGTGGCTTAGCTGGACATAGCGCCGCACTCATAGGGTCTGCCGAGATTCGGTGCGGTTCAGGTCCCACAGAGGCCCGCCGAGCCTCGACACCTGGGACATGCGGAGATCGCGGGTTCGGAGCCCGCCCCGGCCACTCTCGACATCACAGCCTCCCAGCGACACGACTACGGCGGCCCCGGGAGCCCGACGAGAATGATGAGGTACGGGATCCCAATGTAAGCGAGCGTGACCGCCGCCGCGAGGCCGCCGCCGCCCTCTTTGATGCCCGGCAGGACCGACATCGGTGTACTGATCTCGTCCATATCGTACCACACCATCACGGGAAGCATCAGCCACATGAACGGGAGCATGAGAGTGAGATAGCAGACGGCCACAACCGCGTTCCTGATGTGGTGGCCCGGATTCATCCACGGGACGTACTGGGCGAGACTCACGGCTCCTCTCCGGAAGCCGTGTGCAGGCAGCGACGAACGACTGTGTTCACGCCGATTTGCTTGCATCCAGCGGATATGAGGATTTGGGTCTTCGTGTCAGTCTCTGCCGAACGGGCCCGCGGAGCGCAGACTGAATTCGTTCTGGAGGATATAGTACACGTGGGTGCCGTCTGTCAGACGGCAACCATGGGGATCGGAAGCCCATCGCTGAACCACAGGTCCTCGGCTACGTCGCCGAATAGTTGGCGGAGGTGGATTCAAGCTCCTGGGATGAGCGTAGCAGGGTATGGATTGGGCGGAGGCGGCGGTTGACGGACTCCGACACGCCGGAGTGGACCTCGTTGTCCACCTACCGGACTCGGCGGTCGATCCGGTGCTGAAGGCGACCGATGGAATCGAGACGACACTCGTCTCCCGCGAGGAGGAGGCCGTCGGCGTTCTCGCCGGGGCGTGGATCGGTGGCCGTCGGGGGGCGCTGGTCTGTCAGTCGAGCGGTCTCGCAAACACGTTCAACGCGCTGGGGTCGCTCGCGGTGCCGGCCCGCACGCCGTTCGTCGGCCTCGTCTCGCGGCGAGGTGACCTCGGCGAATTCAACCTTGCGCAGGTGCCGACCGGCTACGGGATGCCTGAGATGCTCGACGCGGTCGGTGTCCGGAACCATGTCGTCGACCGGGCCGAGGACGTCGGCCCGCGCACGCAGATGGCCGCCGAGTCGGCGTTCTCGACGCGGACACCGTACGTCGTGATGGTCGACTCAACGGTGACGGGCTACAAGTCGGAGGTCTCACGCGGAGGTGAGGAGGCGTGACGGCCGACCAGTACGCCTGTACGGCGGCGGTTCTGGAGCGGACGTCCGACGCAGCGGTCGTCTCGAACCTCGGTGTCGCCTCATACGTCCTCGCGGCTATTGAGGACCGGGCGCGAAAC
>CAKZPG010000106.1 GCA_937138675.1 uncultured archaeon | reverse complement strand
ATCAGGGCGCTGAATAATAGCGCCTCACTCACGTAGGCGCACATAACCATACCGTGTCCCAACTGAATGAAGCGTGATTCTGAAGCGCTTGTTCCGCGAGCGAAGGTCGTGGCTGCGCGCGCAGCGACCACCGGGAGCGAGCACGGAGCGGTGGGTGGGGCGGTGGGGTCCGGGCTGGTCCGGCGTCGAATAAAAAAGAGCGAGTCTACGCCGACCTACGCGTCCCACCACCGTCCGCGATCCGGGAACACCACCCGGCTCGTGCTCGTCAACGCGACCGAACACCGTCCACGGTACCAGTTTCTCGCCACAGCCCGGAACCGGACACGTTCTCCCTCACGCACCATTGGTTGCTCCGAGCGGACCCAACTGGTGAACTTGATTTTCGCCGTCTCATCCCCAATCAGCCCGACTTGCTGAATGGCCGGATCTGACGCATCCCAGAGCACTTTTATTTCCCCCTCGATGCTCACTTCACCCCGCTTCACCTCGGGCACCGCCTCGATCGGGATCACCTGCCCCGGCGCCAACTGCTCGGCTTCGGCCACCTGAATGACCGCCTCGCACAGCTCCCGCCCGGCCAACAGGTGTTCGGCCAACCGCCGTCCGATCGTCGCCCGCGACAGTCGCCGGCTCGACCCCAGGCGCTCGCACAACCGCTCGGCCTGCTGGTTCACCGCCGCCAACTCGTCCTGAGATAGGAACTCCCGCGCGTCGACCAACTGCGTCTGTGCGTGCCGCGTCTGTGCCTGTTCGGCCACGGCCTGCCGCGTCCGGGCCTCTCGATCCGAGTCTTGCCGATCGTCGATCCGCCGTCGCGTCCGCTTGATCTCTTCCTCGCGCGCCTTGAGTTGCTCCTCGTCCGCGAGCGTCTGGCCGAACAGCCTGTCGTCGACCCACTCGTCGTCCGCATGATCGACCTTGGCCTGCGTGTCCTGCTCGACGCTCGGCCGGAGCTCCGGCGTCTCGTCCCGTTCGGTGGCCGCCTCGCGCCGCTCGCGCGTTCGTTCGATCTGTTCGTCGACCCAAACCTCTTCAGCGATAGCGTCCTTATCTGACATTGGAACTCACTGGTTCCACGGCGCTGCACGGCGCCCACCCACCGCGCTCCACCGCGGTGGTTTCTGACGAGACTGCCCGCCAGACGTGACTGCGCGCGCCGCTCGCGCCGTAGTGAGCGCCCTGTGGGCGCGAGCGGCGCGCGCCGACGGGCTGGCCACCCATCCAGCCGCGCGCGGCGACCCGCCCGGAGCGAGCGGCCAGCGGAGTAAGAGTCCCGGAAGCCTCCGGAAGTCCGGGACCGAAAGGGGAGACCCGCTGGCGCGAAACCAGACGCGGAGCGACGGGAGAGCGCGAGCCCATTCGGCGAGCGCGTGGGTCGTGAGCACGGCGGGCCGCCCGGTGGCCCGCCGCGCGCAACGGCCTCGAACGAGCGGCGCAGGCCCGGACCGACGCGCGAGCGCATTGAGCGAGCGCGTCGCAGCCCGGAATGGTCGGTCGCGAGCGACGCGGCGGGCCCGCGAACGGAGTGAGCGGGCCGTGTAGGTGAGCTTGCTCACCGACCGGTGGCAGCGGCGCGCGCGGCGTGCCGCTCTGACGCTCGATGCCACACCGTCCGTCGACCCGGACTGCCTGGGGTCGGGCGTGCGTCACCAGCGCCTCGTGCCTGCGGCGCGTCGGCGCGGCTGGTAAGCACTTGGCTCCGGTTACACGGACCGCCAACGCACTGTCACACGCCACGCACGTCGCTGTCGACCGCTGCGCTCGGTCGCTTGCGCGTGGGTGCTCCCGCCGCGATGACCCCCTGTTTCCGCTCTGGGAGCCGGTGACTGTCCGCACCCTCGCGTTGGCCTCGACCGACCGCCGAGTCGCCCCGCGTCACTCGTCGCTGCTGCTGTGCTGCGTGACCTCCTGCAGGAAACTCACGTCGGTGAGCAGCATCGTTGCCACCTGCACCCGATGGGTGTCCGCCGTGGACAACGCCTCGGTTTCGATGTTGCGAAGGGTACTGAGCGCGCGATGCACGTGATAGCCGGGCGTATCGCGTCGGTCCATGTTGAAGCGCCTCCGCCCGTCGCAGGCGCGCACAACCGGACCTGTCGGACCGGTCGGCCAACCGATGCGGGTGGGACTGAAAGGGGCCGGCG
>CAKZPG010000105.1 GCA_937138675.1 uncultured archaeon | reverse complement strand
TACTGGGAGGACGCAAACGCCGCCCTCGCCGAGCAACGTGTCGCCGTCCGGTCTGCGTTCACCGATGGCGAGGCGATGGCAGAGATAGCGACGCTCGCGACCCGCGATCAAGCCTTTGCCGGCCTTGACCTCTACAGTAGCCACGGTCGGGCGTTCGACGCGCTCGTCCTCGACGTAGACGAGACACTCCGCTCCGCCGGCGGCACGGACAACGAGATTCCGCGAGAGGTGCTTCACCTTCTCACCGAGTTTCACGAGCGTGACGTCGCGATAATCGTCTGTACGGGTCAGACCCTAGAGAACGTCAAAGGGTTCACGATTCAGGGGCTTGGAAACGAGATCGTCCACTCGGGTGACCTCTCCGTCGTCTACGAGTCCGGGACCGGTGTGTTCACCCCTGGTCAGGGCCCGGAGACGAAGCGCCTTCTCTACAAGCGCCTTGACGAGGCGGTTCGGGAGATATTCGCGTCGGTCCGAAATCGCGTGCTGCCCGACGCGCCCGATATCGTCCGCGACGGCTGTCACCTCCAGGGCAACGAGTTCAACGTCACGCTAAAGCCCAACCACGAGGCCGGCACCGACCGCGCCCACGAGGTAGTCGACGCTGCACTCGGCCATCTTCTCGACCTTCTCGGCGAGGCGGTTACAGACAAGCGAACCGGCCCAACCTACGCTCGGGCGCACTACGCTGGCGCCGACCCCGAGATTGCAGCGTCGCTTGCGCGGCGCGACGACCTCGCCGACCTGCCCCCCGAAGACGTGCCGGACCCAGTCGTCGAGACGTTCGACCGAGTTGACGTCGCCTTCTACGAGGCCGACGCCGCCGAGATATCGTCACTGGAGCTCGACAAGGCTGCGGGTGTTGAGGCGGCACTCTCGGTCCTCGGGGTCGAGGACCCGTTCGTTCTCGTGATGGGCGATTCAAAGACCGACCTCCGGGTGATGGAGTGGGTCGACGACCGCGACGCGGGCGTCTCGGCCGCCCCCGAACACGCCTCCGAGGCGGTGCTCGACCACGTCCGGGCGAATGGCGACCTCGTCTTTCGTCGGGGCGCCGCCGCCGAGATGCTCCGCACAGCACACGTCGTCAACATCCTTGCGGGCCTCGACAGCTAATCAGTCCTCGGACTCGGGGTAGCCGTCCCACCGTGGTTCGACCGTTCCCCGCCGCTCGCCATCGTTCGCCTGCGGTGACCCCTGCCCCCGGACGAGATGCGTTGTACTGTCTCCGAGTGCGCGACTCGACCGCCCTCTGTCCGCGGTCGGTAGGCTTACCCGAACACGAGTGAAGAATCGCACATGGCTCGGGACTACGGGTCGTTGCGCGACCCGAACGCGGAGTACACGATGCGAGATCTCTCTGCGACGACGATGGGCGTTACGGCGCCCCGCGGTGGCGACCGAGACGTCGAGATCACGGACGTCCAGACGACGATGGTCGACGGAAACTTTCCGTGGACGCTCGTCCGTGTCTACACCGACGCCGGTGTCGCCGGCACCGGCGAGGCGTACTGGGGCGCGGGTGTCCCCGAACTGGTCGAGCGGATGGCGCCATTTCTCGTCGGAGAGAACCCGCTCGACGTCGACCGCCTGTACGAACATATGGTACAGAAGATGTCCGGCGAGGGCTCCATCGGCGGCCCGACTGTAAGTGCGATCGCGGGCGTCGAGGTGGCACTTCACGATCTTGCAGGCAGGATTCTGGAGGTGCCGGCCTACCAGCTGCTTGGCGGGAAGTACCGCGACGAGGTGCGGGTCTACTGTGACTGTCACGCTGGCGACGAGGCAGACCCGGTGTCGAACGCCAACGAGGCCGAACGCGTCGTCGACGACCTCGGCTACGACGCGCTGAAGTTCGACCTCGACGTCGAGAGCGGGGCAGAGAAAGACCGCGCGAACCGCCACCTCCGCGGACCAGAGGTCGAACACAAGGCAGAGATCGTCCGTGAGGTGACCGACCGTGTCGGCGACCGCGCGGACGTCGCCTTCGACTGTCACTGGTCGTTCGCGTCCGGGAGCGCACACCGGCTTGCAGAGGCGGTCGAGCAGTACGATGTCTGGTGGTTAGAAGACCCTGTCCCGCCGGAGAATCTCGACGTCCAACAGGAGGTTACACAGCGCACGACTACGCCGGTCGCGGCGGGCGAGAATGTCTACCGCGTCCACGGCCACCGGCGCCTCTTAGAGGAGCAGGCTGTCGATATCGTCGCCCCGGACCTGCCGAAGGTCGGCGGGATGCGCGAGACACAGAAGATCGCAAATCTCGCGGACCTATACTACGTTCCTGTCGCGATGCACAACGTCTCCTCGCCGGTTGCGACCGTCGCGAGCGCACACGTCGGCGCCGCCGTCCCTAACGCCCTCGCGGTGGAGTTCCACTCTTACGAACTCGACTGGTGGAGCGACCTGGTTGAGGAGGACGTCATCGAGGACGGACAGATCACGGTGCCCGAGACGCCGGGGCTGGGCGTGACCGTCGACGACGACGTCGTTGCCGAGCATATGGTCGCGGGCGAGACGCTGTTTGACGAGGCGTGAGCTCTCTCGAGCCGGTAGCGCGACGCGCTGTGGCGTTTGATCGGCTTAATCACGACCGCCGCTCCCGCAGGGACTAGCCCGGCGCAACTCCGCGGCCGGCGAGAAGGAGTGTCCCGACCAGCAGCGTGACCGATAGCGGCACGAGGACGGAGAAGGCACCGACGAGCGCTCCTGTCGCCTGAACACCGAGCAGGAAGAATATCACCGGCCCACAGCAGGTGGCGCCACCGAGAAGCGCCAGAACGCCCGCGAACGGGCCGGTTCGCGCGCTCGCGCTACAGACCCTTGGCGCGCGCCACGAGACCAGTCCGACGGCGGCGTTCGCGGCGACCAGCGCCCCGAGGCCGAGGCCAAGCCCGATGTTCACCGGCGAGACGAGCCAGACGACCGGGCCGGCAACGAGTCGTGCGATCGGCTCGTAGCTGTACGGCGAACGCGCCTTGAGCATCCGCGCCAGCGGGTCGGCGACCACGAGAAGGTCGACCCCGCCGCCGTTCTGACCCGCGACCCCGAGGTGACCCAGCGCGACCCAGTAGACCAACGGGTAGCCGACAAGAGCGAGGAAGGCCACCGTGCGCCCGTCGCGCCGTGAGAGCGCGCGCCCGAGGAGCGCGGTGGTTGAGGTAACCAGCCTCGTTCCTCTTCGAGTTATGGAGGCCTCGCTCATCGCACGAGCCCCGTGTCGGGGTAGAAGCCGACCCACGCGAACCACATCGCGTCGAACGTGTAGACGGAGTTTAGCGGGAGGCTCCCGACGGGGTGACGCTCGCCGTCGACCCGGGCTGTCCCCGCACCTGCTGCCTCGACCGTCGCACCGTCAGTTCGGTAGACGTAGGCCGTGTCGAGCACCGGGTCGTGGACCGCAACGACCTCTATTTCGCCGACATTTCCTGTCGCGACGCCCGCTTCGCGGAGCGTGGCCTTCTCGAACGCGATCGCGCCATCGGGCGTGCGCGCGCCCATAACCACCGCCTTTGCCGGGAGGCGGTCGTCGGAGCGAAGCGTTGGAAACAGTGTCTCGCCGTTCGACCGCTGGTAGTAGCCCGAGCGCGGGGCGTAGCTGCCGTATGGGTCACGGGTGTAATCGCGCGCGAACCCCGTATCGGTCGAAAGCACACTGGACTCGGGGTGTCGCTCGCGCCACGCGCCCCACGTCGTCCAGACAACGCGGAACTCGCGGAGCGAGGCGCCCTCGTGGGTGCCGTCAATTGACGTCGCGGCGACCTGTTGCCAGAACGAGTCGGTCGCCCGGTCGTACATCACGAGGTTGTTGTTGACGAGGCGGCCAGAGACGCCAAACTCCGTCTCGCCGCGAAAGAAGCCCATCGCGGTCCCGGTCAGTGGGCAGTACGTTATCGAGACCGGTACGTCCCCGACAATGTCGTTAACTATCTCATGCCACACAAGAACTGACTGGGGATACGCCCGGACGTCGTCGTCAAAGGCAACTCCAAAGACGGGACTCTCGTCGGACAGGTCGGTTCCGTCGGGGCCGACGAGCCCCGGGTCGTCGATCGAGGGGATGCCGTCCTTGCCGGGGCCGCCGTCCATGATCTGCTCGCGGAGCGCCGTCGTAGTGTGGCCAAGGTGGAGTGAGGTGTCGGCAACGGGCGGCGTTCCGACCTCTGGCGCATCAACTGGCGGTGTCCCCGTCGAAGCTTGCTCGGCCGCATCATCACCGGCGACGTCCGCTCCGGAGCCGACAACGCCCAAACAGCCGGCAAGTCCAGTGAGCGATGCGGCTGCAAGGCCAGCGAGATACGTGCGACGAGTAGGCACGTGCTGAGATACGACATTACGAATAAAAAGACTGGAGCGGCGATGCGTCTCGCTTGCACGACGGGATCACTCGCGACGCAGCCGCTCCGCGATACGGCGGCCAACCTCTCGCGACGGGGGCTCAGTGACTTCCACCTCGCTTCCGACGGCAACAACGCCCGGGCGGTCCACCTCGGCACAGATGCCCGCCCGGCCGCGGAGAGCGTCGGCCACACCTGCGACGCCGACGGTCGACTCGAGATGGGCACACGGCGGTCGGTCCCGCGTCACCCGCAGGCGGGCGTCGCCAACGGCGAGCGTCGCGTCCTGTGCGGCGGTGAGGTCCACGCCCTCAACGACGAGGTTCCGGCGATGCCAGCCCGCCGAGAGAGCGGCATCGACTGTACGCTCGGCGTCGGCGACAGCGCGCGCACCCACCAGCGTGACCGGATGACCGTCGCCCACCCGCGAGAAATGCCCGGCCCCGCGGCAGTAGCGGTCGCCTGCGATCCCGTTGTCGACGACGCGCACGCGGTCCCGCGCCTCCGGTGGGTCGCCCGCTGACGGCGCGACGTACAGGCCGACGATATGGCCTATCAACAGACCGACTTGGGGTCGACACCCATCCCCTGGAGCGCGTCCGCGTAGCTGTCGTATGCGACTGTCACGACGTACTTGGCGCTCGCGCGAGCGCGGTCCCAGCCTTCCTCGTCCTCACACGTCGTCTCCAAGAGCGCGAGGCCGTCGTCCATCGCCGTCTCCGTCTCCGCGCGCAGGTCACGAACAAGATTCGCGCGGCGCTCGTCCTGTTCGTTGATGAAGAAGCCAATCACCTGCGCGTGGGTGCGAAGGCTCACCAGCCCCCGGCCTACCGCCCCGGCGGCCAGTCGCTCAATCGTCCCCTCGCGCGAGCGGAGGTAGCTGTGGACCGGGCCGGGGTCTTCGCCGGGGTCGAACGCTGCTGCACGGTCCGGGTTGGCGTCGCGCAGTGACTCGACAACTCGGCTGTAATGCTCCCGTTCACGGTCGGCGACGGCCGCGAACCGCTCCTGAGCGGCCGGGTCCGTCTCGGTGTCGGCCCACGCCGCGAAGGTGTCGCGGGCGGCCGCCTCGCTCGCCGCCGCAACCTCCAGTACCCCCGGCGTCGTCAGGTCCGCCTCCGTCAGGGCGACGAGAAGCTTGTTCGACCCGAGGCGGTCAAGTTCGGTCTGACGCGCCTCCTCGACGGCCGTTCGGAACGAAGGTCCATCCATATGCCAATATGGGGAGCGGGGCGCATCAGCCTTTCCGCGTGACTTTTTGCCACGGTCCGCCCAGAATACGTATGAGTGAGATTGTCCCCTCGGTGACGCCGGCGGCGCTCGACGAGCGCCTGCAGACGGGCGACCCAACGGTCATTCTCGATGTCCGGGGTCGTGACGAGTTCGAGCGCTGGCACGTCGAGGGGTCGGGGGTCGAGGCAATTCAGGCCTCGCACGCGAAGTTCGTCGCTGCGAGCGTCACGGGCGACGTCAACGACCACGCCCAGAGTGTCGGGCTTGACCCGGCAGACCGCATTGTTGTCGTCTGTGGCCACGGCGAGGCGAGCGACGAGGTGGCCGGGATGCTGGCCGACGCCGGCTATGACGCCGCGAACCTCGCCGGGGGAATGGACGCCTGGGCCGGCCTCGTGGTCGCGGGCGAGATGACGACTTCCGGAGAGGCGCCAACCGTTGTCCAGTACCGCCGACCCTCCAGCGGCTGTCTCTCCTACCTCGTCGTCTCCGCAGACGAAGCCGCCGTGATCGACCCGCTCCGGGCCTTCGCCGACCGCTACGTGACGGATGCGGAGGACCGGGGCGCGGACCTCGTCGCCGCTGTCGACACGCATGTTCACGCCGACCACGTCAGCGGCCTCCCGGTACTCGCTCGTGAGGGCGTTGAGGCGGTCGTCCCGGCCGGCGCGGTGGAGCGTGATCTCGACCTGGCCGTCGAGACGCGCCACCTCTCGCCCGACGAGTCCGTGGCTGTTGGGGCCACGGCACTCTCGGCCTACCCGCTTCCGGGCCACACCACCG
>CAKZPG010000104.1 GCA_937138675.1 uncultured archaeon | reverse complement strand
GGTCAACGAGTCCGCCGAGCACGTCGACATGATCGTCGACATGAGCGAGGACTCGAGGATCGAGGTAGACGGCGAGGTGGTTCAACGAGACGGCACCTTCGTCTTCGAGGAGAGGTTCTGAGTACCGCTTAGGCTGTCGCTGTCCAATCTGGTGGTCTGGCGGTCTGGCGACGAGACCATCCGGAGTCGGCCGACTTAGTCCTCAGAGACCTCAAGTTCGAACTGTTCGTTCTCGAGAACACTGTTCAGGACGACGCTGGTGTTCGACTCGCGGACCGACTCGTCGGTCAGGAGCGACTTGATCTGGTCGTTCATCTCGTCGGTATTTCTGTACTTCCCGGTCGCTATCACGTCATAGTCGCCGGTGACCTCGTAGACGCTGGTCATCCGTGGCTCGTCGCGCAGTCGGCTGACGAACGAGGGGAGCGCCGATCCCTCTATTTTTAGCTGGACGACGGCTGTCACGTCGTAGCCAATCTCGTCGTAGTCGATCCGAGGGGTGTAGCCGAGGACTACGCCCTGTTCTTCCAGGTCACGGAGGTGGTTCGAGACGGTGGTGACCGATACGTCCAGATCCTCAGCAAGACTACGGAGGCTGGCTCGTCCGTCGCCGAGCAGTTCGTTGATGAGGCGTGCGTCAAGATGTTCGTATGTCACACCTTAGCTACCCCCTGTGGGGATTAGAAGTTTACGAATGTGTAGTTCTACTCGGTCCGTTGTTGAAATTGCAGGTAGCATTAACGCTTTTATACAGTGGGTATTTTTGCTATTACGACGAGAAATGATAGACTCAGATGAACGGCCCGACGGCGGGTTGGCTGCGGCAGAACAGGACGTACTTGACCAGATCGAGGAGGAAGGGGTCGACTTTCTCAGACTCCAGTTTACCGACATCCTCGGAACGGTAAAAAACGTCTCTGTGCCGGCCCGACAGGCCGAAAAGGCGTTTACCGAAGGCATCTATTTCGACGGCTCCTCAATTGAGGGGTTCGTTCGTATTCAGGAGTCGGACATGCGGCTCAACCCGGACCCGGCGACGTTCGCGGTCCTCCCGTGGCGGAGCGACGACAAGGGCAAGGCCGCCCGGCTCATCTGTGACGTAATCAACACATCGACGGGCGAGCCGTTCGAGGGTGACCCGCGGTACGTCCTGAAGCAGGCTGTTGCCCGTGCCAATGAGATGGGTTACGCCGTCAACGCCGCGCCCGAGCCGGAGTTCTTCCTGTTCGAGGAGGACGAGGACGGCCGCGCGACGACGGAGACCGCCGACGCTGGCGGCTACTTCGACCTTGCGCCCAAAGACCTCGCCAGCGACGTCCGGCGTGACATCATCTACGGTCTGGAGTCGATGGGGTTCGAGATCGAGGCCTCCCACCACGAGGTGGCCGAGGGCCAGCACGAGATCAACTTCACGTACGATGACGCTCTCTCGACGGCCGATAACGTCGGCACCTTCCGTGCGGTCGTGCGCGCCATCGCGGCCGAACACGACCTCCACGCGACGTTCATGCCCAAGCCCATCCCGCGGATCAACGGCTCGGGGATGCACACCCACCTCTCGCTGTTCACCGAGGATGGCCAGAATGCCTTCCACGACGGCGACGACGAGTTCAACCTGAGCGAGACGGCCCACTCGTTCCTCGCGGGCATCCTCGACCACGCGCCCGCTATCACCGCCATCACGGACCCCACCGTCAACAGCTACAAGCGACTGGTTCCAGGCTACGAGGCCCCAGTCTATGTTGCATGGTCCGACCGCAACCGCTCGGCGCTCATCCGCAAGCCCGCCGCGCGGGTTCCAGCAGCCTCTCGCATCGAGGCGCGCTTCCCCGACCCGTCGTGTAACCCCTACCTCGCGTTCGCGGCGCTGATTAACGCGGGGCTCGATGGTGTCGAGCGCGAGCTTGACTGCCCCGACCCCATTCGCGAGAACATCTACGAGTTCGACGAGGCAAAGCGTGAGGAGTACGGAATCGACACGCTGCCGGGGTCGCTCGGCGAGGCTGTCTCCGAACTTGAGGCCGACGAGGTCGTCAAAGACGCTCTCGGCCCGCACGTCGCCGAGAAGTTCATTGAGGCGAAAAAGCAGGAGTCCGCCGACTACCGGCTTGACGTAAGCCAGTGGGAGCTGGACCGCTACCTCGAGACGTTCTAGGCCGCCAACTTACGATTTTTTTGCGAGGTCCGGAAGCGCAACGATGCCCCAGAGCATCAGCCCGCCCCCCAGTGCGAGCGCCGCGAGCGGCAGGTCGACGCTCCTCAGAGCGACACCGAGACCGCCGGCGGCGATTGTCCCCGGAGCGACGACGCGGACGGGGAGGGGCGTGTTGTCGGCCGAGTCCACCCCGAGCGCAGCGCCGACCGCACCGCCCGCAACAACCGCCGCCTCCCCGACCCGTCCCCGGGCGAGCGCGAGCCCTGCGAGACTACAGGCGACGGCAGCGGCGGAGGCGCGCCGCGGACCAGAGAGCGCGGCCGCGAGCGTCAGGCCGAGGGCAACACCCGCCACAACGTCGATGAGATAATGGACGCCAAGGGCGACCCGAGAGAGCGCGACGGCCGCGACCAGCGCGCCGGCAGCGAGCCGTCGTCGGGTCGGGTCAACTCGGTCGAACAGTCGCGCTGCGCCGCCGTACACTGCGGCCGCGCCAAGCGCGTGGCCCGACGGAAAGCCGTAGCCCGTCTCCGCCGCGCTTGGCGGACGGGGAAGTGCGACCGCGCTCTTGAGTGCGAGGGTGAGGCCCGCGCTCGCCAGACCGATGCCTACGAGCGTCGCGAACGCCTGTCGCGGACGCTCTGCGACCGGGGGTGCGCGCCAGTAGCCGACGGCGACCAGAGCGAGGAGAACGAGCGGGTCGCCGAGCATGGTAACCGGTGCGGCGACAGCGTCGGGGAGTCCCGCGAGCGCGTCGAACAGCGGGGAGGCACGTTGCGTCACTCCCGGCGCTCTCGCACCGCGTCGTAGAGGCGGCGCGGCGAGCCGAGCAGGTTGAGCGACACCCCGGCGAGGACGAACAGGACGTAGAGCCCGAGCGTCGAGAGAAAGATGACGACCATCGCGATTACGGCGAACACGTCGCTCAGGAGGACAAACGCGGCGATGGTCATCGCGGTGCCGTAGAGAAGCACGATGTAGGGGCCCCAACCGCGGGCGTGACCCCGGCGGACTCGCCGGCGGACGTACCGCTTCAGTTCGGCTTCGAGTGAGGGTTTATCGACGGTCCGGCCGCGTACGTCCGTCTTGAATTCGTCGAGATCCTCGCGGACGGCGTCGAGACGCTCGGCCAGACTCTCGATATCCGGCGCCCCCTGCGGCTCTCGCCCGTCCTCGTCCATCGTCGTCTCCAAAAATCGCTCGCCCGAGTGTTGTACCTGCCGGTCTATCGGTTCGTCGCTGTCGGTATGACCCGCGAGAACGGCGTTCACCGCCGCGCCGACGAGTAGCAATGAGGCGGCAAGGTAGAGCCACGTCGCGAGCAGTATCACCCCGGTGAGCACGCCGTAGAGCGCGAGCGACCTACGGCTCACGATTGCGGCGTACCGCACGAAGGCGTGGCCGAGCGCCACCTATCCGACTGTGGCAAGCAGCGTCTTCGGAGCCGCCTCGGCGAGCGTGACGGGACGGCCCGGCAGGACGTAGTAGATCGGGAACAGCGCGCCGACGAGGCCCGCGACGACTGCCGCGAGCGCGACAGCCGGGACCAGCAACACCAGCGCATAGTAAGCGACGTGTGCAGCGGCCGTCGACAGGTCCCGCTCATGAATGACGCCTGCCCCCCAGCGAGCGTCGCCGACGCTAGCTATCGCCCGTGGCCCGCCTTGCCTCCGCGACGGTCGCGGTCGTCTTAAACTGCGTTCCGCCGTAGTGGGTCCGCGAGGCCTCGTGGCCGGCCGCCCGGAGAGCGGCGAGAAAGTCGTCCATCGCGCTCGCGGGGCGGCCCCACAGCTTGCAGAGCCGGTGCTGGTCGTAGTGGGTCGGGGCGTCCAGTTCGGTTTCGACCATCGCGAGCAGCTCTCGCGTCTCGTCGGCGGTTCCCATCTCGGTGTCGACGGCGTCGCGGACCTGGGCGGTGAACGCGCGGTCACGGACCGGCCCGAGCCACAGCGGCCCCGCCGTCACCACCCGGGCGCTCCCACAGGCCGGACAGGTCTCTGGCGGGCATGCGTGCGGACCGCGCTCGTGGCGGCGCGTGAGACAGTCCTGACACTGGTGGCGATGGCCGAGTTCGTCGCGGCTGTCGTCGGCTCGAGAGGCGCTTCGGTTGAGCTCGAGATAGGTCCGGACGTAGTGCCGGGAGGCGTGCGAGAGCAGCGGCGTCGCGGCCACATCGTGGCGGGCCGCGGTGCGGACGAGCGCCGACACCAGGATCCGAAGGCCCATCTCCGGGTGGTCGTCGAGGTTCCGCGGCACCGCGTCGTACCGGCGCACCCCGGCTGCGAAGTGGGCGCCACAGAGCGGCGCGGTGTCAGTTGCGGTGACACAGACGAGGTTTCGCGCCCGCGAAAACGCGGCGTCTGCGAAGGGGACGGGTGAGCCGAATGGGTCCAGGTCGACCACGTCGAACGGCCCCTCTTCGTACAGGAGCGCGCGGGCGTCGCGTTCGACGATCGTCCCGTCGAGTCCGTTGCGCGCGAGGTTCGCTCGCGCGAGTGAGACGGCCGCCGAGTCAAGATCCGCGCCGGTCGTGTCGTATCCCGCTGCCGCCGCCCGCGTCGCGCGAACGCCGCTCGCGGTCATCGCATCGAGGTACGAGGCCGCGCGCGGCTCTCGCTCGCGGTACGCCCGCAGAACGGCGACGGTCACGTCGCGATTCAACTCCTGTGTCGGGTTATAGAACACCCCGCTCCCGGCGCCGTCCGCGGCGCCGTCGCGCACCTCGTCAACGGCGACGGTGACGTCGCCTTCCGTGACCTGTTCCATGCCGGCTCGTGCGCCGCCGCGGCGAAAAACAAGTCGGTGAACGCCCCGATAGAATGCCACGACGCCGGGCGACGGGGCTCGGCGCGAGTCGGTGTCGGACGCCCGGCCGACGACGCCGGATCGCTTTTCTCGCTCACCCCGGTAGCACGGGCAGTGACGGGCGTCGACGACTGGCGGAGCGCGCTCGCGGCGGCCGGCGAACTGACCGGCCCGGTCACGGAGGTCATCGTCGGAACCCACGGCGCGCGCGGGCGCCAGGCCATCGAGGCCGTCTCCGAGGCGCGCGTGAAGCGCTACCGGGATTTCACCGTCGTCGTCGGCCACGAGGACGAGTACGTCGTTGAGAACGGCGCCTGTACCTGCAAGGATAGCGAATACAATCTCGACGCCGAGGATCCAGAGGCGCTCTGCTGGCATGCTATCGCCGTCGCCGTCGCCACCCGTATCGACGAGGTGGACGAACACGACATGTGGTATTCGGAGGTCCGGGACCTACTGTAGCGGCGCTCACAGAGAGTCTCGCCCGTCGGAGCGAGAACGAGGCCCACAGACAGTGCTCGATTGTCGATAGTAGCACGGACCAGGGGTCGCGTCAGTGGGAGTCGGGAGAGTCGTGACTCGGGGATTCAAGTCCACCCGCGGACGGACGGGTCCCCCATAGCGGGAGCGTGTTCGCTCCACGACCCGTCTCAAGCCCGCGATGAGCGACACGGGGATGTGGTCGCGGCGACGGTGACGGGTGGCGTGGGCGACACTGCTGGCCGTGTGCCGGTGAGAACGTAGGTCGTCGCGCGCCCTCCGGATTTTTCCGTTCTGACGACGACTCGCGCTCGTGTCGAGTATCAACGAGAAACGAGTGTACGACGACCGTGAGGGCACGAACGTCTGCTACCTCGCGACCGATGTCGGAGTCGTCCGTGTAACCGTCTCTGCCGACCTCGTCGGGGAGTATGGTGTCGTGCGACGGGGGACGGCGCGGGACGTCGCGGTGGTCGACGGACAGGTGGTGGTCGCGACGGACGAGAGCGTGGTCGACGGCGGCGTGACCACAGGCGTCGGCCCCGCCTTGGCGGTCGGGACGGACGCGCGGGGCGGCCTGCTGGTCGTCGTCGCGGACGGAACGGTGCAGCAACCCGGCGGCCCGGCTCTGGGGAGCGTGGCGGACGCGCGGGCGGTCGCGGGCGGTCTCGTCGCAGCGCCGGACGGGGTCTACCGTGTCGGTGACGAGGTGAGCCACGCCGGCCTGAACGACGTGCGGGACGTTACGGGTGCCGCCGGCGGGACCAACGGGATCGGGGGTGCGACGCCGCTCGCGGCGACAGCGGCGGGCCTGTACGCGCTCGGACCGGGGTGGAGCCGACGGGTTGAGGGCGCGTTCGTTGCCGTTACGGGCGGCCCGGACGGAGCAGTCGCCCTTGGCGACGGCGGGCGAGTCTTCCGAAGTCTGGTTGATGAGACGAGCGGGCGACAGCTTGACGTGTGGGAGCGTCTGCCCCCCCTCCCGGCGACTGTCGACCCGGTCGACGTCGGGCGCGGGGCCGGGGTGACCTACGTCGCTGGCGAGGGTGGACGGCTCGCGGTCCGACTTGACGGCGGCGAGTGGCGAACCCGGCTGCTCGGGACGCCCGGGGTCCATCGGCTCATCGTCGGAGAGCCGAAAGGTGAAAGAGGACCGGCGGGGTCCGACCGGACGTGATCGTCCCCGGATCCACGTCCCAGTCGCTCGCGGCAGCGCTTGCGGTCGAGACCGACCGTCGGGTGGCGGACGTAGCCTACGACCGGTTCCCTGACGGCGAACAACTCGCAGCGGTCCCCGGCTTCGATGGCGATGAGGCGGTTGTCGTCTGTGCCACCGTCGACGACGCCGCGCACCTCCAACTCCTCCAGCTTCAGGACGCGTGTCGGGAGGCCGGAGCAGAGCGGATCACGACCGTTATTCCGTATATGGGATACGCGCGACAAGACGATGTTTTCGATATCGGCCAGCCCATCTCGGCGCGCGCCGTCGCCCGCGCCATCTCGACCGGCTGTGACCGCGTGGTGCTGATTAGCCCACATGAACCCGCCGTTGCAGACCGCTTTGACGTGCCCGTCGCCGTCGTCGACGCCGCACCGCTTCTCGCCGGCGCACTGCCCAGTCTCGCGGACCCGCTGTTCCTCGCGCCCGACGCGGGCGCCGTCGAATTCGCAGACGCGGTGTGCGACGCCTACGGCCACGGCGAGACCGACCACTTCGAGAAGACCCGCCACAGCGGGAGTAAGGTGAGCGTTGACCCACACGATACCGAGGCGGCCGGCCGGGACGTCGTGGTCGTCGACGACATCGTCGCCACAGGGGCGACGATGAGCGCGGCCATCGACGGTCTCGACAAGCCGGCACAGACTGTCGTCGCCTGCGTCCACCCCGTACTGGTCCGGAACGCCCGGTCCCGCCTCGCGCGGGCAGGCGTCGACGCGGTCCACGCCACCGACACCGTAGAGCAGCCTTGCTCGACCGTCACCGCGGCGCCCGTCGTCGCGGACGCGCTGGAGTAGTCCCGACACGCGCCAGGTTCTAGATTTTTTGCGTCGGGCGTCGATGACCACGTATGTCCCACGACTGTATCTTCTGCTCGATCATCGACGGCGCGATCCCGTGTTACACCGTTTACGAGACCGACGAGACGCTCGCCTTTCTTGACGCGAACCCCCTCGAACCGGGGCACGCGCTGGTGATCCCGAAGACGCACCACGAGCGACTCGGTGACCTGCCAACAGAGCTCGCCGCCAGGGTGTGGGAGACGGTTTCGGAGCTCGGCCCGCAGATCGAGTTCGCCGTCGGCGCCGACAGCATGACCATCGGAATGAACGACGGCGCCGCCGCAGGACAGGAGGTGCCCCACGTCCACGTTCACCTCGTGCCACGGGAACAGGGCGACGGTGCCGGACCGATTCACGCCGCGTTCCCGGGGCAGCAGGACGTCCCGGACGAGGAGCTGGCCGAGCTAGCCGAGTCGATCCGCTCGTGAATTATCTCGGGGCTTGCCCCGGAGACACGTACCGTGTCCATCTGGAGGTCCGGACCGGTACCGCACGCGCCACATCGAGACACCTGTTGACGGCTACGCTCGGGGTGCGATGGGCAGCACGCGGCCGCCTCAGATCGTCGAGGGGGGCAGCCAGTCGGTCCCGGGCCCGGCGGTCGCCGTCTGGGTCGGAGTCACAAACCACTCGGAAGGGAAGCGCCGAGTGCCCGTCGAACACCGGTCGGTGATACGACTCACGTCTCGGCCCGACGTCCGGACGGTGTGGCTACGTCGTCCGCAGGTGATCGAGACTCGGCTCGTAGAGTTCGCCCTTCTTTTTCAGGTTCTCTATCTCCTGCTCGGCCTTCGAGCGGTCAATACCGGCCTCGCTCGCTCGCGACAGCACCTCGTTGACCGGGGCGCCCTCCTCGTACTCGCCCTCGATATCCTCAATCAGCGTCTTGACGTTCTTGATCCGATCCCGCTGGGTTTTCGAGGTGCCCGTCTCGACGACATCGGCGTCGAACTCGCCTGTCTCGGGGTCGACACCGATATCCTGGAGACACGAGCGTACGAGTTCGACCACCCGCTCGGCGTCCGACTCCGTCACCGTGTCCGAGAGACGGACGCGCGCCGACGCCTCCGCGAGTCGAACCAGCGCCTCCAGCTTTCGGGCTGTGATCGGAACCGGCGCGTCCTCGTCGGTGCCGCGCGCGCGCAGGTCGACGTAGAACTGCTTGATCTGCTCGCGCGCCGCCTCCGACATCGACGGGACGCAGTTTCGCTTGGCATACGCGATATACTTGCGGAACAGGTCGGGTTCGATCGTCGGTTCGACCTCCTCGGTGACGGCGGCTATCTCCTCGTCGCTGAAGTCCGTGTTCGCGTATTTCTCGCGCTGGGTGCTCAGTTCACCCGCGTAGTTCGAATTCAGGATGTGGTCCGCGAGGTTCGCGTCGTGTTCCTCATCCGGCTTGTCCTGGACCGTGAAGATCAGGTCGAACCGTGAGATGAGTGCGGGTTCGAGATCGATCTGCTCGCCGATCGGCTCGTACGGGTCGAACCGGCCGTACCGGGGGTTCGCCGCGCCCAGCAGCGAACACCGCGACTTCAGCGTCGCGTTGATCCCCGCCTTCGAGACGCTGATCTCCTGTTGTTCGAGCGCCTGATGCATCGCCGAGCGGTCCTCGGAGTTATGAACGACCATGCCGTTCGCGAGGAAGTTGTGCGTGTCCGCGACGGTCAGATCGTAGACACGGGGGCGTGTTCTGTGTTCGACCTCGTTACAGAGCGTCTCGACATGTTCACGAAGTCGCTCGACCCGTTCTCGTGCGGTATCGCGAACCTCCTCAAGCCGGTCCGTCTCGACTGTCCCTCGCATCCATCGGGAGACGGTCGACGGTGCGACACCGACATCTTTCGCGACCGTCGCGTAGGAGATATCGTGGTCGGTCAGCGTCGCGTCGATCACAGACCGATCGTCGAATCGCGGCTCTGTCGCGAGCAGCGTCTTGGCCCGGTCGACCGCCTCGTCCACCTCACAGCCGAGTATCTCGGCGAGTTCCTCGCGGAGCAGTCGGACCTCGTCGTCGTCGATGGTCGCCGAGACAGGGTCAATCGATTCGACGCGGCGCCACTTCACGTCGCCGTGGACGAGCTGTCGGAACCGGTCAATATCGGTGGAGGAAACCGAGGAGACGAGCGATTCGAGTCGCTGCTCAACGAGCCGTCGAAGCGCTGGATCGGTGCCCCATAGCCGCGAGACCTGTTGTTGACTGTAGTTACTGCCTGCTGCGAGGTCTGCCTGCGAGACGTGGTATCTGTCTCGAACGGCGGCGAGCCGCTCCCAGTCGGCGTCCTCAAGTCTGGCGAGGTCTGTTCGAGCCGTCTCCAGTCGCGTCTCGAACGCGTCCACGATCCGCCGAGCCGCCCGGAATGGAACGTTTGCGTTTTCGGCCTCGAAGTCACAGTACGTCGAATCGGCTATCCCACACTCGGACTGAGACAGTCGGAGGGATTCGCGACAGGCCGATAGCGACTGTCCACAGTTCGGGATCACATCGAGTGTCGTCCGGTCTCCGGAGACGGTATCGACGGCGGCATCGAGTGCCCGCTGTTTCCGGGAGAGGGTGAATCCGACGTGACGGCGGAATGCAGCGAGTGCGGAGGCGTCGGTGACTGCGAGGAGGTACCCATCACGACCCTCCGAACGCGTTCGAGTCTGTATCTGTCCGGAGACACCGAACTCCAGCAGGAGTTTCTTCGCACCGAGCAGCAGTTCGTAACTCGACGAGACGATTGTTACTGCGCGCTCACCGACTGTCCCCTCGCTGTCGGCAAGCGCGCGCAGGAATGCGGCCTTCGCTGCCCGAGAGGACCGCGTCACTGCCGGCGGGAGCCGCTTTCCGTCGTATCCTTCGAGGTTCATCCCCGCGTCGAGTACTGTCTCGGCCGCGGCCTTTCCGGTCACCCGACCTGTCTCGACGCCGCTGGAACGACGGTCACTCGGTGGTCTGACGGGAGTATCTTCGAATGCGTCGCTCGCCGCTCGCTCGAAGTCGGCGAGCAACTCCTCATTGGCGTGTGTGAACCGGATGCCGTCCACCCCTTCCGCACGGTCGTGATAGACGTTTCCGTCGCCGGCGAGATAACCGAGAACGGCAGACAGGGCGGGTGATACGCCGTTTTCGTTAGAATCGGTCGGTTCGTTCGTGCTACTCTGGCGTGTTCCGGTCGTCGCCCCGCCATCTGGCTGCGGCGCCGTCAGCGCCCGAGGGACGTACACCCAGTCACCGGGAGCGAGGTCTGCCGTCGCCCGCTCGACGCGCTCGCCGTCCTCGCGGACAAAGAACGGATGATCATCCGTCGCGGTGAGCCGTTCGCCCGTCGTCAGCGTGACCCGAGAGAGCTCGGTTGGCGCCTCGTACTCGTGAATCGCCTCGACGGGGCGCGTGACGAGCCGACCGTCGTCGGTCATCGTCCACACCTCACGGTCGTCGATATCACGGATCGTCCGTCCGTTGGGGAGCGATTCGACCACCCCATCGCACGCTTCGTCGGCCGCGATGTCGCAGATTCGTTCGATCCCATCCACGCCGTGGACCAGCGTCGCGCCGGTCACACAGCGCATCTTGTCGAGTTCGTCGACAGCCGCGATCCCCTGGTCTGCGAGGACGAGTGCGCCTGCTTCGAGCGTCCACTGCTGGCCCTCGCCAAAGTCGTCGCGTACCGCTGCGGCGGTGTTGTGTGTGACGACCCCGTTCCCGACGAAGTTGTGCGTCCCAGGAATCGTAAGGTCGAACACCTCTTTCTCTCCCATATCAGTCGTAGCGACGACTTCGTCCCACCGTAGGTCTGCCTCAACCGCCGTCCCCACCACCGGCTCGGCGGGGCCGAGGTCAAGCTCGTGGTCGTCAAGCATCGCCCGGGCACGACCCCTGCCGGGGTTGTCGCCGCGATAGATGTTCTGGTCGTACGCGCCCGACGGTCCGCCGTCCTGCGCGAGCGCCGCTCCAACGGAGAGCGTGTCGCCGCGCCAACCACCGTCAGAGGCAATCGATCGAAGCGCGGCCCGCTTTGCCTTGACCTCGAACCCGATCCGCTCGGCGTAACGGTCGACGTCGGCTCCGTAGATCTCGACAAAGTGCTGGACGCGGTTCGACTCGGTCGTCTGTCCGTCGGCGGGTTCGGACGTCCCGCGGCGGTCGCGCTCCCGCGTTCGGGCACGCACACCATACGTCTCCAGCATCAGCTGAACCTGACGTGCGAGGTCCTCACTGATCGTCGAGAGGTGGATACTCGGCCCGCCCCGCTTCCGGTTCGAGACAGAGCCGTCGGCGTCCATCAGCCCGCGGAGGAACGCGTCGGCGTGTGCGGCCGTCGTCAGCGGCGGGTCAAGTTGGAGGTCAGCGTTCGGGCTCTGCATCCCGGCGTTGGCAAAGATCCGCGCGATCGTCGCGTTGGTGACCCGGATACATGGGGCGCGGGTCTCCCGACGCTCGATCTCGACGTGTCTGTCGAACTGCGCCGCGAACACGTCCGCAGCGCGCCGGAGGACCGACTCGTCATCGTTCGTAATTTGGACCGTTCCACGGCTCCCGTCTCGACGGTCGAGGCTGATGTCGCCGTCACCGAACACGAGTCCGAGGAGGTAGCTCAGGTCTTCGTCGAACGTTTCGGGGAGTGTGATCGAGTCTTCATGGCGGAGCATCAGACGCTCGAAGCCAATGTCGGCGCGGGTCATACCGAGTCCGTCGAGGACTACGTCCACCTTCTCGAGCGGAACGTACCGGTTCGGGAGCGTGTCGTAGACAAAGTCCTCTGTGAAGTCGAGCGCCGCGGCGGCGTCGCTGAGGGTTCCGTACTTTTCGCGGAGTCGCCGGCGAACGAACGCGACCGATTCGTTGTCGAGTCGCACCGTCTCGTTCGTGAGTTCGAGGTATTCCCGGACGGAGATCTCCCGACGGTCGACCGTCGTCTCGTCGTATCGCGGCACTGCGACGTAGTCGCCTCGTTCGACAGCCGAGACCGGCGTCCACTCGATGCCGTCAGCACCACACGTCAGGACAGGGGTGTCGAGCGACGCCTCGACCGTCTTGCCGTGCCCGGTCTCGATTCGCCGGCACGACTTCTCGGGCATCCGCCAGACGTAGGTGCTGTCCCGCCGTTCGATCGTGTCGGTCTCGCGGTCCAGCGTATAGAGCGACACGGTCCGTTCGGCTGCCGTCTCCGCCTCAACTGGTGCATCGATGTCCTCGGTGACCAGTTCCTCGATCTGTCGGAAGCCGTCTGCTGTGTGAACGAACGTATCGCCCGTGACGCAGAGACCCGCAGATGACGACCCCTTCCCGGAGGTGTAGACCGACCGGGGCGCGATCTTCCGGATATACGAGAGCATCTGGGAATTGTGCGAGACGATGCCGTTCGAGAGGTAGGTGTGGGTGTCGCCGACTTCGAGGTCGTACACCCACTCCTCGTCCGAGTCGACGGTATCGATTGATTTGATGCGCTCCCAGTCGACTGCGTCCGCGCCCAAGGCGGCCGAACGACGAGCTGTCGCCACGCCACCGTCTGCCAGCACGTTCGGTGCGACCGCCACGAACTCGCCCGCAGATAGCTCTTCCGCCCGTTTCGCGGTCGGTCGACCTCCAGATTGGACAAACAGCGGGTGCGAGGGCGTCACGGTCAGCTCCCGACCGCTCGTGGTCCGAACACGGTACATCTGATCCGGCGCCGTTCGCTTCCAGACCTTCGTCGCGCGGCGCTCGCCGAGCGAGCCGTTGGGCGCCATCGACTGGACCGGTAGGTCGACCGTGTCCCACACCCCGTCGTCGACAGCCTTCGGATCGTCGAGATTCGACTCCACGAGGTCACGGATCAGCCCCTCGCGACCATCTCCGAGGGTCACGCGGGTGTCGCCGGCGAGGCACTTCCCGGTCCCCGGGTCGCCGATCAACAGCAGGTGCATGTCCCCCCGGATTCGTGACTTGTCAGGGAGATGCTTCGTAACGCCCGAGAACAGCTGGAGGACCATCGCGAACTTCTCTTCGTCGTAGCCGTAGATTGTCGGCGCGACCGAGTCGATCATCAGCTGGTGGATATCGGGCTTCTCGGAGAGTTCGAGGATCTGCTGGACGTCGTCGTCCGAGATCTCCATATCTTCGAACTGCTCGTCCTCGATCTGGACGCTCACGCCGTCCATGTAGAGGTCGAAGACGGCCGACTTCTCCTGGCCCTGTTCCATCTGCTCTATGTGGAGGACACCGACAACCGCGACGTGGTCACCGGCAGTGACCTTCCCTGTCACGTCGTCCTCTAAGTTCACGTCGATATGCTGGGGCGTTTCGCCGCCCCGCAGTCCCTCGGGCGACTCCTGCACCCGGATCTGCTGTGAGTCGACGAACTCCGACTGGTCGTGGTTGACGCGGAACGGCCCCTGCCGCTCACAGCCCTGACACTCGTGGGGCTCCTGGAAGCTTCCGTCGCTCTGCGGAATATACGTCATGGTGCCACAGCGCTGGCACTCGAAGGCGGCCTCCACGACCTTCGGGCGTACGTCCGTTGCCTTCCGGACGATGCCACGCACCTCCACCATCCGTCCGATGTGGTCGTCGTGGACTCGGATGTCACGAATGTCGACCGAGTCACTGAGGTCGCGCAGGCGGACGTGCGCCCGCCCGAGCTTGACGTCTGCCGGGAGGTCGAACTGTCGCAATGCCTCCTCGGCGTACTCCTGCATCTGTTCCGGCTGGGTCCGGTAGTCCTCGGCGAGGTCGATGTCGAACCGGTAGAGATCGTCGTAATCGACGTACAACGAGCGCTGGTCGTTGGGGTACTGCTGCGCGAGTTCGCTGATTGCCTCCTCGTAGTAGTTTCGATAGAAGCTATCGAACCGCTCGACGAGGTCTGCGTTCGCACTCGCCTTTGCCATCGAGACAGGGTAGCGCGTGACCGGGCAAGAGTGTTCGCCTACGAGAGACTTGAGCGCGGCGAGCGCCCCTCAACGCGTAGCGCGAGGCAGGTGACGGGGGGCAGAGAGCACAGGGTGCGATCGGAAGACCACCGGTCGCCCGGCACTCAGAACGAGACGTTCGTCTCAATATCTTCCGTTGCCTCGCGGAGGCCGTCGTCCATTTCCGTCAGCCGCCCGCGGAGGTCGGCGTCGGTGAGCAGCGCCGTGAACTCCTCGCGGTACCGGCCGTTCACCCGCTGGGAGGCCGCGTCGGTCAGCGCCGCCCGGTAGGGCAGAGCAAGGGTGGCTGGATCGGCGTCGAGAGCGTCCGCGGCCTCGCTGAGCGACACCCCTGTCTCGGCGAGTTCCGTGAGGTCGTGAGCCTCGACGCCAGCGGGTGGCTCGCGGTCGGCCTCGCGGACGAGGTGGAGGTCAAACCGGGCGTTGCGGACGGTCACCTCGTCGACGTCTACGGCTGCGGCGACAGCTGCGTCTCCCTCGCCGCTGTGGAACGCACGGGCGACGGCCGCGAGCGCGGCGACGTCGTCAGCGAGACCGCTCGTGAACCCATAGCGCGCGCGCATCTCCGCGACGACGTCGCGGACCCGCGACTCGGTCTCGCCGTCCCTGTCGGTGAGTGTCCCACGGCCCTCCGCCTGAGCCTCGGTCACGGAGTCGGTTCCCGTTGTCTCGACGAACAGGTCGCGGAGTGACTCGGTTTTCTCGTCCATCCGACCGCTAAGAGGCGTCCGAACGGCAAAAGCCTAGTCCGCCCTGCTCGTCTACCGAACGCTTATTCACGGTTGACGAGACGAGCAGGACATGGCCACGTCACAGGTCGACCTCGTCGGCGAGGAGCAGACCCGAAACCTCGCCCGCGCGGCGGTAGTCGCGGCGCTGGCGGGCGCAACGGCGCCCGTAGCGCTCACGCACCCGCTCGCGCCGGGCGTCCCCATCACGCTCCAGACGCTCTGGGTCGTTCTCGCCGGCCTGATCCTCGGCCCGGTTTGGGCCGGCGTCGCGTTCGTCCTCTACCTCCTCGCCGGTGCTCTCGGCCTGCCGGTGTTCGCGGGTGCCAGGGGCGGGCTTGGAAACTTCCTCGACCCGACGGGCGGGTTTCTGGTCAGCTTTCCCGTCGCCGCTGTCGTCGTTGGCCTCGTTGCCCACGGGACGGGCGCACCCGGCGCGCCAAACGAGGTGCCGGTGGCGCGGGTCCTCGCGGCCGTCGTCGCCGGCTCTCTCGTCGTTTACACGCTCGGGGCGGTCGGGTTCTCGATCCTCACGGCGACGGCGCTCACCTCCGCGGTGGTGACCGTAGTCCTCCCGTTCCTCCCCGTTGCGGCGCTCAAGACAGTCGCCGCGGTGGCCGTCGTCCGGAGCGACGCACTGGTCGCGCAGTGAGATGATCGCGGTCAATGATGTCGTCTACCGCCACGACGACGGCACTGTTGCACTCGACGGCTGCTCGCTCACCGTCGCGGACGGCGAGACCGTCCTGCTGTGCGGGCCGAACGGCTCGGGCAAGACGACGCTCCTCCAGCACCTGAACGGCCTGCGGACACCCGACGAGGGGACAGTACGGGTCGACGGCCGCGACGCAAACGAGCAGCCGGTCCACGCCCGCACCGCCGTCGGCACGGTCTTTCAGGACCCGCGAGACGGTGTTGTCGCCGCGACGGTCGGCGCAGACGTCTCGTTCGGCCCGGAGAACCTCGGACTGGCGCGCGACGAGGTCGACCGCCGGGTCGGGGCGGCGCTCGCGGCCGTTGGCCTGCACGACCGGGCAGACAGCCGGATCGAGGCGCTCTCGGGCGGCCAGCGCGCCCGCGCTGCCGTCGCCGGGGCGCTCGCGATGGAGCCGGACCACCTCGCCCTCGATGAACCGTTCGCAGGGCTCGACTGGCCCGCGGCGCGGCGCCTTCTTGCACATCTTGAGGACCTCCGCGCCTCGGGAGTCTCGCTCGTCGTCGCCACCCACGACCTGCGCGACCTCGCCCCGCGTGCCGACCGGGTTGTCGCCCTCGGGGGCGGCGAGATCGTCCACGAGACGGACGAGCCAGACCCGGAGACGTTGCGCGAGTACGGCGTCCGACCGTGGTAGCGGTCGACGGACCACACAGTGGGTATGCGGCCTGTCTTGACCCGCGGACGAAGCTAGCCGTCCAGGCCGCGGCCGCGGCGCTGGTTCTCGCGCGTCCCGGAACCGGGCTTGCGGTCGTCGCCGCCGTTGCCCTCGTCGCCTGCGCCGCCGCCCGGGTCGACCCGCTCGCGACACTGTGGGAGGCACGAGCCGTCCTGCCACTCCTCGTCGCCGCGCCCGTCGTTGAGTCGTTGACGCTCGGCCCACCGTGGGTCGTCCCCGCAGACGCCGTTGGGCCCGTTGTCGCCGTCGCCCGCGTCCCGCCACTCTACCTCCTCGGCGCCGCATACGCCGCTTCGACGACGCCGCGCGAGTCCCGCGCCGCCGTGGCGTGGCTCGTGCCGGGTCGCACGGGTGTCGTCCTCGGTGCCGGCGTCGAACTTCTCTTTCGTCTTCTCCCGCGGATGCGCGCCGACCTCGCGTCGGTTCGTCGCGCCGCGAACGCCCGCCTACTGGACCAGCAGAGCGTAACAGAGCGAGTCCGTGTCGTCGGCGTCACGGGCGTCCGGCGCGTGTTCCGGCGCGCCGATGCCCTCGCTCTTGGCCTGCGGGCCCGCGCGTTCTCGACGAATCCGACGCTCCCCCGACTCGCGCTTGCCCGCGCCGACGCGCCCACCCTTGCGCTCGCTCTTGTCTTCCTCGCCGTGGCGCTTCGCGCCACAGCCTGAACTGCGAGCGTGTAGGGGGCCAGATATTGACTCCGTCAACGAGGATGATCTCGCATGGACCGACGTCGACCACGAACCGGCCTGGTTCCGGCGCAAGCGTCTCGCAAGCGCCGCCCGCGACGGCGCTCCGGCGCCCGACGACGGTCTCGGTGCGAGCCTCTACAGAGAAGCAAGGCGAGTGCCTCGGGGCTTGCCCCCGAGGTACTTCACAAACCCCCGCCCGGCGCGCGGGTGTAGCCCTATCAGTATCACTGTAACGCAGGCAATGAATAATCACTTTACGATTCTCCCGGGTCGGGACAGGTCCGTGGGCCGGACAGAACCGAATCGATTGATCCCGGCGATTTCGTCGTCTTTCCGACGGGTCCTGAGGGCACCCACCGCGTCGTGAACGACGGCGAGCAACTGCTGCGGTGTCTCGTCGTCTCGACGATGCGCGACCCCGATGTGACGGTGTATCCCGACGCCGATGCGGTCGAGGTGTACGCAGGCGCGCCGCCGGGCGGTGACGGCGACCGAGACGTATCCGGATATCTCCCGCGGTCGGCGGGTATCGACTACTGGGAGGAGATCACAGACGCGGACACAGACACGAACACGGATGCGGACGCAGATACGGAGGGCGAGAGCGAGCGACAGAGCGAGGACTGACTACCGCGCCGGCGCCGACCGCGTCTCTTCGACGACCCCGATGAAGTTCCCAAACAGCCGTTTCGCCTCACAGGCCCGGTCGTAGTTCTCCGGGGTGACACCATCGAGTACCGCGTCTATTTCCGCGCTCGTCAGCATCTCGTGGTCGCGTTTCTTCACCGCGATCCGTTCGGCGGTGTCGAGGTCGTACTCCGGGTGGAACTGGACGCCCCATGCCCGGCCCTTCCGGAACCCCTGAATACCGTAGTCATTGCCCGCGATCCGTGTCGCGCCGGGGGGCGTCTCCACAACTGCGTCTTGGTGGGTGGTGAAGGCGAGAAAGCGGTTGTCGAGCCCGGCCAGAACACGGTCGTCGCCGGTGCGTTCGACCTCGCGGTAGCCGATCTCGTAGCTGCCCATATGCTCGACGCGGCCGCCGAGTGCCGTCGCGAGCGTCTGGTGGCCGAAACAGACTCCGAGTGCGGGCAGGGCGTTGTCCTCGACGGCGACCCGGACCCACTCAACGAGGTCTGCAATCCACGGGTCGTCCCAGTAGACGGAGGAGCGAGAGCCGGTGACGACGAGACCGTCGATGTCGACCTCGTCGACCGGCGGCAGGGGTTCGTGAGCGTCGAGTTCGAGAAGGTCGGCGTCGAGTTCCCGCCGGAAGTTCCGGCGAGTCGAGTCGCCGTCGTGTGCGGCGACGAGGAGCGCGAGTCGTGGGCGGTCTGTCATCTATCGACATATACGCGAGGGGTCGACAAGTGCCTGTCCCCGCTACGCGTCGTCGACACGGTCGAGAAAGCCGACCAGCGCGTCGTTGACCGGCGCGGCGGCCTCACAGCCGACGAGGTGGCCGGCGTCGGCAACGGGGTGAAACTCCCCACGCGGCAGGCCCTCGGCCAGTCGCTCAGCGCCCGTGACGGGCCAGATCCGGTCGCGCTCGCCGTGGACGACCAGCGCCGGGCTGGTGACCTCGACGAGTCGGTCGGCGCAGTCGACGTCGAGCGCCGCCGCCTGTCGGCGCGCAGCGGCCAGCGAGGGGTCGTCGTCGCGTCGCCACGACACGATCCGATCGACAACGTCGGGGTGGCGCTCGCGAAACGCCGGTGAGAGCGCGGCGCCGAGCGACTCCCGGAGCGCCGTGCGGTCGGCCGGCGGCGCGAACAGGGGTGCTGGGTCGACCCCCCGACCGCTCGCGCCCGTTCCGAGGAGACAGAGCGACCGTGCGCCGCCGTCCAGAGCGAGCGAGAGTGCCACGAGACCGCCGAGACCGAACCCCACGACGTGTGGGCTGGAGACGCCCGCGTCCTCGAGTGTCGCACGCACGTCGCCGGCGAGCGTCGCGAGGTCAGGGGCGTCAGCGGGCGGGTCGGCACGGGTCCCGCCACGGTACTCCGCAACGACGACCGGGCGCGGGCCGGCGAGCGCCGGCTGCTGCCACGCCCACTGCCACGCACCGAGACCGCAGTCGCCAACGAGAACGACGGGCCGGCGGTCACCGGTGCCGTCGATACCGTAGCCAACCGTCGTGCCGTCGGGCGCACGCGTCGTCACCATCAGAGTAGCTCCTCGAACGAGAGCAAGAGCGTGCCGAACACCAGCGCCGCGGTGCCGGCGAGGACGAGGTCCGCGCCGAGGGCGACTGGAACTCTCGCGAGTGAGACGCTGCCGGTCACGACCGTCACCGGGCCGACCGCCAGCATTCGCAGCGGGACTGCCACTCCGGTGACAACGATGAGTGCGCCGATACCGACCAGCAGTGTCGGTAGGAAGGGGACCCGCCTACCGCGTGGCCCGAAGTTCTGCATAGTCCAGTTTCTGCGTTCGTCGGTGGGGGACTAAACACCCCGGCCAGGATCACGCGTTCCGGACGCCGCGCAACACGTCGGCTGCGTCGGAGAGCACCTCGTCGAGAGCCTCGACGTCTGGGCCACCACCCTGCGCAAAGTCCGGCGGGCCGCCACCGCCGCCGCCGAGCCGGGCCGAGAGCCGCGCGACGGCCTCGCCCGCGTCGATAGGGACGCCCTCGGGAACACCGACGACGACCTGCGCGCTGCCGCCCGCGCCACTCCCCAGCACCGCGACCTGGCCCTCGTCGGCGAGGGCGTTCGCCGTCGCCCGGAGTTCGTCGGCCTCGGCGTCGAGGCGGCGTACGACCACCGTCGCGTTGCCGACCTCGACCTCCTCACCGTCGTCGCCGCCTGCGGCGCGCGCGGCCGCGAGATCCTCGGTGAGACGGTCAATCTCCTTGCCCCGTGCCTTCCACTCCTCGAAGAAGCGCGCCGCGGTGTCGGGCACCTCCATCGGCGAGACGTCGAAGACGTCCGCGGCCTCGAGCAGTGCCCGCTCGACCCGCTGG
This sequence comes from uncultured archaeon, assembly GCA_937138675.1. Taxonomy (GTDB): domain Archaea; phylum Halobacteriota; class Halobacteria; order Halobacteriales; family Haloferacaceae; genus A07HB70. The sequence continues at coordinate 11,660 of CAKZPG010000104.1, read as the reverse complement.
CTCGCCTTGACAGCTGCGTCGCCTGCGGCGAACGTGATCCGCTCGACCCCGTCCTGTATCGGCTCGGTCGAGAGGAGCTCGACCGCACCGATGTCACCGGTCCGTTCGACGTGGGTGCCCGCGCAGGCCTGGACATCGTCGCCGATGGTGATCAGACGGACCTGCTCGCCCGGCGGAAGCCCCCCTTGGTAGATGTCGAAGCCGTGTTTGGCCTCGGCGTCGTTCCGGTCGGGCCACGCCTGCTTGACCGGGATGTTCTGCCGGACGAGCGCGTTCGCCACTCGCTCTATCTCCTCGGCCTCGTCGCGGTCAATTCGCTGAAAATGTCTGACGTCGAGCCGCGAGGACTCGACACCCTTCTGGGCGCCGGCCTGCCGGATGTGGTCGCCGAGTACCTGACGGGCGGCGTGACCGACGAGGTGAGTCGTGGTGTGGGCGCGCATCAGCGCCTGCCGACGCTCGATGTCAAGAGACCCGCGAACGATCTCGCCGTTGCTCGCCTCGCCGTCGGTGCGGTGGAGGACAACGCCCTCAACTGTCTGGACATCGGTGACCGCGAGACTGTCGTTGTCAGTGCGAAGTGTACCGACGTCGGCTGGTTGACCCCCGCCTTCGGGGTAGAAGAGCGTCTGGTCGAGGACAACGTCGTAGCCGTCCTCGCGCTCGAAGGAATTGAGCACGACCGCCTCGAACTCCATCCCGCTCGGGTCGTCGTAGAAGAGCAGGTCTGTTTCAGGCAGGTCCGCGACCTCCGCAGCCTGGTCGTCAACCGCCGAGTCGACCGTGTCGTCGCCGCCGCCGTGGCGCGCGGCCACGAGCGCGTAAAAGTCGTCAGGCACCTCGACGGCTGCGCCCTCGCGGGTGGCTATCTCCCGCACCGTCTCGGGCTGGATACCGTGTGAGTCGTACAGTTCGACCAGCCGCTCTGTCGGGAGGGACTCGTCGCGGTCGGCGTACTCGGCGGCGAGGCTCTCGACCCGTCGAGAGCCTCGTTCGAGGGTCTTTCTGTACTGTTCTTCTTCCGCACGAACCATCTCCCTGATCGTGTCGCGGTTCTCGTAGCCCAACCGCTCGGCCTGCATATCTACGAGTTCGTCGAGGGGCACGTCGACGCCCACTTCGTCGACGAGCCGTTTCGTCCGGCGTAGCACCATCCGGGCGAGATAGCCCGTCTTGACGTTCGAGGGGACAATACCGTCGCCGAGCATGTACGCGAGCGTCCGGCAGTGGTCTGCGACCGCGTAGATAGACTCGAGCGGTTCGACCAACTCCCGCAGTCGGTCGACGTCGACAGCGAGTGCCGCTGCGATGTCACTCCGTGCGGCCTCTATGTCGTCAACGTCGTCAACGTCGAGGTTGCCGGCCATCGCCGCCGCCTCCGCGATGAGGGTCGCCTCCTCGTCGGTATGGTCGACCCCCGCGTGGTCTTTCAGAAACGCGATCGTCTCGGGGTAGACCGCCTCGTACACCGTCGGCGTTCCCTGACTCATCCACGTCCATCGCTCCAGCCCGTAGCCGGTGTCGACGATGTACGTATCCATCTTCGAGTACCGGTTGCCGTCCTTCAGGCGGTACTCTCCGTCGGGATCTCGCTCCATCGACATGAACACGAGTGTGGCGAGTTCGAGTCCTTTGTAGATCACCTCGATGGCGGGCCCGGCGTTGCCGCCGCCGACCCACGGGTCCTCGATGTAGGTGACGAGATCGGGGTCAGCGCCCATCTCCGCGAGCAGCTCGTCACAGTACCGGACGGTTTGGTCTTTCCAGTACACCTCGCCGCTGTAAGCGTAGCTGTCGTCGACCTCCTTGCGGGCGTTGAACGCGTGGTGGGCCATCATCTCGAACGCCATCGTGTGTCGGCCCGTCTTCCCCACGTTGTCGATGTCCTGCATCCGGATACAGGGCTGGCTGATAGTCAGCGGGTTCGCCGGCGGCGGCGCCCGCCCTGATGTCACCAGGGGCTGGAAGTCGTAGACCGAGGCCTGCGTCAGGAGTACGTCGTCGCGCCACCGGTTTGCGGCGACCGGATATGGGCTGACCCGCTCGTGCCCGTTCTCCTCGAAAAAAGAGAGGAAGGCCTCGCGCATCTCCGCCAAGCTGTGCGGCTCCGAGAAGCCGGGCGAGCCGACGAAGTCGTAGCTCGCACACGGTGGCTCGCCGCAGGTCTCCCGTGACTCGTCCCGGCTCCAGAAGTGAGAGCCACAGGACGAGCACTCCGTACGGACGAATCCCTCCTCGTCAAAATAGTCGAGTTGGTACTCGTCCTCAAGATCGCTCATCATCGCCAGACAGCCGTGGACCTGCAAAAAGGATTCCGACAGACCGTCAGGGCTACTTTACGGGCGATTTAATCAACCGTATGCCTGTGTTCTTTTTCGGCGCCCTCGCGATGGCCGTGGGTGCGCTCGCGGTGGGGATCGCCGGGCGGGCGGCGGATGGACGGGCGCGGACCGTCGCTGCCGTCGCCGTCGGGCCGCCGGTCTCCGCCGGAACGTGGTACGTCGCGATGGCACTTGGACAGGCGACCGTCGTTCGCCCGGCGGGCGTCGTCGCGTGGGGGCGGTACGCCGACGGCGTGATCACAATCCCGCTGCTGGTCGTCCTCCTGGGCTTGCTCGCCGGCGCAGACCGGCGCACGATGGCGCTGACGATGGCCGTCGGTGCGTACACGATGGCGACGACACTCGCCGCGACGCTCTCCTTGGGCGGGGCAAAGTTCGTCTGGCTAGCGGTGAGCGTCGGCGGATTCATGACTCTTCTCGCCCTCATGTTCGGCCCGCTCACGCCCGCCGCCGACCGGCAGACGCGTCTGTTACGCGCGTATCTCGTCGTTCTGTGGCTCGGCTACCCCGTCCTCTGGCTCCTCGGGCCCGAGGGGCTCACGCTCGCGCCCTCGCTCCCGACCGGCGCGCTGGCCGTCGGTCTCGACCTTCTCGTGAAGCCCGGAGCGGGGCTCCTCGCGGTCCGGGCTGCGCGGTCCTGAACGGGCAAAACGTATCACCCGACCTGACGACTCTCTATGATGTCTCGACGACATCTGCTCGTGCTGTGTGCTGCGGGTATCTCGGGGTGTGCTGGTCTCGGCCCCGGTGACGGAGAGACGCCCGACGACGGAAGCACAGGACTGCACTCTCCCACACCGACGCCGACCGCGACACAGGCCAAGGCGGCGACGCCGGTCCAGCGCGTCGATACACAGACGCGTCCGCTCGACGAAGATCTGGAGCCCCTGCGAGAGGTCACTGTCGATCTTCTTGCTGGGTTCACTCTGACCGTTCGTTGAGCGAGAGAGCGGCCAGCAGCGCCTCTAGCTGGACCTGCTCGCTCGCGCCCTCGGTGATCCGGTAGTCGGCCTCGCCCATCCGCTCCAGCAGGCGGACCGTCGTCCGGTCGGGCAGGTCGAGGTCCCACGCCGTCCGGTGAAGCTGGTCTATCACGTCGCCACCGGCCATCCCCACGTCAGTCAGGAGGTGGTCGAGGTCCGCGCGGGCCGTTGCGAACTCGCCGTCGACGGCCGCCTGCACCATCTCGATGATCTCTTCGGGTCGGGCCGTCGAGGTCACCATGAACACAGCGTCCTCGTCGACCGTCTCGCCCGTCGTCGCCGCCGCCTGAAGCGCGTTTATGGCCCGCCGCATGTCGCCTGCAGCGGCGTAGACGAGGGCGTCAAGGCCATCCTCGGTGAGTTCAATCCCCTCCACGGTGGCTATCTGTTGAACCTGCGTCGCTACCGCCTCGTCGTCCAGCGGCGAGAACCGGAAGACGGCACACCGTGACTGGATCGGGTCGATAATCCGCGAGGAGTAATTACACGAGAGGATGAAGCGGGTGTTGTCGGAGAACTGCTCCATCGTCCGGCGGAGCGCTGACTGTGCGTCGTCAGTGTTGTGTGTCAGGATCCCGTTCGCGAGCAGGAAATTCGGTGTCTGCGCCATACTGACGTTGTACGCGGGGCCCCGGTGGCTGTAGTCGACACGCTGAATCTCGGCGGTCGAGACCGCACGTCGCCCGCCGTCGGAGAGTCTCTTGACGACCCCTTCGCGTCGCTCGTCCGGCCGCTCCGGACTGTCCACCAGGCTCCCGTCGCCTCGCAACTCGCGACTGTAGCCGTCGGCCTCACAGTTGAGCGAGCAGACCCGACCGGGCGTCCAGTCACCACAGGTCTCGCATCGCGCTATCCCGACCTCGTCACGAAAGTCGGCAATCTCGTCGCCTGGGGTCAGCTCCCGTAGCTCCCGCTCGACGAGGTCGCCGTCGGCTCCGACCACGAAGAACGGGTGTGTGAGACTCGCGGTGACTGTCCGACCGTCTGTCAGTTTGATCTGAAAAAAGTCGGCGATGCCCGAGTCGACGCGCACGCCCTCGTCTGGCTGTATCTCGTTTGTCTTGAAGTCGACAGACGGTATCGGCTCGCCGCCGGGGTCGACTGCCTCGATCGGCGTGACCTCCGGCGATGACGGAGCCCCCGTGACGACACCGGTCCCCGGCGGCAGGCACAGTGAGTCGGCCTCGTCGAGGAAGATGAGCCGGTGGTCGTAGCCCCCGAAGGAGGCGCGCGCGAAGTTCTTGATCCGGTCGCGTACGACGTCGATTCCCCGCTGGTCGGAGGCGTTGAGCTCAAGAAAGTTCCCCCGCCAGTCGTCGCCGTACACCTCGCGTGCAATGGCAGTGGCTGAGGTGGTGTTGTGCATCACTGTCGGCACCGCACCGGCGACGTAGTTCCGCGTTTGTGGTACCGTCAGGTCATAGACACGACCACCAGTCTCGTCGCGCCCGACAGAGGCGACCTCGTCGAAGTAGAGCGTCCCGGCGGCGAGTCTGTCGAGCGCGCGGATCCGCTCGACGATGTCGAGCGACAGCATTCCGTCGGCGAGCATCTGTAGGCGCTCGGCGACCGTCGCGAACGACGACAACGACGCGGGGTCGACGTCGTCGCTGCCGACGAGCGTCGACAGCTCGGAGTGGTGGAATCTGGTGCCGTCCGCGACAGTCGCGTACGAGACGCCGAGCGCATCGAGGCAGGTCGCAAGGGTCTCGCGAACGTCCTTGATCGATAGCGTGCCCTCTGTCCGCTCGTCGCGGTCGGCCAGCAGGACGCCGGCCTGGGCCACCCCGGGTGTTCGACGGCCGTTTGCGTTCTCCAGCAGCCGGTCGGTCCGGGAGCCGTGGCCAGCACTCACCGCCGTTCGTGTGTCGAGTGTGTCGAGTGTGTTGCATACCGCGCTCCGCCGCGCCGGAAGGCTCGTCGTCTCGGCGAGCCGTAGCTTCAGCGTGTCGAGCGTCTCGACGACCTCCTGAGCGGTCTCCAGCCGGTCGGTTGCGGCCTCGACGACCGCACGAAGTTCGTCGAGGTGGGCGGCCCTCCCCGGTCGCTCAGAGTCCAGCGTGTCCTCAAGCAGGTCGCCGGCAGAGAGGTTTAGATCCGCACACAGCTCTCGCGCGAGCGTCTGTTGTGGCATCGTGTCGTGGGTCGGATTCGCCGACGTCGCGGCGTGGTCGGCGAGCCGCTCGGTCGTCCAGTCGGCCCCGAGACCAATCTCGTCTGCGAACTGCCGCAGGTGGGCGGCTCCCGAGACGGACAGCGCGTCATACTCCCGGAACGTTCCACTACCGTTCGCCGCCGCCCGCTCGACGGTCGACCGTCGACTGGGCACTCCGAACGACGCGAGGAGGTACGATACGAGCGTGACATGGTCGGGATCTCGATGAACAAACTCGAACTTGTTGGTGTTGGCGACGTGCGTCTCGGCGTCGAACAGCACGCGGAGGAACGCGGCCCGACTCTCGTCGTCTGCGCCGACGAGCGCGGAGCCGACTGCTGCCGACGCACCCATTTCGCTCGCGATTACGTCAAAGACAGATTCGAGATAGTGCGTGAGTGTCCGCGAGATCACTTCGACGTACCAAACGCTCTCCTGGGCGCCGGTCGCCGGGTCGAGTCCGAACAGGTCGGTGAGTGTCTCAGCGACGGTCTCGTGGAGTCGCTCGTCGGTGGTGTGGAGTTTGACCCGGCCATCGTCGAGTTGACCCTCGGCGATAACGAGACCGACAAACGCGGCGAGCGATGGTGTCACCTCGGTCGGCGGGGTGATCGGCCGCGAACGAGTGCCCGATGCGGTGACGTATGTGAGCTGTTCGGTCGCGTCTTGGATCGCCTCGGGGGAAGACACCACGTTGCGGAGCAGTCCGAGCGGCACCGTTCGGTCCAGCCCGTGGGCACGCGCGAACGACGGCTCGACTGTCACCTGCGTTCGTTCGCCGTGCATCCGCTCGACCCAGTTCAGCCCGCCGCTGTCGGGCGTCGGGACAGAGAGTGGTCGAGCGACCCGGTCGCCCGCCGCGACCGCTTCGGCCTTCCGCCACGAGAGCCCGTCCTCGGTGGCGACGAGGAGCTTGTGCTCCGGCGTCACGCGGAGTGTCGAGCCGTCGCGAGTCCCGACCTCGACCAGTTCCGCCGCATCAGTGGCGAAGACGTGCGATGGTTCGACGAACTCGACCGCCCCGTCGGCCCCGAACGTCGCCACTTCGAGCGACTCACCGGGGTCATCGAACCCCTCGATGTCGCCGACGACCGTCTCGATCCGCTCGACACCGCGACCGGTCAGGACCGGCGTCTCGCCAGTCACGCACTTGCCGGTCCCGGCCGGGCCGGCGAACAGAAGATGCGGCAGGTCGTCCCGGTCGACGTAGCTCTGCAGTCGCTCCACTGTGTCTCCCTGCCCGTGAATCTCCGTGAGCGTCTGTGGCCGGTACTTCTCGATCCAGATCTCCCGCCCCGTAGACCCCGCTTCGCCGTCCCCAGCGTCGGCATCGCTCATAGATAACCGTCGGAGCCGTTCCCAGATAAACCACCCGAGACGGAAGGCACAAGCGCGCGACGGGCGTACACCGGCCGTATAGCGAACCGTCGCCGACGCGGACGGCGGCGGCGAGAAACGCGAGACCTGGGGTGACGACGACGCGACCTACGCCGACCGTCGCCGCGCGATGGACCACATGGCACACGATGTGACGGCGCTCGTCGACGACCAGCCGGTCCCAACCGACCCCCCGTGGGCGAGAACACCAGACAGGTCCGGGTCCACAGTCCGGTTGTCGGAGGACGACCGGCGGCGACAGGCGGCCGGCCGGCCAACGTGTCGGGTGTGTGGGCGTCTGCCGACGGTGACGACGAGCGACATCTGCGGCGCTCGCCGCTACGGCCGCATCGCCGCCCACCCGTGGCTTCTCGACCTCGTCTCCAAATAAACCAAGACGAGTGCCTCGGGCTCAAGCCCCGTGGCAGATCACGAGGCGCGTGGCTTCCGGGTGACAAAGTACGAGGGCCGGGCGCACAGCGTGCGTGGGGGCGAAGCGCCCACCTGCGTCGACCGGTGAGGCGAGCTCAGGGTGTGAACCGCTCGACAAGCGCGCGCCCCTCGTCCAACAGGTCGCTTACCGCGTCGACGTCAGTGCCCTCGGCGTAGACGCGCATCTTCGGCTCCGTGCCGGAGGGGCGAAGAAGAAGCCACGAGCCGTCCTGCATCAGAAGCTTGAATCCGTCGACGGTGACAACGTCGGCGACGGACTTGCCGGCGACCGTCTCGGGGATGGCGTCGCCGAGGGAGTCAAGAACAGTCTGTTTTGCGTCGTCCGGGCACTCGACGCTGACGCGGTCGGCCGCGATAGCGCCGAACTCGTCGGTGATGCGGTCGAGGCGGTCGTCGAGCGACGCCTCGGCCGCCGCGGCGGCCAGCACCCCGGCGAGGAGAACGCCGTCCTTCTCGCGGATATGCCCACGAAGGGTGTGGCCGCCTGACTCTTCGCCGCCCGCGAGGGCGTCGTGGTCGGCCATTGCCCGGGCGACCCATTTAAACCCGACCGGCGTCTCGACGGCCTTCTCGCCGTGGGCCTCGGCGATGCGGTCGAGTAGGAAGGTAGTGGAGACCGTACGGACAACAGGCCCCGACTCCCCGCGGTCGGTCAGCAGGTGGTCGTACAGCAGCGCGAGAACCCGGTTGCCGTCGAGGTACCCCGAGTCGGGCGCGACAAGGGCGATCCGGTCGGCGTCACCGTCGTTGGCGATACCGAGGTCGGCCGCGCCCGATCCGACCCTATCGACCAGTTCACGCAGGTTGTTCGCCGACGGCTCGGGGTGAGTGTCGCCGAACGTCGAGTCACGCTCGCACCGAATCCGCTCGACGTCGGCGCCGAGCAACTTGAGGAACGTGTCGGTCGAGCCCCGCCCGCTTCCGTGAATTGCATCGTAGGCGACGTTTAGGCCGGAGAGGTCGGCGTCCACGACCGAGGCGGCATAGTCGAGGTAGGGTGTAAAGAGGTCGATGCGCTTGACCGACCCCGGCTCGTCCGGGGCGGGCGGGTCCTCGCCGAGCCGGGCCACCACGTCGTCGGTCACCTCGGGAAGTGCGGGCGCACCGTCGTCGGGGATGAACTTCACACCGTTGTAGTCGGCCGGATTGTGCGACGCGGTGAGCATCAGAGCGCCGCGCGCGCCGCGGTCGACAACGGACCACGCGGCCACAGGCGTCGGGCGGTCGCGTTCGGGCAGGACAGCGTCGAAGCCGGCGGACGAGAGTTCCTCAGCTAGTGACTCGGCGAACCCCTCGCTCGTCTCGCGGGCATCGTAACCGACTACGACTTCGCCCCGCTCGCCCTCTGCCGCGAGGTGAGCCGCGACAGCCCGCCCGACGATTCTAACCCGTTCGTCGGTGAATGTGCCGAGACGCGCGCGCCAGCCGTCGGTTCCAAAGGAGATGGCGTCCATATCCGCATCACCCGCCCTGACCTCAAAAAGCCGGGCGCCGATCCGGCTCCCGATCTGAACCCAGACTCCGGTTGTACTCGGAAGCTGTCTGGGTAGTGCAGCCGCCAGTGTCGCTCACGCTTACGAGGTTAGTCGGCGTCGGGGCCGCCGCGCTCGTCGCGTTCGACAGTAGCGTCAGCGGTCGGGACCCGCTGACCTGACAAGAGACTCCTTCTCGGTGCGGCTGAGCTGCTTTATCTCAGCCTCACGGCTCATCGCGGCCGAGCGGGTCTCGTAGTCCTCAACGTGGACGAGGTCGACGGGCGTCCGGCCACGGGTGTACTTCGCGCCCTCGCCCGCGTCGTGTTCGGCGATACGTCGGCCGACGTCCGTGGTATAGCCAGTGTAGTACGTGCCGTCGGCACACGAGAGGACGTAGACGTGGTGCACGGCACGACAACGGACGGATAAGGCCTCAGCCTGTCGGTCAGCCGTCGATACGTTTCCGTGTGGATTCAGCGATACCCGCATTAGCAGAGCAGGCGGGGCAGGCCATCAGACGGCCGTACTCGTCGGCAAACACACGAGCGAACTGGTCGGAGACGTGAGAGTCGCAGTGGTTACAGCGGGCCATGGTTATCCGACACGGGTCTGTCGGTACTTGCACCTTGACCGCGAGTAATATAGCTCTTCGCGCGCGTGCGCGCGAACTCAACGTGCGTTCAATCCCGCGCGCTCAGAGTGTGGATCGATCAGCACATGTCGCCGGAGTCGTCGTAGTCCGGCACAATGTCAGTGTTGGAAGCCGAAGGCCTCTGCGTTGCCGGCAGCCTCGGGCGTCGTGGGGCCGGACACCGAGGGCGCTCCGAGTTGGGTCGGTCGCCGACCTGCGGGACGGACGGGACCGTTGCAGTCGCGTCCCAGCCCTCGACCCGGGGGTCGTGGACGAGCGTTCGACCGTCGTCACGGACGGGGTAAACGCCGGTCTGTTGACACTCCAGGATCTGGTTGTTAGTTGAGTGCTGCACCGGTAAGTCACACGTCTGCGGCATCACTACGTGACAAAGCGTATCGGCGGCAAGACTGACTCGTAGACGATCGCAAGAGGGCAGGATCCCGATGTCCGGGGAGACCAATATAAATCTGGAGGCCGGATCGGCGTTGTCTGGCGCTCGATCAGGCGTAAGCGGCCGAATTGGGAAATCTTATTAATAAGGCCCCGATATGAACTCATGTATGGCAGACCTAATTGTCAAGGCCACGGTGAAGGAAGCGCTGCAGGACAAGAACGTTGCCTCCGACTTTTACGACGCTCTCAACGGCGAGGTCCACGAGCTTCTCGAGGACGCTGCCCGCCGAGCCGAGGATAACGATCGTAAGACCGTCCAGCCGCGCGACCTGTAAGACGGTCGGATCCGCGTACGAACGCGGTCGACACCCGATTCTTTCGCTGTCGCGCCACCTACCGCCGGGTGACCCGAACGCCGTCCGGGCCTCCAGCATGAATCTCGTCCGCGAGACCGACGAACAGGCCGTGTTCGACGACACCCGGCACCGCCGCGAGTTCGGCCGCCAGCCGCGTCGGCGACCCAATCGCCCCGAACGCGCAGTCGAGAACAAAATTGCCGTTATCGGTCACCACCGGGCCGTCCTTGCGCTCGGCCGCCCGGAGCGTCGGGTCGCCGCCCAACTCCTCGACGCGTGCTGCGACCGCAGATCGCGCGTCCGGGAGAACCTCAACGGGGAGAGGAGCGGTGAGCGTCTCCGTCAGTTTCCGCTTGTCGACGACGAGTAAGAACCGGTCGGCGGCGGTGTCGACAACCTTCTCCCGAGCGTGGGCCGCGCCGCCGCCCTTTATCAGCGCACTTCCGTCCAGAAGCGTCTCGTCCGCGCCGTCTATCGCCACGTCGACGCGCGCCACGTCAGCCAGCGCGATGAGCGGAACCCCGGCCTCGCGGGCCAGCGCCCGTGACTGGCACGAGGTAGGGACACCCTCGACGGACAGTCCCGCGTCGACGGCCTCGCCAAGTGCCTGAATCGCATGCGCAGCCGTACTCCCGGTCCCCAGTCCGACGATGTTGCCGTCGCCAACCGCCTCGACCGCCGACTCCGCCGCGCGGCGTTTCGCCGCCGCGATCGCCTCCTCGTCCATGCCGGTGTCTCACCCGCCGGGGCGATAACGCTACGCCCCGGCGTCACGCTCTTTCCCCCTGCAATCGACACCTGCTTATGACACGAACTGCTGTGATCGCCGGTGTCGGCCCTGGCCTCGGCGAGGCTGTCGCGCGGCGATTCGCCCACGAGGGGCTGGACGTCGCGCTGTTCGCCCGTACCGCAGACCGGATCGAGTCGCTCGCGAACGCCCTTGACAAGACGGACGGCCGGGGAATCGCTGTCCCGACCGACCTCGCCGACCCTGGCGACGTGGAGGCCGGGTTCGCGGCCGTCCGCGCGGAACTGGGACCGGTCGACGTTCTCGTCTACAACGCGAGCGCCGCGCCGTGGGCAGGACTGGCAGGGATCGAACTTGACGACCTCGACCGCGCTCTCGATGTCGGCGTCCGTGGATTCGTCGACTGTGCGAAACGGGCCGCCACGGACATGCGCGGGCGCTCCGGTGGGACGGTGATCCTCACGGGCGCGACCACGTCGGTCCGAGGCCGCAGGGGGGCGGTCGGGTTCTCGGCGGCGAAGTTCGGCGCGCGGGGGGTCGCGGAGTCGATGGCGCGTGAACTCGGGCCCGAGGGGATCCACGTCGCACACGTCGTCCTAGACGGGGGGATCAGACCGCCGGACGAAGACGTTTCGGACCCAGAGGCGTATCTCGATCCGGACGCGATCGCAGACACGTACTGGGACCTCGTAGAACAAGACCGCGCGGCGTGGACGCTCGAACTCGACCTGCGCCCCCACGTTG
>CAKZPG010000103.1 GCA_937138675.1 uncultured archaeon | reverse complement strand
TTCTACGCGATTTATGACATACCACCCCCAGTTCAAGCGTGAAATTTGTCGCAGGCCAAACTAAGCATTCATAAGACAAACGTATTTCATTGTGGTGTATGAGCGAGCAGGCAGAGACTGACGACGCCACCGGGCAACGCTTCATCCGACGGTCCGTCGTATGCCCGTGGCGGAATCTTGACCGAGGATGGCAAGCCGCCGCTATCGGCTTGAGTGTCGTCGGTGATGTCGCGGTTGGCCTTCCGACTCCGTGGTGAGCCACACGTCGGTGGCGTCTCGGTATCTCCCAGGGCTTGTCGTTCTCATCGCAATTGGCCTGCTCGCCCGGGGAGTCACCACACTCGTCCCACTCTGGAGTGAGTTCATCGTTGCCGTCGTAGTTGGGATGATCGTCGGGAACACTGTGGGCATTCCGTCGTGGGCCAATCCCGGTGTTGAGACGAACACACTTTGGTTGGAAGCTGGAATTGTTCTTATGGGGGCATCCGTCGCTATCGACCAGATTATCGAAGCTGGCCCCACCGTTATCGTCCTCATCCTCGTCGCCGTTACGATGACGATCCTCTCTGTGGAACTCGTTGCACGTATACTCATCCATATCCCTGAGAAAGTCGGGTCATTGCTCGCTGCTGGGTCTGGAATCTGTGGTGTGTCGGCAGTGGCCGCCGTCGCGGGGAGCATTCGACCAAACGACCAGCAGATTGCATACGCGGCCGCGACGATTCTGCTGTTCGATGCAGTGACGCTACTCGTCTATCCTGCCGTGGGGACGGCACTCGGGCTTTCCGACATCGTGTTCGGCGTCTGGGCGGGGACGACGATGTTCAGCACCGGCCCGGTGACGGCTGCGGGGTTCGCCTACTCACAGACAGCCGGGCAATGGGCGGTACTGGTGAAACTCGCTCGAAACGCACTCATCGGCTTCGTCGCCATCGGGTACGCCGTGTTCTACAGTCGTCGAGAATCGAGTGACGCAGCAACGCTTTCGGACGGCGGGACACAGTCAACTGTTCGCTTCCTTTGTGCGAACTTCCCGAAGTTCATCGTCGGCTTCGTCGTCGTGATGGTACTGTCGAGTAGTGAGCTATTTTCAGAAGCGCAGCTGACAGCACTCGACAACGCCTCGAACTGGCTGTTTTTGTTCGCGTTCGTCGGACTTGGCCTGACCATCGAACTCGCCGAGTTCCGCGAGACCGGGTTCCGGCCTATTGTGGTGGTCTTACTCGGTCTGCTCACGGTCAGTAGTGTGATGCTCGGAGTTCTCTCGGTGATCTTCTAGGATGCCACGTCGCGCTCACAGGAGTCAGATGACGACCGGAGGCGGAGTACAAGCCGTATAAATCCCACCGTCACTGCGGCGACGAGAATCTGAATGAGGTTTTGCTTGTCATCGGGCAAAGAAACGTTGGGGTTCTCGTCACACATGGTAACACTGAGAGAGCGCGAAGGGCGAATCCATTTCGCCGGTTGATATTACACTTCTTTCAACTATCCACGCCGCTGTTCGGCTCGTTGTACCTCACTTCTCTTGTCGCAGTGCTTGTCCAATACGTCCTGACCAACGTTCATACGGTCGCTAACGACCTTCTCGGGTACGTCTTCCGATAGGCGGTTAGCGATACTCCCACGCTGTCACGTCTTCCAGCAGGGGCGCCAATCGACAGGTCGCTCGCTCCGTTCTCACAACCGAATAGGTAGCGACTTAGCACAGGAGCAAGTACAACCAGTACGGTAGTTGGACGATTCCCTCACCGAGATCATCAACAGGTTGTTTGCCTCGAACCGTATCACCAGCGAGGATGAATCCAAGTGGCACGTCGTATGTTTCTTTGAACTCTCGAGCGGATTTTATGACTCTTCACGCTCGCATCGACACCGTCCCCACACGCAGGGCGCGCGGGTGGGGAATCGACGCCGAGCCGCGGTGTCCAGACGAGTCGTTCGGCCCTGCGCCGGTCCGGTCGGGGGTGTGTTCGCGCTCCGACCAGCGACGACGAGAGAGGACACGCCAGGGACCGACCGCGGCCACTCCTCCGCCCACACTTATCTTTCCACTCTCTCTCGGTAGGGGCGATGGTCCGCGACTACGACCCCAACTCGATTCCGTCGACATACGACCTTTCGTCGGCACCGACAGTCCGCGACGAGCCGGGATTCAGACAGTCCGTATTCCGAGGGATCGACCAGCTGATCGGCTTCTCGGAGATCGGACCGGAGTATCCGGACGGCGAGCCCCACACTCACCCGTACGAGCAGGCGAACCTCCTCATCGCGGGTCGAGTGAACATGCTGATCGACGGCGACGTCGTTGAACTCCGGCCGTACGACGCCGTGACGATCCCCCCGGAAGTGCCCCACACCGCCCGCGCGGTTGAGGGGGAGTCCGCGACGCTCGTCGCGTTCTGGCCCCTCCGTGAGGACCGTCTTGAGGGGACGGCGTATCAGACGGAGTTCCCACGGCCCTAACGCGACCCGCCGGTCCTCGTCCCCGACAAAAATATCCAGCTGGTCGTTTCACCTGCCGGGGTAGTTGGCCACACAGTGACCGTCGCGGAAGGCTTATGACCCCTCCCGGCTGACTCGGAGTCGCAATGGCGACTGGAACGGTTGACTTCTTCAACGACACCGGCGGCTACGGCTTCATCGACAGCGACGATTCGGAGGAAGATGTTTTCTTCCACATGGAAGACGTCGGCGGCCCGGACCTCGAGGAGGGACAGGAAGTGGAGTTTGACATCGAACAGGCCGACAAGGGCCCCCGCGCAAAGAACCTCACCCGGCTATAAGATTCCGCGGCTGACGTACAGTTCTCAGATCATCTGGTGAACGAGCCATCGGCCTCGCGCTCGCCCAGAACCCACTCTAACTCCTCGATAGCGCGGAGTACGGCGATCTCTGCATCGTCTTCGACGGGCGAGGCTGGGGGGTCGCGGGCGTCGTACTCCGCCTCCAACTCGGCCAGCCGGTCACGAATCGCGGACTCTGAACGCATCCTCTGAAGAGCGACCCGGGTCCTGCAAAAGCGTTGCGCGGTGGTTTTGCTCGGTCGCACCCACAGCGCGCCGTGACCGCCAGAACCCTCCGCTCGCCTGCGCCCCGCGAGGCGTTGACGGCAGCTGAGGAGGCCGTCGACGCAAGCGTGCTCGTGACCGTTCACGGCCGGTGTCGCGTGGACTCCGACGGCGTCCCGGCCGTCTGAACCGTCCTCGTTGCGCCGTCCGTGACCGACCGCGCGGCGACTCTTCTGGACCAGTACGGCTTCTCGCACGTCGCGCTGACGCCCGATGTTGAGACGAATCGACGCCCTTAACCGGCGACTCGCGGATATTGAGACAACTCACCATGTCCGACAAACCGGCCTCAATGTACCGGGAGATCAGCAATCCCGCGTACACGCGACGTGAGTACATCACCGGCATCCCGGGCTCGAAGATCGCCCAGCACAACATGGGCAACCTCCAGACCGGCCCGCACGACTACCCGATCCATATCAGCCTTCAGGTCGAAGAGGAGTGTCAGATCCGTCACGGCGCGCTAGAGTCCGCGCGCCTGTCGGCAAACCGCCTCCTCCTGAAGCATGTCGGCGAGGACAACTACAAGATGGTTCTGCGTAAGTTCCCCCACCACATCCTGCGGGAGAACAAGCAGGCGACCGGCGCGGGCGCGGACCGTGTCTCCGACGGGATGCGCCAGGCGTTCGGCAAGCCTGTCGGCACCGCCGCCCGGGTCCCGAGCGGCGACACCATCTTCACCGCCTACTGTGACCCCGAGAACGCCGACGTGGTGAAAGACGCCTTCCGTCGCGCGTACAACAAGATGTCCCCACCGTGTCGTGTCGTCGTCGAACAGGGTGAGGACTTGCTGGTCGCCTGAGGCGGCCCCGCGCGCTTTTCTCTCCGGCACACGCAGACCGGTCGTGCCATCCGACCTGCGACTCGCGCTCGCAACACGCGCCGAGACGTTCGACCGGGTTCAGCAGCCGCTGGCCGACCGGGGGATCGAGGTCGGCTACCTCCCGACGGCCGGTCGGACCCGACGACTTGACCCCGCGAGCGTCGCCGAGACGTTTACTGTCGGCCTCGTCTTCCCCTCGCGGACCATGGAGGGCGGCGCGGTCTCCGCGCTGCACGGCCTGCCGTGGGTGAACGGCCGCGAGGTCGTCCTGCGCTCGCGGAACAAAGCCGAGACGTACGCCCGCTGTGTGCAGGCGGGCCTCCCCGTCCCCGACACCCGACTGGTGTCGAACCCGGCCGATGACGAGGCGCTGACCGCGGCCGTCAAGACGTTGGACTGGCCTGTGGTTGTCAAGCCCAACTCGACGACACGCGGCATCGGCGTGACGAAATGCCACGATCTCGACTCTTTTCTCGGTGTCGCGGACTACCTCTCGCTCATCCACGAGTTTCCGGCGACGGGCGACCGCTCGTTTCTCGTTCAGGAGTACCTGCCCGAGGCGCGGGACTACCGCGTGATGGTCGTCGATGGTGCGTACGCGGGCGCGGTAGAACGCAAGAGTGCAGGAGGCTGGAAACACAACGTCCACCGGGGTGCCGAGGCGGTCGGGGTCGACCTCCCGGCCGAAGCTCGACAGCTGGCCGAGGCGGCGGCGACGGCGCTCTCGGCAGAATGGCTCGGCGTGGACCTGCTCAGAAGTGACGGACGGTGGGTTGTCAACGAGACGAACGCGCGCCCGACGGTCGACAACGTCGAGAAGTACGAGGCCGGATTCTACGACCGGATGGCGGCACTCGTGCGCCGGACGGGCTAGTCGAGGTCGATACTGGCGCTGTTGTCCACTTTCCGGAGAGTGACGGTGAGAATGCCGTTGTTGAACGTCGCGCTCGCGGAGTGTTCGTCGACCCGGACCGGGAGCCGGATATGTTCGTTGTACTCGCGGCGGTCGCCGGCGGCGCCGATGGTCATGACCTCGCCATCACACTGGAGTTCGAGTCCCCCTTTCTCGACGCCCGGGAGGTCCGCCACGAGGCGGATCTCGTCTCCGAGATCGTGGACATCGACGTGTGTCTCGGTGCCGAAGCCACCATCGTCGCTTAACCCCCCCATCATCCGCTCTATCTCGTCGAAAATATCTCCAAACGGGTCGTCGCGGTCATCTCTCCGCATCATCATATTGTATGCTGTTACCGGGCAAAAGGCTTCTGTCACCCCGGTCCGTGCCGACAGAGCTAAACCGTAGACACACAATTTACTACGCGATGAGTGAAGGTGTATCGGTTCGCATCGGTATCAACGGTTTCGGCCGTATCGGGCGGAGCGTCTTTCGGGCGGCTCTCGGCGACCCCTCCGTCGAGGTTGTCGGAATAAACGACGTAGCCGACGCGGAGACGATGGAGTATCTCGCGCGGTACGACTCCGTGATGGGTCGGCTGGACGCCGCGGTTGAGGGCGACCACCTCGTGGCGCGGAGCCACGAGGGCGAGGCGAGCGCACGTCTGACCGGCGAGCGAGACCCGACGGCGCTACCGTGGGGCGAACTTGACGTGGACGTCGCGCTTGAGTGTACGGGCGTGTTCCGGACGACTGCGGACGCGAGTGGCCACCTCGACGCCGGCGCCGACCGCGTCGTCATCAGCGCGCCGCCGAAGGACGATGAGACGCGTCAGATTGTCTACGGCGTCAACGAGAACGAGTACGCTGGCGAGCGTGTTGTCTCGAACGCCTCCTGTACGACAAACAGCGTCGCGCCCGTCGCGGCGACGCTCGACGACCGGTTCGGTCTGGAGTCGGGTTATCTCACCACCGTCCACGCCTACACGGGGTCGCAAAGCCTGATCGATGGGCCACACGACAAGCCCCGGCGCGGTCGCGCAGCTGCCGAGAACATCGTCCCGACGACGACGGGCGCCGCGCAGGCGGTCACACAGGTTCTTCCGCGACTCAAGGGCCGTCTCGACGGGATGGCCATCCGTGTGCCCGTCCCCACCGGCTCTATCACTCAGTTGACCGTCGATCTGGCTGACTCACCAGACGCCACGGATATCAACGGCGCCATCCGTGGGGCCGCTGACGGCCAGATGGCTGGCGTCCTCGGCTACACCGACGACGAGGTGGTCTCGCGAGATATCGTCGGCCTCCCGTTCTCGTCGTACGTCGACCTGAACTCGACGGCGGTCGTCGGTGCGGAGGGCCTCGCGACCGTCCTCGCGTGGTACGACAACGAGTACGGCTTCGCGAACCGGATGCTCGACGTCGCCCGCCACGTCCTTCCCAAGGCGTCGCCGGTCGCCCAGGAGTAAGCTGATTTCAAATAGCCAGGCGGGAATACGCTAACAGATGCTGACGCTCGATAACCTCCCGCCGGGGCACCGCCTCCTCGTCCGCATCGATATCAACACCACAGTCGAAAACGGCGATGTGCAGCCGAACCGCCGGTTCGGCCGCCACGCCGAGACGCTCCACCGGCTTCTCGACGACGATCACGCGATTGCCTGTTTAGCCCACCAGGGCCGTCCCGGGGGCGACGATTTCACTACGCTTGAGGGACATGCCGACCACCTGGCCAAGACGCTCGACCACCCAGTCGAGTACGTCCCCGACACCCACGGCGAGACAGCCGTCACGACGCTTCGCGGTCTCGACGCCGGCGAGGTCGTCCTCCTCGAGAACGTCCGGACGGCCGAGGACGAACTCGCCGACCGCACGCCCACCGAACACGCCGAGTCGGCGCTCGTCCAAGCGCTCGCGCCAGAGGTCGACGCCTACATGAACGACGCGTACTCTGCTGCCCACCGCGCACAAGCCTCACTCGTCGGCTTTCCCAAGGTCCTGCCCGCCTACGCCGGCCCCGTGATGACTACGGAGTACGAGGCGAATCGCGCAGTTGCCGACCGGGAGTTCGACGGCCCCGTGACGATGGTGTTCGGCGGCGCAAAGGCGACGGACGTCATCCGGGCGATGGACGCGCTCTCGGAGAAGGTGGACAGCTTCGTCCTCGGCGGTATCCCGGGCGAACTCGCCCTCCGGGCGCGGGGTCACCCCCTCGGCACCGACCTCAATGGGACCGACTTGTTTGACGACCAGTGGGCCGAGTCCGGCGCGGACCTCGAACGTGTACTGGACGCACACGGCGACGCCATTCGCCTGCCCGTCGACCTCGCCTACCTCGACGACGACCGGCGTGCGGAGGTGGCGGTCGGCGACGTAACGGAGAAGACAGTCGCGTACAAAGATGTCGGCACAGAGACTCTGATGGACTACACGCCGGTCGTGCGCGACTCTGCCGCCGTCTTCGTCAAGGGGAGTCTCGGCGTGTTCGAGGATGAACGGTTCAGCGTCGGGACCGTCGGGGTCCTCGAAACCGTGGCCGACGCGGACTGCTTCTCGGTCGTCGGCGGCGGCGACACCTCCCGGGCCGTCGACCTCTACGACCTCGACCCGGACGAGTTCGACCATCTCTCCATCGCCGGCGGGGCGTACCTCCGCGCCCTGACCGGCGACCCATTGCCCGCAGTTGAGGCGCTGGACCGTGCCGAGGCGGCCGGACGACGGCTGGCGGCCTGAGCCGACGCGTGGCCGCGGCCTCCTCTGTCGTGGTGTGGGTGTCGCGTTCGTGACTCACGCCGATTGCGCGCACGGTCGCCAGTCGCATCACGAGCGGGTGACGACCGCTGCGACCCTACGACTACGCTTCGCCCGCCCGAACTGCTGGGCATATGTCTCGGCCTCGTCTCCGATACCCACGACGACATCGCCGCCGCACAGGTCGCGAGCGAGAGGATAGCGACCGTTGCCCACCTTGGCGACGTGGTCGCGCCGTTCACACCCGCGCCGTTTGAGGAGTTCTCACTCCACCACATTCGCGGGAACAACGAAGCTGAGACGGCGCTCTGGCGCGCGGTCGACGGCCTCGACAACGGCACGCACCACGGTGACGCCGTGGCCCTCGACGTTGGTGGGCGTTCCATTCCGGGTGCCGACGACGCCGTGGAGCTGTGACACACCACGCGTTCTGAGCCGTCGTGGGACGAAAACGCAAGGAAGGCAACGACGAGGGCGCCGCCCCCGACGGTCAGGCCCAGGCTCAGGCCACGGTCACGGTCTGAGTCCGGTCGCCTGACTGTCCGGAGTCTGACGACCGCGGCGCCGGCGAACAGGAAGTCGCGTAATAGTAGCGTATCAGTCTGCCAGTTTGAGACAACCAAGGTCGTCCACACGCCCTGCTGTCGGCGACACACGACCCGTGTTTCGCCCGGCTCAGCGCGGCACGACTCGCTGGCGCGGGCCACCGAACAGGCTCTCCAGGCCGACGCCGAGTGTTTCGTCCGTCGTCTCCATACTCTCGGTCTGGGAGGCGTCGCCCGCAAGGGCGCGGACGGCGTCGACGTTTTCGGGCACTACATCGGACTCTTGATGGATAGACTGGAACAGATAGAGGTCGTCGTCCTCGACGGTCAGTGAGTTGGCCCAGATACAGTTCTCCCAGAGGTCGCCCCGGGGCCGCCCGGTGTCCATCGCGAACTCTTTGAGCTTTCCCGTCCCATCAATGCCGGACTCCTCGGGGACAAGAAAGAGCCGCGACTCCTCGCCAAGGAGGCTTCGCACCTCATCGGCGTCGGGGGTGGCTCCAAGGGTGACGTTGACCGAGTGGAGATGCATCAACGTTGCAGGCACCTTCACGCCGAGGGTGTCGATGTCGAGGTCGGGAAAAATGGTGTTGACGTCCGGGCCGTGGTGAGAGGGAATCTTGACGGGGTCGGGCAGAATGTCGTTGATCGGTCCGCGCTCGGTCTGGCCAGGGTCGCCACCGCGACGGACAAGCGTGACGCGCGCCTTCTCGACGCCGTAGGTCTCGCGGAGGGGCGCCATCAGGCGCGAGAGCCCGGTTGTATTACACGAGACCACGCGAAGGTAGTCGACGCCCTCCTCGCGGGCGCCGTCGAAGTTCGCCCGCGCGACGAACGACCGGTCGGCCACGTTGGGGTCTTCGCCGCCCTGAAAGACGGCGGGGGTGTTGTAGCGCTCGTACAGCGAGCGATTCTCCGCTCCGATTCCGGAGGGCGTGGTGTCAACGATCACGTCCGCGCGCATCACCAGATCGTCGACCTCGCCCGCGACGTCGATGCCGGCCTCGTGGAACTGCGCCGCGCGGTCCGGGATGGCGGCGTAGAGCGGGTAGCCCTTCCGCACGGCGGCCTCCGCCTCGAAGTTTGGCCGGGTCTTTGCAACGCCGGCGAGGGTCATGTCGGTCTGGACCTCAACCGCGTCGGCGACCCGCTTCCCGATGGTGCCGTATCCGTTGACGCCGACCTCGATCATACACGAACGCCTCCGGCGTGGTCAATAATCGTTTCGGGGATTCGAGACAGAAATTAACTACGGGACGAGTCACGACCAACCGGCGGACTGATGGGTCGGGCGGCCTTATGACGGGTATGGATAACGACCTGCGTGCCGCCGCCGAGACGGCGGTTGAGGCGTGTCTCGGACTTGTCGCCGACGAGTCGATAGCGGTCGTGACCGACGACGAACGCCTGCCGATCGGCGAGGCGATCTACGACGTTGCCGCGGCACAAAGCGACGACGCGACGCTCCTGCGCTACCCGGTTGGGACAGAACACGGTGAGGAGCCGCCGGCGCCGGTCGCGGCCGCGATGCGCGAGGCCGACGCCTTTCTCGCGCCGACGACCTACTCGATCACCCACACCCGAGCGCGACAGGCCGCCACGGAGGCCGGTGCGCGCGGCGCGACCCTGCCGGGCATCACTGAGAACGTTCTCGTCGCGGGGCTGGACGCCGACTACGAGCAGATTGCGGCTGCCTGCGAGTCGATCCACAAGCAGGTTCGCGGCGCCGGCGAGATACGTGTCACCGCGCCCGGAGGCACCGACATCGTCGTCGAACCGGGCGACCGGCCGTGGCACCTCGACACCGGCCTGGTCCGTGATCCGGGGTCGTTCTCGAACCTCCCGGCCGGCGAGACGTTCGTCAGCCCCACGACGGCGAACGGGCGGATCGTTGTCGACGGGACGATGCGGCCACACGGTCTCGTCGAGGAGCCGGTTCAGATCGAGGTCGAGGCCGGGCAGGTCGTTGAGGTGAGTGACGCCGGCGTGCGCGAGTCGCTCGAGGCCGCAGCCGAGAACGCTGCCGACCCGGACGCAGTTTACAACCTCGCGGAGCTGGGGGTCGGCGCGAACGTCGGGGTCGCGGAGCTGATGGGGTCGGTCCTCCTGGACGAGAAGGCGGCGGGGACGGTCCACCTCGCGGTCGGCGACGACGCGAGCATCGGCGGCGACGTCGAGGCGCCGATCCACAGCGACGGGGTTGTTCGCGACCCCACAGTGCGGGCGGACGGCGAGGCGATCACGCTCCCAAGCCCCTGAGGCGCCGCACAAGCCGAAGACGCCCCGCTTTTCACGCTCCCGCTCCCACGACCGGGTAGTGAGCGATACGCACGAGCGGACGGAGGTCGCCTGCCCCGGCTGTGGCGACCGGACCGTCCACGAGGTTCTGCGGCCGAGCGGACAGGCCACCGTCAGGTGTACGGACTGCGGCCACACCCACAAAACGGCGGTCGAACGGACGGAGCGAGTCGAGCGCGAGGTGGTCGTCTCTCAAGAAGCCGAGTCCCTCGCCGCCACGCGGGCGTTCGCCGAGGATGAGACGGTCGCAGTCGGCGACGAGTTCGTCGTCGACACACCCGAGGCGATCCTGCAGGTCCGAGTGACCGCCGTCGAGACGGGTCCAGAGCAGCGCACGGAGACCGCGCCCGCGGCCGAGGTCGCGACCGTCTGGTCACGTGTGGTCGACAACGTCGGCGTGCCCGTTACCGTCCACCCGAAGGAGGGCGACGGGCGCAACAGGCAGACCGAGAGCCACACGATGCGGGTGCCCGGCGCCCACGAGTTTGTCGTGGGCGAGAAGGTTGACCTCGGGGACGAACAGGCCGAGATCGTCGGTGTCCAGATCCGCGCGGACGCGCCGGAGTATCGCCACGAGAAACTCGACCACGAGGGCGATATCGCGTTTGCCCGGGATGTCAAGCGGGTGTACGCCCGTGACACCCAGTCGAGCGCGTGGTCAGTCTGGTGAGCAGATAAAGCGCTTATATTTCGCCGGCGCGGAACGCGCGTATGGACGAGGCGGCACTGCGCGAGGATATGTTGGACGGGCTGGAGTACGCCCTCGACCGCCCGGTCGACGAGCGAGTCGTCGACGCGATGCGGACAGTTCCGCGCCACGAGTTCGTCTCGGAGGCTCCGTACGCCAATCGAGAGGGTGAGGCCTATGGCGCACGCGTTCTCGCCCCCGCGACGGTCGCGCGTCTGATGGAGGCGCTCTCGCCGGCCGAGGGCGACGACGTCCTCCTCGTCGGCGCTGGCGTCGGCTACACTGCCGCGGTGCTAGCCGAACTTGCTGGCGCGCGTCACATTCACGCGGTCGACATCGCCCGACCCGCCGTCTACGCGGCGCGGGAGAACCTCGCAAAGGCTGGCTACGACGCTGTCCTTGTCGACCGGCGCGACGGGAGCGATGGGCTGCCAGAATACGCGCCGTTCGACCGCGTGTTGGTTGAGGCGAGTGCGCTCCGGCCACCCCCGACGCTCCTTGCACAACTCGGCCCCGACGGCCGGTTGGTGCTCCCACTCGGCCGCGCAGAGCGGACGCTGACCGTCGTCGAACACGACGCGAGTGAGCCGCGGGTCGTCGGCGAGTTCGGGCCGCTCGCGCTTCCACCGCTCCTCGTCGACGGTGAGCAGGCGGGCGCGGGGACGCGCAACCGGACCCACCGAGAGGACCGCGAGTTCGCGACCCAGGGCTACTTCGCGAAGTCTGGCTGGGAACAGGAGTGGATCGACTGGGACGACCGGCTGGACAGCGGTCGGGGCCACCGTCGCTGAAAGCGAGTTTGTCGGCGTCGGCACCCACCCGCGCGACCGACCGCCGGTAACGGAGGCCGGGACCGGCACGGACTTCAGGGGGGTTCGTGTATCATCAAGACGTGTCTGTCGAGTCGCTTGTTGGTGAGAACGGCGACGTGCTGTACGAACGGCGGTTCCAGGCGCTTCTGGCGGCGAACCTGCTCGCGCCGCTCGGGATCACACTCGTCTCGCCGCTGCTCGACACGCTCTCCGGCCCGTTCGGTGTCTCGACCGCGCGCCTTGGCCTCCTCGTCTCCGCGTACACCGCGCCTCCCATCCTACTCATCCCAGTTGCGGGGATACTCGCCGACCGGGTGGGGCGAAAGCCTATCCTCGTCTCGGGGCTGGTGTTGTTCGGTATCGGGGGCGTGGGCATCTCGTTCACGACGGACTTTCGGGTCGCGGTGGCGCTCCGCCTGCTCCAGGGCATCGCGTTCGCCGGCCTGACGACGATTATCGTCACGAGCATCGGCGACGTCTACGTCGAGGCGCGCGAGGCGACCGCGCAGGGTCTGCGTTTCATGAGTTCCGGCGTCTACCAGGCCATCTTCCCGCCTATCGCGGGTGCGCTTGTCGCGGTCGCGTGGCAGGCGCCGTTTCTCATCTACGCAATGGCGTTCCCAGTCGCCGGTCTTGTCTACCTCTGGTTTGAGGAGCCACTCAACCGGACGACCGACGCGGCTGACGATCCTGACGGCGGGGTCCGGCCGGTTCTCTCGCTCGTCGCCCGCCCGCGGGTGCTCTCGCTCGTGGTCGGGCGTGGCCTGCCGATGCTCCCGTGGGTCGGCTTTCTCACCTACAACTCACTCATCGTCGCACGGGGGGTCGGCGGGTCGCCCGCGGAGGCCGGGATACTGGTCGCGGTCAACAGCACGGGGCTAGCGATCGGCGGGAGTCAGGCAGGCCGGATCACGGCGCGATTCGACTCGCGGCTCTGGCCGCTCGCAACTGCGAACGTGGCGCTCGGAGCCGGCCTCATCGTGGTGGCGTACGCGCCGACACTCGCAATCGGGGTCGTCGGCGCCGCCGTCCTCGGGGTGGGGTTCGGCGTCTCACTCTCGCTATACCGGAGCGTCGTCACCGGCCTTGCGCCCGCGCATCTCCGCGGGGGGCTGGTGAGCGTCTCCGAGTCGGGCGGCCGGGTCGTCTCCACCCTCACGCCCGTCGCCATGGGTGCCGTCGTCACAGTCGCGACGCCGGCGCTCTCGGTTCTCAGTGCGGTCCGTCTCGCGGCGGTCGGGACGGCCGCCGTCGCCGTCATCGGGGGGACGGCGACGCTTCTCGTCGCGCGGATCACGCGCCCGTCCCCAACCGATGCCTGACCGACCGGTTCCGGACGAGCGACTTTTGCGCGCGCCCGTCGAGAGGCCGGTTGTGCGCGCTTCACTCCGGTTTCTCGTCGGCATCGCGCTCGGGGGCGGCGCCGTCGTCGCCTATCTCGCTGTCGTCGGCACCGACGACGTGCTGGCGCGTGTCACCGCCGTGGCGCCGCTCACCATCGCGCTGGTGGTCACCCTCGTCGTGGCCGAGGGAGTGGCCGACGGCCTCGGAGTCTGGGCGTCGATCCGTCCGCTCGGCGACGGGCTCTCCGGGGGAAGAAGCGTCCAGTTCGCGCTCGCAGGCGACTTTTTCGACACGGTGAGCCCTGCGGGCCCGGTTAGCTCCGAGCCCATTCTCGCGCAGTTTGTCGGCGTCACTACCGAGACAACCTACAGCGAGGCGCTTGGCGTCCGCGCGGTCGCGAAGTATCTCAAGTCGGGGACGCAGCTCCTCGTCTCGACGGCGCTCGTGGCCGTCCTCGTCCTTGGCGGCCCGGTCCCCGACACCGCTACCTCAGTCGTGGTCGTCGTCGTCGCCGCGGCTGCCGTGTTCGTCGTTGCCGGCGTCGTCCTCGTCCGGAGCCACGAGCAGGTGTCGCCGGGGCTGGTCGCCGTTCTCGCACCAGTCCTTTCGCGACTCCCGCGGCTGTCGCGCGACCGCGACGAAGTCAAGCGAGCGGTCGACCGGTTCGTTTCGCGGGCGCTTCTGTTCCGCTCGGCCCCGCGGCTCGTTGCGCTCATCGCCATCGGGGGCCTTCTCGAACAGCTGTTCTCGGCCGCCGCACTGTACGTCGCGCTCGCGGGCACCGGCACGCCCGTCGGGCTCTTGCCGCTTCTCGCACTTGTCCCGTTCCCGCAGGCGGCGACCATCTTACCCGTCCCGGGGAGCTTCGGCGCATACGACGGCGCGATGAGCGGTGGGCTGGTGCTGGCCGCTAGCGTCCCTGCCGCCGCGGCGCTCGCGGCGGTCCTCGTCGTGCGGACGATCACTTTTCCGTTCGCACTTGTGGCCGGCGGCATCGCTGTTGCCTTTCTGCGGGGCTGGCGCCCCGGGTAGTTTACAGAAGCGCGGTCACGACGTCGGCCAGCCGTCTGACGGCCATCTCCCACACAGAGATCCCGGTCGCGATCGAGAGAACGGTGTCCGCGCTAAAAAAGAGAAACAGCGCAGCGCCCGCATAGTGCGCGAGACGGAGATTGACCCGCCCCGCAAACCGGTGAAACAGCCAGGCGTTCGCGAGGCTCACCGGGATGATGGCGAGCATCTCGCCCAGCCAGATAGCCGGAGTCGCGCCGTACTGGACCGCGAGTCCGATCGTCACCAGCTGAGTCTTGTCGCCGAACTCACCGGCGGCCATCATCGCGAAGACAGCAAGAAAGCGCCCGGCCCGGCCCTCCACCGTTCGGCCCAGCACGTCGAACTCCGCATCCACCGCTGGCGCCCCCCCCACGGCCCCCCCGCCGTCGGTCTCGGCAGCCGACGGGGCGGAGCGGATGAGAAGCGCCGCGAACAGGAGAAAAAGCGCGGCGGTTGCTCCGTTGAGGACGACCGCTGGGAGCAACCGCATCACTGCCGCGCCAAAGAGTATCTCGACCGCCGTCCACCCCGCGAACGCGCTTCCGGCGGCGCCGACGACGAGGAGCGGGTTGTACCGCGTTGAGAGCCCGGCGATGATGAACTGGACCTTCTCGCCCGGCAGGACCGCAAGCTGTGCGACTGCGGCGACGACCACGATCTCGAGGAAGCCGGTCACGGCCGGTCACCTACGCCTCCCAGGGCGTGCGCTTTCATGCGTACCAGTAACACACGCTCGACCCGTCTGCGAATTATGCCTGTCGGTCCCGGATTCCGCCCAGAGCCGCCTCCTGAAGCCGACCCGCTCGCCTGTCTCGCCGCTGCCAGCCTAAAGAGCTATCACCGGCCCCCGCGCGGGGTGGCGTCGGCGTGGCCGTAGATGTCGACCGAGAGCGCGCTGTCGACCGCGACGACGCCGAACCGGTCGACCCACCGCTCACGACCGCGAGCGCGAGGTCATGGTTCGACTGTGCGAGGGCGAGCGGCACCGCCTTTGAGTAGCCGACACTCCTGAGCCTACTCACCGCCACTGTCGCGCCCGCCTCGACATCTGCCGCGACGTTCGCGGCGTCGCGGACGGGGAGGACGCCAGCGATACGCCCGGTCACACCCGCTCGCCTTGCCTTTTCCTCGACACCGCTCGTACCATCGGCCACCCGTGAGCCGGCCCGGGACATCACTCTCGCGGGCCCACGTTTTTTCACGCCGACTGCACAGCTTTACTCGTGCCACTCTCGGTGGCGACGCTCGCGCGCCGGTTCCAGCGGCTTGATCGCGATGCACGCACCGCGTTCGTCGCTGGGCTGTACACCGCCCGGGGCAACGCGGTCGAGCGTGACGGCTCGGTGCTCGTCGCGGACCGGCCCGGTGGTCTCCTGCGCGTCGCCGTCGGACCGCCGTCAGACGGCGAGGAAGTCGACGCCGTGGTCGTTGCTGGCGACCGCGAACGTCGTCGGGTCGGCCCGACCGACGCCCGTGTCCTCGGGCCCGCGGCCCTCCACGACTGCCTATGCTACGGTGTCGACCGGGCTGCGGCGGCGCGACTCTGCCGGGTACATTTCGACGTGGGATTCGACGCGTCGGACGCCCGCGGACCGCGGCGGAGTCGAGTCGTCGCAGGTGTCGCCGTTGTCCTCGTCGCCCTCGCAGCGGTCGCCGTACTCGTGCTCTCGACACCTGTTTCGCCTATTGCCGGTCCGGACAAGGCTGCTGTCGGTCCGGACAAGGCCGCTGTCGGTCCGGACGGGGCTGCCACCACGAATGTGACCTCGGCAGACCTCCGGGCGCCAGAGACGCTCGCTCGCTCACATCGCGCCGCGCTCCGAGCGCGCCCCTCGGTCCGACTGAACGTGACGTTCGCGGGCCCGCGTCACGTTATCGGGTTCGACGGTCGTCGGTCGGGCTACGATGTCGATGACGTGGTGTCGGTGTCGATGCGGGTTGGTGCGGACGGGAGCTACCGGTCGGTGCGACAGACGTCGTTCGCGGGCGGGCCGCTCATTCAGGAGCAGGCTACTGTCGCCCGGTACGCCGACGGCGACACGGAGTACGTCCTGGTCGACGACAAGTCGTCCCTGCAGTACGAGCGACGGTCGGTGACCCGGAGCGGACGGTCGTTCGCCGTTGACCTGTCGCGCTGGGTCCTGCCGTCGTACCTGACGACGAATCGAACACGTGTCGAGCGCCTGCCGGCGAACGCGTCTGCCCGGTATCGAGTCGTCGCGACCGGCCAGCCCCGCGCGCTCAACCACGAGGTCCGAGGCTACCGCGCAACCGCGCACGTCGCGGCCGACGGACTGGTCACCCAGCTGTCGGTCGCGTACGTCCACGCCGGTACGGGCGCCGCGGTGTCGGTCGACGCGCGCTTCGACTCGCCAGCCGACGTGGGGCCGCCGGCGTGGTACGAAACCGCGCGTGAGCAGACCCGGGAGAACGTTTAGGCCCCCTCACTCACGACTCGGGATATGAACGAACTCCGGCGGCTGTACGACCGACTCCGCGACCCGGCGTACACGGGCCGAAATCGGTGTGTCGCCTGTACTGCAGTCAACGCCGTCCTCGCCGTTCTCGCTGCCGGCTTGATCGGCCTCGTCAGTCCGCCGCTGGCCGCCGCGACGCTCGTCGTCGCCGGCATCGTCGTGACGCTTCGGGGCTATCTCGTCCCCGGGACACCGTCGCTCACGCGCCGGTACCTCCCCGACCGGGTTCACGCGCTGTTCGAGGCGGGCGACGTGCCGACCGAGGACCCGGCGGCAACACTTGTCGCCCTCGGCGTCGTCGACGATCCTGCAGACCCGTTGCTCACGCTGTGGTTCCAGCGCCGCCACGCCGCTGCGCTCTCTGAGCGACGCACCGACGCTGCGCTCGCGCGCTACGTCGGCGACGCACTCTCGGCCGACCCGGACGCGGTCGCGTTCGAGGCCGCTCCGGACGGTGACGGCGTCGTTGCGACGGTCGACGGCGACTGGGTGGGCGCATGGCCATCGCGGGCGGCACTGGTCGCCGACGCAGCGACCAACGCGGTTCTCGCTGCTCGCCCGGCGTGGGGTGACTTCGACCACGTCGTTCGCGCCGATCTCGCCGGCCGGGTGCGCGGGTTCGTCGACGAGTGTCCGGCCTGTGACGGCGCTATCGTCGACTCGGAGGGGACAGTCGACTCCTGTTGCCGGTCAGTCCAGGTCCTCGCACGGTCGTGTTCGGCCTGTGACGCCCGCCTCGTCGAACTCGAACGCGACCGCGAGGCGTTCGCGCCTGGCTGAGAGCGGACTCACTACCGCTCAGTTGTGATCTGTACACTCTATACTGCTCTGGAGCAGTATTCTACGTGCGTACTTGTCCCAAGTGCACCTGAGCGCTTCCTCGACCAACGTACCAGAATTATAACGCGTTATACCCGGTAAGTCGAAGAGTGAATTGATGTCGAAGGACAACTCTAGTCGGCGGCGTACGTTTTTGAAGGGATCCGCTGCGGCACTTGCAGCGGGACTCGCGGGCTGTGCGGGCGGGTCAGGCGGGTCAGGCGGTTCGAGCGACTCCTCGTCCGGCGGCGACCCGATGCTGACGGACGCGAGTGAGTTCTCAGCGGCGAACCCCGGATGGGAGGAGCACAACTATCTCTCGACGGCACTGACCGACGTGGGCTACCAGCGTGGGTCGACGACCGACCTCAAGAACATGCGCAACCGGGAGGTCGAGGAGGTGCCTCACGGTCAGCCTGTTCAGGAGACGCCCAGCAGCGAGAGCGAGCTTCTCGACCCCGACACGCTCGTATTTACCGAGAGCCCGAGCGAGGATGTTCAGGGTCGGTTCGAGGAGGACTTTCAGGCCGTCTTCGACCGGATCGAAGAGGAGACAGGCAAACCTGTCGAGTTTAGCAAGGTCGACAGCTACGCGGCGTCCGTCGAGGCGATGCGCTCGGAGCGTGCCCACATCGCGAACTTTTCGACCGGAACGACTGCGTTTGCGGTCAACCTCGGCGGCGCGGTCCCGTTCGGGGTCGGCCTCACGCCCGAAGAGGAGTTCGGCTACCGGCTGTTCGCGACAACACGGGCCGATGCTGACGATATCCAGAGCGTTGAGGACTTCGCCCGTGACGACGTGAAGATCGGCCACTCCGAACCGGCCTCGAACTCCGGTCACCAGGCGCCGTCTGCGCTGTTCGACCAGTACTTCGGCGTGACCGCAGAGGAGGACTACGAGGTCAACTTCTCGGGCGGCCACGGCAACACGACGCGAGGGATTGCCGCCGGCGACTACGACGCCGGCCCGATCTGCTCAACCTGTATGGTTGACACCGTCGAGGCACAGAGCGACCTCAGCTTCGACGATTTCAAAGTTGTCTGGGCCTCTGCACCCTTCCCGAGCGGGCCGGTCGCGTACCGGTACAATCTGAAGCCCGAGATTCAGGAGGGGATCAAACGAGCGTATCTCGAGTCGGACTTCTCGGACACGCCGTATCAGGAGCGGACTGGCTACAACAAGTTCGTCCCGATTGACTACAGTACGGTCTGGAAGGATATCATGATCATCCAGCGGTACAACGGCGTCAAGTACGAACAGAGCGCACTCGGATCGTAGATGCTGCGAGCCACCGACCTGCACAAGACCTACCCGACCGGCGACGAGGCGCTGAGCGGCGTCACGATGTCGGTGGAAGGGAGTGAGACTGTCGCGATGATCGGTCCCAGCGGGGCCGGCAAGAGTACGTTTATCCGGTGTGTCAACCGGCTGACCGAGCCAAGCAGCGGTGAGATTTATCTCGACGAGACGGAGCTGACCTCGCTCAACGACGACGCGCTCCGGTCGGCTCGTCGCGACATCGGCATGATCTTCCAGGAGTACAACCTGGTCGAGCGGCTGACCGTGATGGAGAACGTCCTCACGGGGCGACTGGGATACGTCTCGGCCTGGCAGGCGTTCCGGCGGTCGTTCCCCGCCGAGGATATCGAGCGGGCCTACGAGATACTGGAGCGGGTCGGGCTCAACGATATGGAGAACAAACGCGTCGACGAGCTCTCTGGCGGCCAGCGCCAGCGAGTCGGAATCGCGCGAGCGGTGATTCAGCAGCCAAAGATCCTGCTGGTTGACGAGCCAACGTCGAGCCTCGACCCCGAGACGTCGAACACGGTGATGCGGCTCTTGACCGACATCGCCGCCGAGCGTGAGGTGCCGGTGTTGATCAACATCCACGAGGTCGACCTCGCGACAGAACACGCCGACCGCATCGTCGGCCTCCACAACGGCGAACTCGTCTTCGAAGGGACGCCCGACGAACTCGACGAGCAGGGGTTAGATCAGGTGTACCGCGGCGCGGAGGTGCCGGAGAACATCGGCAGCCAGCGGGTGTCAGACGGCGATACTGACACCGCCGTGGACCCGGATCGCCCGCTCGCGGGGGAGACGTAGCGTGGCCGCCGGCAACCGCACCTGGAAGCGGCCGACCGTCTTTGGACGGCGAGGCGTAAAGTGGGCGGTGTACGCCGGTATTGTCGGCTTTTTTATCTGGTCTGGCGTCGGCGTCGGTGCCGACCCGGCACGGATCGCACGGGGGCTCGGAAACTCCGCCTCGCTCGTCGGCGACTTCATGCCTCCCTCGGCAACACCGAGACAGAGCCAGCGAATCCTGGACAAGATGTTCGAGAGCGTCGCGATGGCGATGGTCTCGACGCTCACCGGCATCGTACTTAGCGTCCCGATCGCGTTTATGGCCGCGGAGAATCTCTCCCCAAGGCCGCTTTATGCCGTCAACCGGGGATTCATCTCCATCTCCCGGGCGTTCAACGCCATCATTGTCGGCATCATCGCGGTCAAAGCAATCGGGTTCGGGCCGCTCGCGGGCATCCTCACGATCACGTTCAAAACCGTCGGCTTCTTTTCGAAGCTGCTGGCCGAAGATCTGGAGGATATCGATATGGGGTCAGTTGACGCGGTGCGGGCCTCCGGAGCCTCTCCGATTCAGACGCTACTGTACGGCGTTGTCCCTCAGATCATCCCGCGCTTTGCCGGCCTCTCGGTCTACCGGTGGGATATCAATATCCGCACCTCGACTATCATCGGCATCGTCGGCGCTGGTGGCATCGGGTCGGTCCTACTGACCGCGTTCAACCGCTACGACTACCAGTACGTCACGGCTATTCTGCTGGCGATCATCGCGGTCGTCCTCGTCGCCGAGGGTGTGAGCGCAGTCGTGCGACGGAGGTACAACTGATGGCAACCGACAACCGCGAATGGGAGCGGTTCGACCGACGACGGCGAATCGGCCGATTCGCCCTTGTGCTGGTCGCTGCCGTCGCAATTATTGGGTCGTGGCGGTATATGAACACGGGTATCGTCAGGGCAGAGACGATTCCCCGGGAGGTCGGTGACCTTCTCACCCGAATGTACCCGCCGGACGTGGCGTACACGACCCGGATCGTCCAGCCGCTGGTCGAGACGATACAGATCGCCGCGCTCGGCACCCTCGGGGCGCTGGCCCTCGCGATCCCGGTGGCGCTGCTCGCCGCCGAGAACACCACGCCGAACGCCGTGACCTTCTGGCTCGGAAAGCTGATTGTCACCGTGAGCCGGTCGGTCAACACCATCATCTGGGCGCTGTTTTTCGTCGTGCTGTTCGGCTCGGGACCGCTCGCCGGTGCCACCGCCATCGTGTTCCGCTCGGTTGGCTTCCTCGGGAAGCTCCTCGGTGAGGAGATCGAGGAGATCAACTTTGGCCAGGTGGAGGCAGTCCGTGCGTCCGGCGCGTCCTCAGCGCAGGTGCTGCTCTACGGCATCCTTCCGCAGGTGAAACCCGCTCTCGTCGGGCTCTCGATTTACCGGTGGGACATCAACATCCGCGATTCGACGGTACTCGGATTCGTCGGGGCGGGCGGCATCGGCGTTCAGCTGTTCCGTGCGGTCAACGCCTTTGCGTGGCAGTCGGTCGCAACAGTGCTGATCGTCATCCTCGGTGTGGTCGTCGCGACCGAGAGCCTCTCGGCCTACACCCGGGCGCTGGTTCGATGAATCCGGGCGCCCGGTCGCCTGACCCCACGTCGGACGGCGCTACCGGCGCAGGTCGGCCGGCGCTGCTGTTCGATATGGACGGCGTGATCCTGACGGGTCGCGGGAACGACTCGGTCGTCCACGACCGGGCGCTCGCCGACACTCTCACCGACTACGGACTGACGGTGCCAAAGCCCCAGCGCACGGCGCTGTCCGGCTACGAGTACACCGAGACGTTCGTCGACGGCTGTCACACGCTCGGGGTCGACCCGGAGCCGTTCTACACTGCCCGCGAGGTCCACAGCGCTCGCCGGATCGCCGACCGTATCAAAGCGGGCGTCCGCGGGATGGCCCCGGACGCCGACGCCCTGGCAAGGCTCGCCGACGAGTACGAACTCGCGCTGGTCAGCAACAACTATAACCGAGTCGTCGAGACGGTCGTCGACCATCACGAACTTGACGTCTTCGCGGTGATACGGGGCCGCGAACCAGGTGTCACGGGGTTTCAGCGACGTAAGCCCGACCCGTACTACCTGCACGAGACGCTCGACCGACTCAACGCCGGCACGGGGCTCTACGTCGGCGACCGCGAGACGGACCTGCTCGCCGCGAACCGAGCGGGACTTGATGGCGTGTTTCTCCGTCGCGAGCACAACGCCGAGGTGCGTCTGGAGACTGAGCCGGCGGCCGTGATAGACTCACTGACCGAAATCGAGACCCTGCTCGACGCGTGACGTAGGGGCTCTCCAGCCCCGACCGGTGGCGCAGACCTCGTGTATGTCGAACCGGCGGCCTCAGCGGACCTGGTCTGCCGCGGCGACGAGCTCCTCTACGCGGCCGACCGATACCGGCGCAGTCGTCTCGCCGCCCTGCTTGAGCGCCGTCCCGACTATCAGACCGTCTGCAACACCCAGCAGCTCTCCGACCGTTCCCGCGTCGACGCCGCTCCCGACGAACACGGGCGTCTCGATACCCAGAGTGTTTCGCCGCTCGACGGCTGTCTCGACCCGCT
The DNA here is from genome assembly GCA_937138675.1 of uncultured archaeon. Classification (GTDB taxonomy): domain Archaea; phylum Halobacteriota; class Halobacteria; order Halobacteriales; family Haloferacaceae; genus A07HB70. The sequence goes on along the minus strand of CAKZPG010000103.1, from coordinate 9,094 downwards.
CAAGTGGCGTTGCCCGGCCCGTTCGCGCGCCCGTGACGACGACACCATCGGCCAGCCCTCGTTCCGTCGACTCCGCGACCGACTCGGCCTCGTACGACCCGGCTGCGAGCGGCGCCGAATGTTTCACGTCCACGTCAGCGAGCAGGCCCACGTCGGCGTCGGCCTCCGCGCGCAGGCGCATCGTCTCGTGGGCGCGTCCTGCCAGCGTCCCCTGGTCTGTCACGCGAACACCGACGTGGACGTTCACCCGGACGAACGTCGCGCCTGTCGCGGCCGCGACGGCGACGGCCGCCGTCGCGTCGTTCCGGAGGACGTTCACGCCGACGGGGATGTCGACGACGTTCCGGACGGTTCGGACGAGTGCTGTCAGGTCAGCCACCGTCGTGGTCGGCACCTCCTCTGGGTAGTACGGTGCGTCGCCGAAGTTCTCGACCAGCACCGCGTCGACACCCCCCGCGGCCAATCGCTCGGCGTCACGCCGCGCCGCTTCGTGAAGTGCCGCGCGTCCGCTGTCGGGGTCGTACCGGGGTGCGCCCGGTAGGGGTGGCAGGTGAACCATCCCGACGACCGGCCGCCGCGCGCCGAACCGTGCTTTCATCTCCATACCCCGACGTCGGTCGGGTGGGGCTTAAGCCACGGCGCGCACAGTACCCTCGCTGCTTCTGGTCGCTACCTTCCCGTGGGTAGTCGGGCCACCCAGTATCGAGGTCACCCACATCACGGGTGTGTACGTCTCCGCCCTGCTGTCCGGGAGGAGACGCGCCTGACGCACCTCTCGTCGGTGTTAGGTCGATGGCACGACTCATGTGCCACGTGGGGCGACCGGAGTACCCCGCTCGGCGCCGCGCTGTGACGCGCAAGGTGTTTGCTTGGGGGTTCCCAACCTGTGACAAACACATGGCCGCCTTGCCCTCGTTCGGTCCGGCCGTCCACTCAACCGACCGGGAGCGGGCGCTTCTCGGCGGCGTGGTGTTTGCCGTTCTATTCGCGCAGGTGTTGCTCTACCCGGGGATCGACACGCTCGTCACCGCGCTCGGCGCGCCGGCCGTTCTTGAGGCGAGTACGTGGTTTCTCGGGGTTGAACTCGCCGCGTCGGTCGCGTTCGTCTGGCTCTGGGGGGCGGTAAGCGACCGGCGTGGCGTCCGCGTTCCGCTCATCCGAGCGGGTGCGGTCGTCGCCGCCGCAAGCTACGCCCTCCTCGCGACCGTGCCGCAGGCGACTGGGCTCCCATTTGTGGGTGCGCTCGCGGTCCGGGCGGTTCAGGGCGCGGCGACGGTCGGGGTACTCTCGCTCGCGATGACGATGCTGATGGACCTTCCGGGCGGCCACGGGCGGAATATGGGTGCCGCCGGGGTGGCGGTCGGCGCGGGCACAGCCCTCGGCGCGCCAGTCGGAGGCCTGCTCTACGAGCGCGGGCCGTTTGTCCCCCTGGCGGCGGCGGCGCTGCTCACGCTCTCTATTGCCGTTCTCTCGACCCGACTGGCCGACCGCGCGCCGACAGGAATGGGCGGGCGCGGCGGCATCGCGGGGATCGCGGCGCGGGTCCGCGCGACCCCGGGGCTGGCCGTCCCGTACGCTTTCGGGTTTATCGACCGGCTGTCGGCCGGGGTGTTCGCGCTCGCAGGGACACTCTACTTCCGGACCGAGTTCGGTCTCTCGCCAACGGCAACGGGACTCTTGCTGTTCTGTTTTTTCGGGCCGTTCGCGCTGTTTCAGTATCCGTTCGGCGCGCTCTCCGACCGCCTCGGCCGGGCAATCCCCGTCGTCGTCGGCTCCGTCGGCTACGGACTTGGGGTCGCCGCGGTTGGGCTTGCGCCCTCGGCTGTTGCCGCTGGTGTCGCGATGGCCGTGGTGGGTGTCGTCGGCGCGTTCATGTCGCCCGCCACGATGGCGCTCGTGACCGACCTCGCGAGCGAGACTGACCGCGGAGTTGCGATGGCCGGGTTCAACGCCACCGCGAGTGTCGGCTTTCTCGCCGGTGTCGTTCTTGGCGGCGCCGTCGCGGGCGCGGCCGGGTTTGCAACGGTGTTTCTCGTTGCGGGCGCAGTAGAGATCGTACTCGCGCTGGTCGCCGCCCCCGCCGTCGTCCGACTCGCCGGGCGACGAGCGTCAGAGGCGACGGCCTGAGCTGCCCGCTCTCAGAGCGGGGGTCAACCTACCACAAGAGCCTACCTGTCGCAGTAGGCGAGCCTGAACTACCGGTCGTCGGAGAGCACGAGCGTGAGGAGCCGAAATAGGAGAGACGCCCTCGGAACTTCTCGCCACACGCCGCCATCGACGGCCCGACCGCGAATGTGCCAGTAGGCCGACGATCCCCGCGACTTTAGCCGCGGGAGGAGGTCACTTTCCAGAGAGTGGTGTCGGGTCGGCGCGTTGTGCCTCTGATCGGTGACCGTACCGGTCCCGACGGCGCAGGCGTACTGATCGGGACGCATCTGGCGTCGTCAGCCCCGGAACGGTCGGCGCCGCCGGAGTTTAACACCTGGCTCGCGCGTACTACGCCCATGACAGACGCCTGCACGATCTACGAGGCCTTCGCCGACGCCGCGGCGACCCACCCGGAGCGCCCTGTCCTCGCCTACAAGGGCGCGGAGACAACCTACGAGACGGCGCGCGCGGAGGTCGCGCGTCGGGCCGCACTCCTCGCTGACCGAGGCGTCGGCCCTGGCGACCGCGTCGGCCTTCTCTGCCCGAACGATCCCGAGTTCGTCTACCTCTTTCTCGCGACGGCCCGTCTCGGCGCGACGGTCGCGCCGTTCGATTACCGACAGGAGGGCGAGGTCCTTGCATACCTGCTCTCCGACGCCGACCCGAGCGTCCTCGTCGTCGACGGCGCCGTTGTCGACCGGTACCGCGCGGTCGAGTCGATGGTCGACGTCGAGACCGTCCTCGTCCATGACGCCCCGACAGGCCGGGGAGAAGACTTGGACGCTGCTGTCGCGGCCGCGCCCGACGAGACACCGCCGCCTGCTGACGTCAGCCCTCTTGACGTGGCGGTCCTCTCGTACACCTCGGGGACGACCGGGCCGCCGAAAGGTGTCGAGAACCCGCACCTGAGCTACGTCGACGCCGGTCGGCGCCTCGCTGACGCCTGTGGCACCGACGAGACGGACCGGGGGTTGCTGGTCCTCCCCCTGTTCCACGCAAACCCGACGACCTACGGGCTGATGCAGATGCTCGCGGTTGGGGGGAGCGTCGTCCCCATTCGGGAGTTCAGCGCCTCGGGCTTCTTCGAGCGCGCCCGGGAGACGGAGAGTACGTTCTTCACGCACGTCGGGTCGGTGCTGGAGATACTCCAGCGTACCCTCGACGCCGGCGACGTCAACCCCGAGACTCCACTCCGGTTCGCCGCGGGCGGCGCGGCCCAGTTCGGCCGTCAACGGGAGTTCGAGACGGAGACGGGCGTCCAGCTCGTCCGACTCTACGGCCTCACCGAAGCCGGCGCCGGGCTGGTGACGGTCGCGCCGTACGACCCGGCATCGCTCCACGGCGCCGACCACCAGGGGCTCGTCGCAGACCAGCCGTTCGAGGTACAGGTACTCGCAGACGACGGGGTCTCGTTCGCCGACGATGGCGAGCGTGGCGAGCTCGTTGTCCGCCCGACGGAGCCGGGTCTGATCTTCCGGGGCTATCGCGGGAAGCCCGAGGCGACTGTCGAGGCGTGGCGCGACCTGTGGCTGCGGACCGGTGACGTCGGCGAGCGCCGGGGCGACCGCCTGGTCTACGTCGGGCGCTCGAAGACGACAATCCGGCGAATGGGCGAGAACGTCTCGCCGTGGGAGGTGGAGTCGGCACTCACGGGGTGGGACCGGGTCGACGAAGCCGTCGCGGTCGGCGTCGCGGACGAGGTGGCCGGTGAGGCGGTCGGCCTCTGGGTCGTCCCCGCGGACGAGTCGTTGACAGAGCGCGAGATACACGAGCGGTGTCGCGGTTGCCTCGCGGACCATCTCGTCCCGCGCTACGTTGGTTTTCTCGACCGCGTGCCCCGGACGAGTACGCACAAGATCGAGCGATCGCAACTGGGCGACCGGTCGGTCGCGGGGGCGTGGGACGCGACGACGGACGAGCGGTCGGGCTGCCGGTAATCTCTGCAGCTCCGCCAGGCCAACTATTATCAGGCCACGCGCGAGGGCGAGAGTCATGAAGTTTGAGTACACGCCCGCACAGCAAGAGCTAGCGGAGCGCGTGAGGGCGTGGCGTGAGGACCACGAAGCCGAGATCCGTGAGCATTCGGAGCGCTCCGAGTTCCCCCGTCGCCGCTACGAGGAGGGGATGGAGCGCGGGTTCGGCACCGCCATTCTCCCCGAAGCGTACGGGGGACCGGGCGGGGGCGCGGTGGAGTACGGTATCGTTGCACAGCAGACGGGAATCTTCCAGATCTGCTTCCAGACCCAGCGGGCACTCCTCGCGACGGGTACGGCAGAGCAGAAGGAGCGGTATCTCCCTCAGTTTCGCGACGGCTCTGCGGTCGGTGCCATCTCTATCTCCGAGCCAGACACCGGGTCTAGCCTGAAGTCGATGGAGACAACAGCAGAGCGACGGGCCGACGGGTGGGTCGTGGACGGTGTGAAGAGCCACGTCAACCTCGCGGCAGAGGCGAGCGTCCACGTGGTGTACGCGATGGCCGACGAGGGCCTGACGGTTTTGCTGGTCGACGAGGACACACCGGGAATCGAGGTGTCGGCGAAGCGCGACCCGATCGGGACACGCTATCTCCCCATCTACGACGTTGCGTACGACGACGTGGCCGTAGGCGACGAGCAGATACTCCTCGGCCCGGGCGACGGCTACGAGGTGTTTTTTGAGACGTTCAATTTCAGCCGTATCGGGAACGCGAGCGAGATGCTCGGCCACGGCTACCGCTCGCTCCGGCGGGCCGTGCGGTGGGCCCGGGAGCGAGCGGTGGGCGACGACGTGGTGACGGACTTTCAGGGCATCCGCTGGAAGGTGGCGGACCTCTACACCGACCTCCGGGCGGCCGAACTACTCCGTGACGAGGCGGCGGCCGCTCTTGACGCGGGCGACGAGGACGCGCCACGAAAGACCTCAATGGCGAAACTCGCCGCCGCGAACGCGGCGCTTGCGGCGACGACCGAGGCGATACAGATCACTGGCGCGCACGGCCTCTATCGCGACCAGCCCTACGAGGCCAACTTTCGTGACGTTAAGACTCTTGAGGTCGCCGGCGGCTCGAGAGAGATCATGCGCAACGTTATCGCAGATAGCGTGATTCCGGAGTTCTGAACATCCGAATGCGCCTTATCGAAGGCTCACTCCAGTCGACGGTGATTGGGCACTGCGACCGCAAAAGCACTCGCCTGAGCGTGTGTACACCGGACGCGTCACCCTCCGCAGCAACTCACAGAGAGACACCGAGTGTCGCCTGGCAGTTCGAACAAAGAAAGAGATCCTGGTTGCCGTACAACGAAATGGTCCCATCGTCGTCTGACTCGATTTCCGGCACGGTCGGGCCGGATTCGAGGTCGTCAGCGGTGTCTGTTTCGGCACCACACTCGGGACAGGACACAGAATCTGCCATATTTAATTTGGTACGCGTCTTATAGTAAACCTTTGTCGTGTGTGCACTATGGGTACACACGCGGCGGAGTCACTCGTCGACGAACCGCCGTCCTCGTGCCGACGCCCATCGACGTCACCCGCTCGAATCGCTGTGTTCGAGTTTCCGGACTACTACGGCACCGGCGAGGGACAGATCCCGCGGACGCCTCGGTCGCCGCGAGTGTAGGGCAGTAGGGCGACAACGCGCGGATATCCCCGCGGTTATCTACCGCCGGCACACACAAGGGCGCATGGCTGATCTGACGATCGTCGGATGCGGGAATCTGGGCAGCGCGCTCATCAATGGGCTCGCGGCGGCGGGCGGCCACGACGTCACCGCCTACGACGTCGACGAGGCTGCGCTGGAGCGTGTCGCCCCATACGCCGCCCGGACAACGACAGACGTCGAGACGGCGATGGCGTCGGATACGGTTGTCGTTGCGGTGAAGCCGGATATTGTCGGTGCGGTACTCTCGGAGTTCGACCTCTCAGCGGACCAGACGCTCGTCACTGTCGCGGCGGGCGTCTCGCGGAACTACGTCGCGGCGCGGACCGATGCGACCGTCGTCCGGGTGATGCCGAATCTCGCGGCCGAGACGCAGGACATGGCCGCCGCGGTGACGTGGGACGAGGTCGACGAAGACGTGCGTGTGATGCTCGCAGACCTCGGCTCGTTCGTTGAGATCGAAGAGGAATTGATGGACACCGCGACGGCGCTGAACGGGAGCGGCCCGGCCTTTGTCTTCTACACAATTCAGGCGATGACCGAGGGCGCTCTCGCGGAGGGGATGGACGAGACGGCGGCCGAGACGCTCGCGGCCCAGACGGTGAAAGGTGCCGCAGAGACGGTTCTCCGCTCTGACCGGAGTGTCGACGACCTCATCGACGCGGTCTGCTCGCCAAACGGCACCACTATCGAGGGGATGGAGGTGCTGTGGGACAGCCAGTTTGCTGACGCCATGGGCGCGGCGCTCGCGGCAGCGACCCGCCGGTCTCGGGAGATGGCCGCGGAGCGTGCCGATGAGTGAGTCGGTCGACGTCGACGTCGACGTCGACGTTGACGCTGACGCTGTCGACCGGGCGCGCGCACGGGCCGCGGGAGCCGAGCGCGTGGTCGTGAAGGCCGGGACGAACTCGCTCACCGACGACCAGTCACGCCTTGACGACACGAAGATCGACAAGTTGGTCGACGATGTGGCCGACCTCCGCGAGCGGGGGAAGGAGGTGATCCTTGTCTCGTCGGGCGCGGTTGGCGCCGGCAAGGGCCGGATCGCACACTCCGCTGACACCGTTGAGGTGTCACAGGCGCTCTCGACAGTTGGGCAGAGCCACTTGATGCGGCGGTACACGGAGAGTCTCGAGCGCTACGACCTGACCGCCGCCCAGATCCTCCTGACCCAGCACGACCTTCGGGACTCGGAGCGGTTCACGAACTTCCGGAACACGACCGAGACGCTCCTCGACTGGGGCGTCGTCCCGATACTCAACGAGAACGATGCCGTCGCGACCGAAGAGCTTCAGATCGGCGACAATGATATGATCTCGGCGTCGGTCGCACAGGGTGTCGACGCCGACTTGCTCGTGACGCTCACGGACGTCGGCGGGGTCTACACCGGGAACCCAAAGGAGGATCCGACGGCGGAGCGCATTGAGGCGGTCGGGCGCAACTACGCCGCGGTGGTGGATATCGTCGACGAGAGCGCCTCGGGGGCGTTCGGGGGGATCAAAACGAAGGTTCGGGGTGCCCGGAGCGTCGGCGAACACGACATCCCCGCCGTGATCGCACTCTCGACCGAGCCGGACGTGCTGGCGAAGATCGCCGACGGGACCTCCGTCGGAACCATATTCGTTCCTATCGACGGAGCTGGAGACGGAGTCGAAGCCGAAGCCGAAGCTGGAGACGGAGACACAGATGACTGAGCCCACCACAACGGAGAAAGTCGCGGCGGCGAACGAGGCGGCGCTGACGCTCGCGAACGAGTCCGGCGAGGCGCGCGACGTTGCGCTTCACGCGGTTGCGGACGCACTCATGGCGAACGAGGAGCGGATCCTCGCGGCGAATGAAACGGACGTCGCGGCCGCAAAGGAACTGCTCGCGGCCGGCGACTACACGCAGGCGCTTGTCGACCGATTGAAACTCTCACCGGGGAAGATCGCGAGCATCGCCGAGATGGTCCGGAGCGTCGCCGAGCAGGACGACCCGCTCGGGCGGACGCTCTCAGCCCGGCGATTAGACGACGATCTCGAACTGTATGAGCTGTCGGTCCCTCTCGGCGTCATCGGCGCTGTCTTCGAGTCGCGCCCTGACGCACTGGTCCAGATCGCCGCGCTCAGTATCAAGTCCGGCAACGCGGTGATTCTGAAGGGCGGGAGCGAGGCCAGTCACTCGAATCGCGTCCTCTACGAGGTCATCCGCGAGGCGGCGAGCGAGCTGTCCGACGGCTGGGCACAGCTGATCGAGGCGCGGGAGGATGTCGACCGCCTGCTCTCGATGGACGACTCCATTGACCTGCTGATGCCCCGCGGGAGTTCCGCGTTCGTCCGGTATATTCAGACTAACACGAGCATCCCCGTTCTCGGTCACACCGAGGGGGTCTGTCACGTCTACGTTGACGAGGCAGCCGACCTCGGGACCGCCGAGGCGGTGGCTCTCGACGCGAAGGTCCAGTATCCCGCGGTCTGTAACGCCGTCGAAACCCTGTTGATTCACGAAGCAGCCGCCGAGGCGTTCCTCCCGTCGATGGCGGCGCGCTATCGTGACGCCGGCGTTGAACTCCGGGGCGACGAGCGGACCCGGGCGATAGTTGAGGTAGACGCGGCCACGGACGCAGACTGGACGACGGAGTACGGCGACCTCGTCCTCGCGGTGAAGGTCGTCGACTCGCTTGACGACGCTGTCGCCCACGTCAACGAGAACGGCTCGAAACACACCGACTCGATCCTCACCGAGAACGCCGACCGTGCCGCCCGGTTCATGCGCGGTGTCGACTCCGCAAGCGTGTTCCACAACGCCTCGACGCGGTTCGCCGACGGCTACCGGTTCGGTCTCGGCGCCGAGGTGGGGATCAGCACGGGCAAGACCCACGCCCGTGGTCCCGTCGGACTGGAGGGGTTGACGACCTACAAATACTATCTCGAGGGCGACGGCCAGACCGTCGGGACCTACGCCGGCGAGGACGCGACGCCGTTCACTCACGAGGAGCTCGACGGCGAGTGGCGGCCGGGCCACCGCTCGACGGAGTAGCGTCTTCAATTCCAGGCCCGGCCGACTACTTGAGCGATCTGGATCGGCTCCGGGTTTTGCTCAAGCGCGCTCAGTGCCTGCCCCGTGTCGAGCCGATACCACGGCGTCGCGACCCTGACCCTGACCCGTCCCCGGCCCCGTTCTCGTCTTCGACGGAGTACGAATATATCGGAGAAATCGCCGGTTGACATCCTCCCACGACTTCAGTCGTGGGGGGTCCGCGGTCACAGACTGTGTCCACGACGGAGAGGTTCCCCCTAACCGACGGTGGGGTTGTCGGCCGTGCCAGTA
>CAKZPG010000102.1 GCA_937138675.1 uncultured archaeon | reverse complement strand
TACTCAACGGTCCTTATAGCCTTGGGAGTCGGTCGGTCGCAGTGGAGCGGTTGTGTAGTCCCATGTCGGGGTCCTCCCCGACCGACTCGCTCACTCCGTTCGCTCCTTGAGGTCGGGGGCTCCACCTCGTAAATGCTGAACCAGCCAGGGCCCGGCCGCGAACTGGAACGTTCTTGTGGGAGACGACCGACAACCACAGTATGGGACTGTTCGACCGGCTTCGCGGGGCCGACGACCCGCGCGTCGCGTTTATTGGGATCGACGGGGTCCCGTTCTCGCTAATCGAAGACAACCCGGACCGATTCCCGAACCTTACCGCGATGGTCGAAGAGGGGAGCGGCGGGTCGATAGACAGTATTGTCCCGCCAGAGTCAAGCGCGTGCTGGCCGGCGCTGACGACGGGCGTGAATCCTGGTGAAACCGGTGTCTATGGCTTTCAGGACCGTGAGAACGGCACCTACGACACCTACGTGCCGATGGGTGGTGACGTCCAGGCCACGCGGCTCTGGGACCGCGTGACCGACGCGGAGCGCCGTGCGACGGTAATGAACGTCCCCGTCACGTTCCCACCTCAGCGCAACGTTCAGCGGATGGTCTCCGGGTTCCTCTCGCCCGGTCTCAAGCGCGCAGCCTACCCCGACGAGTTCGCGTCGTACCTCGACTCGATCGACTATCGTCTAGATGTGAACCCGAAACTCGGTCACGCCGCTGATCGGAGCGAGTTTGTCGAAGACGCCCACAAGACCATCGAGCGGCGCTACGAAGCGTTCGACCACTACGTCCAAGAGGACGACTGGGACCTCCTCTTCGGCGTGTTCATGACCACCGACCGTGTCAATCACTTTCTGTTTCGGGACTACGACCGCGGCGAGCGCGGGGCGTACCAGCCGACCGACGAAGACGGCACCCCGGTCGGCTCGCCGGCCGACTTCGATGGCGGTGGCGCCTTTCTCGACTTCTACGAGCAGGTCGACGACTACATCGGACGGCTCCGGGAGTCGCTCGCCGACGACGTGACCCTGGTTATCGCTAGCGACCACGGGTTCACCACGCTCGACTACGAAGTTCACCTGAACGAGTGGCTGGCTCGCGAGGGCTGGCTCTCCTTCGAGACCGATGACCACGAGGATCTGAACGATATCGGCGAGGAGACGCGCGCGTACTCGCTTATTCCCGGACGGTTCTACCTCAATGTCAAGGGGCGCGAACCCCGTGGTTCGGTCCCCGAATCAGCATACGAAGAGCGCCGGGACGAACTGAAGGAGATGCTGAAGTCGCTCGAGGGGCCGAACGGCCGGAAGGTAGCAGATTCCGTCGTCGAGAAAGAGACGGCCTATCGCGGTGCCCACGACGATATCGCGCCCGACCTCACCGTGGTCCCAAGCGAGGGGTTCGATCTCAAGGCCGGGTTCGCGGGGAGCGAGGACGTCTTTGGTACCGGCCCGCGCAATGGGATGCACACGTTCCACGACGCGACGCTCATCGTCGACGATCCCGACGTGACCATGACAGACGTGAATCTTCTCGATATCGCGCCGACAATTCTCGACCTCATGGAGATCGACACACCGCGGACGGCGTTCGACGGGGCGAGTCTCGTCTGACGGCCGAATGTTCTCCCCGCGTCGCGCGACCACGTGTGACGTGACCTTACTCAACTCGACCGACCTCACAGAGCGACTCGCTGCGGCTACTTCGGGGGGTGAGACCGTAGCGATGCTGGCCCGCGTAGCGGGTCGAGCCGTCCACTCGCGGCGCGGAGCCGGACCGTCTTCACTGTTCAGTCGGGCGACGCCGTCGACTCGACGGCGACGACTGAGTGTCGTTTGAGGCGGACACGACCGTCGTCGTTGTTCCGCCCGCTGGTCGAGGCGTCGGCGGCGTCGACGGGAACGCGGACGAGCGGTCGGCTGGGTAGCCACGCCCCGAGGGTGTTATACAACAGCTCTCAAACAACGCTAGCGTCTCGGTCTCAGCGACATTGAATAATGACTCTATCGAAAGATCATTTTGCAGGGTCGCCGAACTCATTCTCCTCAACGTTCACCCTGCTCCTTGTGTGCTACTCGTTCTATGACACCCAGACACCCCGGCAATCCGTAATAGCGAGCAGTCGCGCCCCCGAAGCGCAGGAACGCGACCCGTTGAGCCGCCGGAGCGGTACGGTTTTGCGGGCGCGGGTTCACCTGATGGTATGCTTCACGACGTTATAGACGATCCTGGATCGATATCGCCCGACGCGCTCCGCGAGGCGTACGAAGCAGAACTCCGCGCCGCCGTTGAGGCGACCGGCGCGGACACCATCGTCGCCGAAACCAACCTCGACCCCGAGACTGTCTCGCGTCTCGGTACGAGCGAGGGCGTCCCCGACCTCTCGGTAGACGATGCCGCCGCGGTGCTGGCAACGCGCGATGACACCCCCGATTCGGAGACAATCGTCGCCCACCTGCGCGACCACATGATGATAGCGATGGCGACGGCGGTGGTAGACGTCGACACTGTCGCCGCGAACATCGACCACGACCTGACCGGGCAGGAGGTCCAGCAGGCGCTCGAGGGGCGAACGGTCATGACGCTGGCACAGCTCGCGTCAATCCAGCAGTTCGTCGCCGAACGCGCGTCGTGAGGGTCGCGATCCTTGGCTGTGGCTACATCGGGCTAAAGTTGGGGCGCCAACTCGTCGACGCAGGCCACGATGTGACGGGCGTCCGGCGGTCGGACGAGGGGCTCTCGGCAGTTGCGGACGCGGGTCTGCGTGCGGTTCGCGCGGACGTGACCGAGCCTGCGTCGCTCGACGCCGTCCCAGACACGGACTGGCTGGTGTTCGCAGCGAGCAGCGGCGGACGGGGCGCCGCTGCCGCGCGCGAGGTGTACGTCGGGGGGCTGGCGACCACTATCGAGACATTCACGGCGCGGGCGGAGCCGCCGGACCGGCTGGTCTACACTTCCTCGACAGGCGTCTACGGTGACCACGACGGAGACTGGGTGGACGAAGAGACGCCGCTCGACCCGACGACGCCGAAGACCACAGTGCTGGCAGAGGCCGAGAAGACGGCGTTCGACGCACCGTTTGACGCCACAGTCGCGAGGTTCGCGGGGCTGTATGGCCCGGAGCGCTACCGGCTGGAGCGTTATCTTGAGGGGCCGGTTACAGAGGGATATCTGAACATGGTCCATCGTGACGACGCCGCGGGCGCTGTGGCCCACCTGCTAGAGACTGACCGGGCACGCGGGGACTCAGTGCTTGTCGTCGACGACGAACCTATCTCGAAGTGGGCGTTCGCCGACTGGCTGGCCGACGAGTGTGGGCGTGAGCACCCACCGAAACGGACCGTCGAGGAGCGACTTGCCGAAGGCAAACTCTCGGACGCGGCAGAGCGGAGGCTCAGGACGAGCAAGCGGTGCTCGAACGCCCGGCTCAAGGGCTACGACTACGAGTTTCGATATCCGACGTTCCGCGATGGTTACCGGGCGGCAGTTATAATGGCCTGCGGATAGGGGGCGGGCTTTTTGCCGGTTCGGAGGTAGATCAAACAATACTATGCAGGGGCCGTGGACCGCGCTCCAAGACGCCGCCGACGCGGCGGCCGCGAACCCCGAGGTCACGGTCGTCGTTACGGCGCTCACGCTGGCCGCAGTGGCCGGAGCGGTCGCGCTCCTCCGCTACCGCCGCCCACCAGGCGTGCGCCTACGTCGGCTACTGGCTGACCTCGACGAGGTAGTGGTGCTGATGCACCCGAACCCCGACCCGGACACGATGGCGGCGGCGATGGGCGTTGCCGCGCTAGCAGAGCAGGTAGACGCCGATCCGACACTCCAGTACAGCGGCGTGATTCGCCACCAAGAGAACCGTGCGTTCCGGACCGTTCTTGACCTCAAGATGGAGACCGTCAGCCACGTCTCCGACCTCGCCACAGAGTCAGTCGTACTCGTCGACCACAACGAGCCGCGGGGGTTCACCGGTGCAAACGCTGTGTTGCCCGTCGCGGTTATCGACCATCACCCTGGGAGTGGGAGCGGCGAGGCGTTCACAGACGTCCGGACCGACTACGGTGCGACCGCGAGCATCGTCGCCGAACAGTTCACAGACCTCGGGGCAGTGCCGGTCCCGCCCGACCAGCACGCGAGCGAGGTCGGCGCCTCGTTCACCATCCCCTCAGCAACCGCGACCGGGCTGCTCTACGGCATCCTCGCGGACACGGACCAGCTCACCAAAGGCGCCTCCGCACGTGACTTTGCGGCCGCGGGCTACCTCTACCCCGGTGTCGACGAGGAACTGCTCGACCGAATCGCGAACCCGCAGGTCGGGTCCGATGTACTTGAGACAAAGGCTCGGGCCATTGCCGGCCGGGAGGTCCGGGGCTCGTTCGCTGTCAGCGACGTCGGAGCGATATCGAATGTTGACGCCATCCCGCAGGCCGCAGACGAGCTGATGCGACTCGAGGGGATCACCGCTGTCGTCGTCTATGGCGAGTCGGACGGCACTGTCTATCTCTCCGGGCGCTCGCGTGATGACCGCGTCCACATGGGCCGGACACTCGAGAGCGTCGCCGGGGACTGCCCCGCCGGCACCGGCGGGGGCCACCCCCGGATGGGCGGCGGGCAGATCCCGGTCGCGCGAACCGACGGCGACGGGCGCGGTATCTCGGAACCGGACCGGAACGACCTCATTGACCGTGTGTTCCGCGCGCTCAACGGGACAGTGTGATGGCGACGCGCCAGGCGACCTGGGCGTACCGCGGTCGGTTCGGTGACGCCTACGGCCGAACCTACTTCCGCCGGTTCGGCCCGGGCGTGGTCTCATCAGTCGGCATGGGCACCTACCTCGGCGACCCAACCGAGGCCGTCGACGACCGCTACCGCGCGGCGCTTGTCGAAGGGTTGGAGTCGGGTGCGAACCTCATCGACACCGCCGCGAACTACCGCTGTGGGCGGAGCGAGCGGGTTGTCGGCGAGGCGCTCCGCAAGGCGGCGGTGGACCGCGAGGCCGTCGTCGTCGCTACGAAGGGCGGGTTCGTCCCGTTCGACGGTTCCCGACCGGACGACCCCAGCGCGCACATCCGCCGAACGTTCGTCGAGAACGGCCCGCTCTCGCCTGACGACCTCGCGCGGGGAAGCCACGCGATGACACCGGCGTTTCTTGATGCGATGCTCGACCGCTCGCTCGTGACGCTCGGCCTCAACACCGTCGATCTCTACTATGTCCACAACCCCGAGACGCAGCTGGCGGCGCGCTCGCGTGAGGCCGTCTACGACCTCCTGACCGAGGCGTTCGTTCGTCTTGAGGAGCGCCGCGAGGCGGGCGATCTCGGCGCGTACGGTGTCGCGACGTGGGACGCCTTCCGAGTGCCACCCGACGACGACGGCCACCTCTCGCTCCCGGCCGTCATCGGGCGCGCGCGCCGGGCTGCAGAACGAGTCGGGCGCGACCCGTCTGACCACGGACTGGCGGCGATTCAGCTCCCGTTCAGCGCGACGATGGCCGACGCGTTCACCACGCGGGCGCACGCCGTCGACAGGGGCGAGGAGCCGTTGAGCGCGCTCGGCTACGCCGACCAGGCCGGGGTGAACGTATTCGTGAGCGCGCCGCTCGGGCAGGGCGCGCTCGCGGTGTCACTGCCAGATGCCGTTGCTGAGACGGTTGCCGGTGACACGCCGGCACAGAAGGCGCTCAATTTCGCACGGAGCGCCCCGGCGGTGACGGCAGCGATCGTCGGGTCAGGGCGGCCGACACACGTCCGGGAGAACCTGGCGGCTGGAACCTTCGACCCGCTGGGCGCGCGGGCGTTCGACGAGACGTTTGCGTAGGCACTCACGGGTGTCAGCGCAGGTCTTTGTACTCGGTTTCGCAGACGGGACAGATTCGGATCGAAAACACCTCCTCGGGGTCGTTGCGGGTCTTCAGCGTCTGTTCGCACGACGCGCAGATTACCCGGTCGTACGTATCCTTCTCAAGATCGCCGTCACGGAGACCCTTGCGGACTGAGTTCACGGTAACTAACTCGGGAGGCGCGGACAAAAAGCTGCCCAGCGGGGAACGGACTTTAGTTCAGTCACGCCCTGTCGCTGGTGATGGAGTACGCCCAGGAGCGCATCACGACGCTCCACGACCTCGGGGACGCAGCCCCCCCGGCGCCGACAGGGGAGGCGACGGTCGTCGTGCCGATGACCGAGCGTGACCACGGCGCACCGGCGACCGAACGGGTGTTCGCTGAACTCGCCGCCCTCGACCCAGTCGAAGTGGTCGTCGCGCTCCGGGCGCCCAGGGAGCGTGTGGGGCCGATTCACGATTGGCTCGCCGAGTTCTCTCTCCCACTCTCGACGTGCTGGTGTGGCGGCCCGCGCATCGCAGACCGACTGACTGAGGCCGGTCTCGACGGCCCGGGTGGGAAGGGTCGGGACCTCTGGCTCGGCCTCGGCGTCGCAATCGCCGCCGACCCGTCGTACGTTGTTGTCCACGACGTCGACGCCAAGGCGTTCCACCGCCGGACAGTCCGTCGGCTGCTCTACCCACTCTTCCGCGGCCACGCATTCTCGAAGGGCTACTACGCGCGGGTGGAGTCGCCGGCGCCAAGGGAGCCACGACAGCTCTATGGTCGGCTTACCCGCCTGTTCTATGAACCGCTAGTCGAGTCGCTCGCGGCTCGCCACGACACGCGCGAGCATCCGCTGCTCGACTACCTTGCGGCCTTTCGGTACGCGCTTGCCGGCGAGTTCGCCGCGACCCGCGAGTTCGCGGCTGCGCTTCCCCTCGAGCGTAGTTGGGGGCTCGAAGTAGGCGTCCTTGACACGGCGTTCGACCGCGTCGGCTTTGCGGGCACCGCACAGGTCGATCTCGGTGTCCACAAACACGGCCACCGGTCGGTGTCGGGCGCGGGCGGGCTGGCGTCAATGAGTGCCGATGTGGGCGGCCGGCTCCTCCGCGGTGTGATCGGCCACGGTGTCGACGTCGAGTACGCCGCGCTCCGGGCGGACTACCGCGAGACAGCGGCGCGGTACGTCGACACCTACGAGGCCGAGGCCGGCTTCAACGGGCTCTCGTACGACCGCGACCGCGAGGAAGAACAGGTCGACCACTACGCCGAGGCGGTCGCACCGCCCGCCGACGCGCCGCCGCGACTCCCGGCGTGGCAGGCGGCTCCGCTTGACCCTGGATCCGTCGCCGAAGCCGCTGCAATGGACCTCGCAGAGGTCAAGCGATGATCGATAGCGACGAACTCGCCGGGCTGGTCGACCAGTTCGGTGCGTTGACGCCAGCGGAACTGGAGCGTGCGGTCGAGGAGGTTGCTTTTCGCGCCGGTAATTCCGTGGCAGACGACACACTCGCTGAGGCTCTCGACGGGGCCGAGCACCGCCTCCAGATCGTCGCGGTCGACGACGGGAACGACCGGCTCTACGTAGCCGGCCCGGGTGCGCTCCCACGCCTCCCGCCGGGAGGCGAGGACCTACCCCAGATCCTCGACGTCCCCGAGCGGACCGTCGAGCGTGAGGTGGTCGTTGAGGCCGCCGAGCGGCGCCTGCGCGAGGCTGCGGCACGGGCGGTGGGCGCGGCCGATCGGGAGCGGGTCGAACTCCTGCTTGACGCGACCTACGATCTTGAGGCGTGGGCGCCCGTCGCCGACGCTAGCGGAGTGCGCGCGCGCCTGGACAACGCGCTGGCGGCGATACAGGAGTAGGGGGGGGAGCACGCAACCGACCGTCAGACCGTCCTGCGCACCGACAGGCACAGTACGTGGGGGGCCGTTATGGCGACCGGTGCGACTTGACCTGTCCGGTGTCCGCGCGCACGACCCGACCCCCGTCGGTGACGAGCCCCGATCGGCGGCGGTACTCGTGGGCGCAGTCTCCCGGTCCGACGGCGACTACTTGCTGTTCATCCGCCGGGCCGACAACCTCGGCCAGCACCCGGGACAGATGGGCTTTCCCGGTGGCGGGCACGAACCAAGCGACACCGACCTGCGTGCGACCGCCCTCCGCGAGGCCGACGAGGAGATCGGCCTCCGGCCAGGGGAGGCCGACATCGTCGGCAAGCTCGACGACGTGCGGACAATAAGCGAGTACGGTGTCCGGCCATTCGTCGGGCGCGTCGGCGACCGCGAGTACGTCCCTGACGGCCGCGAGGTCGTCGAGGTGGTGGCGCTGCCCGTCGCTGGCCTCGTCGACCTCAACAACTACGACTCAGAGCGCCGAGAACACCCTCACTACGGCGAGATCCGTCTCCACTTCTTCCACGTCGACGGGTACACCGTTTGGGGCGCGACGGGCCGGATGCTTGCACAGTTGCTCGAACTCACGACCGACTGGGAGACCCCTCCCGAGGTCGACCGGGTGGTCGACCCCGACGCAGACATCGACGTCGACTCCGGCCCGTCTTGAGCGGGGCGAACGAACTGAGCGATTTTAGCTCCGACGCAGAATTAGGAAGCCCTGTCCTCAACAAGCGAGGTGCAGGTAGCCCTGAGCGCGGGAGGTCAGGGTAGTTCACCACGGATCAAGGCGCCAAGATCCCTTCCTCAACAGTCGAGCGAAGCAAGTGAGTCCGATCCAGACGCGTAAGTAGGGACCGAAAACGCCGAGCGTATCGCGATGACGGTCGGCGGGACGCAGTTCGAACTGTTTACACCCTACGGCGGGCATCGAGGACCTGCGCTAAGCGACCTCGTCATCGTGGTGGGCCTCGTCATCGTGGTGGGCCTCGTCCGCTCCGTTATCTATTTCGACCCGCTCCGGGCCGTCCTCGTCGGCAACTTCAACTTCGCTCTCGTGATCGGGCCGTCGCTTCGGCACCCGGACCCGGAGTGTACCGTTCTCGGCAAGGGTCGCAGACGCGGATTGGGCCTCAACGCTCGCGTCGTCGGGGAGGGGCGCCACGCCGTCAAGCGAGAGGCCGCGCCCCGGGAACACCGTTTCGAACCCCTCGTGGAACTCGCGGAACCGGTCGACCTGAATCTGGACCTTTCCGTCGAGATACCGGACCTGGACGTCGCTTCGCTCCGCGCCGGGTACGTCGAACACCACGAGGTAGGCGTCGTCAGACTCTAGTAGGTCGCAGGCGATCGGGCGCTTCTCTTGCACGCGGCTCATCCCGCGTCCGACCCGTTCGAGTACTGCCGCCGCGGCGTTCTCGCCGAACTCGCGTAGGCCACTCATATGCTTGTGCCCCAAGTTCGGTCGCTGTCGTAAGCACTCATTGGAGTTAGGTTGGTCCGCGCGACAGTTATACGCAACGGACGCCGTACTACAACTCGATCGTTTCGAGATCCGCCCCTCCGCAAGCCGGGCAGGTCAGGTCCGCGACGCCGTAGTCGTCAGGGACATCGTAGGTGTAGTGGTTCTCAAACATGTCGAGAACACAGTCCGTATCGAGACACTTGATCTCCATCGTCGGTGGCATAGAGGGATGTTGGGCGGAACACGGTATCAACGTTGGCCCGCCGACGGAACTGTCGAGTGCGCGCAGCGCGATAGGCGTTCGTGGACCCACCTGATCGCGTCGTCGGCGTCGACTTTAGTGGCGCGCGCGATGCCCGTGAAAACGTCTGGATCGCCGAGTGCGAGCGGACGGACGGAGAGCTCAAACTCGTCGGCTGTGCGCCCGCGAGCGAGCGCCTCGCCCCTACCGGGACCGACCCCGTTGCGACGACCGATGCACTCGTCTCCTTTATTTGCGGTCTTGACGGCACCGCCGTCGGCCTTGACTTCCCATTCTCGCTCCCCGTGCCCGTTGCTCACGGGCTGGGCGCGACGACGTGGCGCGAGACACTCGACGCCGTTGCGACGTACGACGATGCCTCTGCGATGGACGCGGCGTGTCAGGACGCGACGCCGGGCGACCGGACCTACGCGCGGCGGGCCTGTGACGAGGTTCTCGACTCTTTTTCTCCGTACCACTTCTTCGTTAAAAAACAGACCTACCACGGGATGGTCGGTGTCCTGCGACCGCTCGCGACCGCAGGCGTGGCGTGGGTCCTGCCGTTTGACACCGAAAAAGCGCGCGCGGCGGGCTCCGACTCCCGGCCGCGCCTGATGGAGACATACCCTGCGGCCGTTCTTGCCCGTCTTGGCCTCCACGACGAGCGGTACAAAGGGTCTGGCCAGAGTGAGTGCCAGCGCCGCGAACACAACCTCGCAGGTCTGCGCGACCATGTCACCGCCCCGGATTCGCTCGCGGACCGTATCAGCGCTGACGCTGACGGTGACGCCCTCGACGCCCTTGCCGCTGCCGTGGGGACCGACGTCGCAGTCCGGGAGAGAGTGATGCCACAGACGGCAGACTGGCGCGTCGAGGGGGCCATCTACCCGCTCACGAACGGCGCCGTCGAGATGAGCAGCTGAGCCCCGCGGCCCGACCGCACGATACTTTGCCGAGGAACGGCGATATCATATAATGAGGGACCCCACTGATCTGACCGTGACCATCGTCGACGGCTACGTCGACGAACCTGCCCACTTCGGGGTCCCACCCTACATCTCGACGTATCCGCGCTACACCGCGGGTGCACTCGTCGACGCGGGCGTGCCCGAGCAGCAGATCGTCTACCACACGATCGACAGCTTGCGCGACGAGCGCTCGCGGTGGCGGGACGTGGCCGACGCCGACCTCTTAGCGTACACCGGCGGGATGACCGTCCCCGGGAAGTACGTCGGGGGGACCCCTGCGGAACCGGACGAGGTGCGCGAGCTAGCCTGGACTGCAGACGGAACCACTCTGCTCGGCGGCCCCGTCCGCTTCGGTGTCGGCGAGGAGAACGCGGGCGCACAGGACATGGCGCGCGACGATCTTGACTACGACTTCGTGGCGATGGCGGATGTGGAGGCTGCGGCGTACGATCTCGTCAACAGCGGCTTAGAGGGGTTCGAGAACCGCTACCGAGACTACGACGAGGTGGCGCGCTGGGCCCGGCAGGGCGCGTTCGTCGTTGAACAGCACCCGAACCATCCCGACTACCTCATCGCCGAACTCGAGACCTCACGGGGCTGTGCCTACCGCTGTTCGTTCTGTACGGAGCCGATGTACGGCGACCCCGGCTTCCGCGAGGCGCGCGAGGTGGTCGACGAGGTTGATGCCCTCTCGAACCACGGCGTTGCGCACTTCCGGATCGGTCGGCAGGCAGATATCCTGGCGTTCGGCGGCGACGGAGAGGCGCCGAACCCCGACGCTCTTCGGCGACTCTACGAGGGGATCAGGGACGTGGCGCCCGACCTCCGGACCCTCCACCTCGACAATATGAACCCGGTGACGATCGTTGATTACCCCAAGCGCTCACGCGAGGGGATCGAGATTATCGGCGAACACAACACTCCGGGTGATACGGCGGCGTTCGGACTGGAGTCCGCAGACCCAGTGGTGCAAGAAGAGAACAACCTGCTCGTTACCGCTGAAGAGTGTCTCGAGGCGGTCCGCGTGGTGAACGAGGCGGCAGGCTGGCGCCCCGGCGAGGATCGGTTAGACGCGCCCACCTACGGGGCCGACGCGGCCCGTCGGCTCCCGAAACTGCTCCCGGGGATCAATCTCGTCCACGGGCTGGCAGGCGAACGCGCGGAGACGTTTGAACACAACCGCGCGTTTCTCGACAGCGTGCTGGACGAAGGGCTGCTACTCCGCCGGGTGAACATCCGGCAGGTGATGGCATTCGAGGGAACGGAGATGGCCGAGACGGGCGCGGCCCTCGCGCGCGAACACAAAACCCAGTTCAAGCGATACAAGCGCGCGGTTCGTGAAGAGGTTGACAACCAGATGCTCGAACGCGTTGCACCGCCGGGAACCGTCCTCCCGGACGTCCACTTGGAGTACCACGAGGGCGGTAAGACGTTCGGGAGACAGCTCGGAACCTACGCTCTGCTCGTCGCGGTGCCAGGCGAACGAAAGCTGGGCAAAGCCGTGGACATCGCCGTCGTCGACTGGGGCTACCGGTCGGTCACCGGCGTACCCTACCCGCTCGACCTCAACGCGGCGTCGATGGATGAACTGCGCGCGATCCCGGGCATCGGAAAGGACCGAGCGGCAAACCTCGTCGTCGGGCGCCCCCACGAGACGGTCCCACAGGTCGACGGAACAGCGCTTAATCGGTTCGCACGCGTTTAAGAGGACTTGAAGGCGGTGAACTCCCGTTCTCAGCGAGCGTCGAAGACGCGGACAGGAAGGGGAGACAACGCCCGCACGAGTTGCGCACACGTTCCCCGCCGCGCGTACTCCCCTCCGGTCGAATCAGGTAGTACGGTGCTCACCACGCTCCCGACGGTGTTCAAGCGCGAGAACAAGCAGGCACTGTTGATACATAGTGCGAGCGCATACCCGTGTCTTCAGGCGCGGGTCAAGCGGACAATAGCGTACATCCCCACCGATGATAGCACGGCTGGATTTCCCACCGTGTACGATAGTTTTAAGACACCACAGAGGC
>CAKZPG010000101.1 GCA_937138675.1 uncultured archaeon | reverse complement strand
TCAGCGGACTGCGGTACTCGTTGAGGGTGGGGGCTTAGCGCCTACTTTCAGCTAAACGATCGATGCTGTATCCGCTCAAAGCCCACACCGGGTCGAATCCCCCGGCTAAATGAGACTGAATCCACCAAGTATATGTATTATTTGCCAAATGCTTACTCATGTTCCGAAACAACGGCCGTTCGTCTATCGAGTCGTGGACAGAGTGTACGCACACCCGGAGCCGGTGTCCGGGGTGTGGCGCGTTGTCTGGCCGTAGAGCGCCTGGCCGGCACCGGTCGTGGCTCCTGTCGCGCGACGCAGGGGGTGGGTAGCGTGAGCACGAGCAAACGCTCGCCTCCGGCGAGCCAGGACCCGCAGGCCGACCTGGTCTGCCTGTTTGACGACCCCAACGACCCATCGGAGGTCACCCTCATTCCTGTCGGATCGTCGCCGGAGCGGTACCTCACGGAGTGGGTCACCGCCGACATGGCGGCCGCCGTCTCGCTCGACGAGATGCGGTGACGCACACGTTAGCGCGGCTTGAAGTTCCCGGGGCGCCTATCTACACCAATGGCAGCCCCCGCGCCCACCCCTGGTATCCACCATGTGACGTGTATCGCCGGCGACCCCCAGCGTAACCTCGACTTCTGGGTCGAGACGATGGGGCTCCGCCTCGTGAAACGGTCGATAAATCAGGATGACCCCGACACCTATCACTTCTTTTTCGCGGATGCGGAAGGGACTCCGGGCACCAGTATGACCTTCTTCCCGTGGGAGTCGATGCGCAGCGGGGCGGTTGGAAGCGGACAGGTCTCGCGCACTGCCTTTCGCGTCCCCGTCGGCAGCCTCGGCGACTGGGAGGATCGCTTCGATGCTCACGGCGTCGACTACGACGCTCGTGAGGAGCGATTCGGCGACCCCGTCTTGCCCTTCCGCGACCCCGATGGCCTCCCGGTCGAACTCGTCGCGGTCGAGATTCCTGACGCCGACCCGACCGTTCCGTGGACAGAGTTTGTCCCCGAGTCCGTGGCGCTCCGTGGCTTTCACTCCGTCACGTTGTGGGTCGCAGACCCTTACTCCACGATAGAGCTCTTGGAGACGCTGGGCCTCGACCGCGTCGGTACGGCCGACGCGCCAGCGACCGCCGACGGCGACGAGCGAACGCGCTTTGCGGCGAGCGGCCCGGTCGGGCGGTACGTCGACGTCGTCCCTGCGGTCAAAGGTGGCCGGCAAGGCCACGGAACGGTCCACCACGTCGCTTTTCAGACCCCTACCGACGAGGACCAGTCGTCCGTGCGCTCGGCCGTCCGGTCGATGGGGCTCTCTCCGACGCCACAGATCGACCGTCACTGGTTCCGGTCGGTCTACCTCCGCGAGCGCAACGGCATCCTGTTCGAACTCGCGACGAGCGACCCCGGCTACGACAGCGACGAACCACTCTCCGACCTCGGCGGGCGTCTCGTCCTCCCGGGCGAGTTCGAGGCCCGGCGCGAGCAGGTTGAGGCAGCTCTGACCGACGTGACAGTGCCGCGCGCGGAGTCGGAGTCGGAGTCGGAGTCGGAGTCGGCGTCCGCGGACGACTAACGACTCCACCGTTGTGAGGTGGGGTCACCACCCCGCCAGGCCTGTTGGGTCGGCGACATAGTCGGCCGCGGCGCCATAGACCGAAACGGCGACGAGGCGGTCGGTATCCTGATAATTTAGGGCATGATGGGGATCACAACCCGCGAGATGAGCCATTCGACTGGCGGCGAGGCGACCGGGGCGGACTCGTTCAAGCGGGATCTTGGGGGCGGCCGGTCCCGCCGCGGTGGGTTCAGCGTATGCGAGGGCAAGCAACTCCGCCTCCCGTGGGACACCCGAGATCGCGAGCGGTGGGGTTCACGTTCGCCCCCGTGTAGCCGAACCGACGCGGAATCGACTCGGAATTCCCGAACGCTGGACTCGTGAGACGTATCGTCACCGTCGGCCGGTCGGCACTTCCCCGTGTAAGTGCAGTCCCCGGTGTTCTCACGGTGCTGGAACCCTGTCGAGAGCGGCGCGCAGACCGACGGTGCGTCTCCAGCCGCGTGGCGCGGATGAGCGCGGCGACCAGCAGAGGAAGAAAACTGAGCGCGAGCCGAACGAGCCTGCGGGTGGACCGGCGTATCTGTGGCTCCCGTCGCCTCACCTTAGCGACCAGACGTGGCTCTGTCGTCTGAACCGTTGTCATCCGATCTCGACGACGGTCGGGATCGCCCGACAGCCGCGTTCCCCGCCTGGATGCGACTCCACAGTATTATACACTGTCCGCGCCCAAAGCGGCTTGATAGCGTGAACATCTTGCTCGCCTACGATGGCTCTGACCCGGCCGAGGCCGCACTTGACCTCGCGGTGGCACAGTTCGACCCGGACCACCTCACGGCGCTGTACGTGTTCAACCCGGACGGCGCCGCGAGCGACGACCCAGAAGAGTCCGCACGAGAGCAGGCGGACGAGATCCTCTCGGCGGTCCGGGAGCGTGTCGGCGACCGCGCTGAGGTCGGGACAGTCCACGCGGTGGGCGACCCGACCGATGAGGTCGTTGCCTACGCCGAGACAAACGATATCGACCACGTTGTCCTCGGGAGCCACGGCCGACGAGGGATGTCCCGCTTGCTCGTCGGGAGCGTGGCCGAATCGGTCGTGCGCGGGTCGCCCGTCCCCGTGACGGTCGTCAGGTAGCCCCCACGACTGACGGCGTTTCGCGCCGGATCGCGACGTATTATACCGCCGCGGGCAATTATACAGGACATCATCCATGCGGGACCTGCTCTCCGAATACCGTGAGATCCGCTATCCCCGGAACGTCGGGCTGATCAGCCTCTCGCACGGCGTCAACGAGTTCTACTCGATCGTCCTCCCGCCGGTCATCCCGCTGCTTGTTGCCGACTTCAACATCACGTACGCACAAGCTGGCCTGCTTCTGACCGTCTTCTTCGTGATGTACTCGGTGTTTCAGCTCCCGGCTGGCCTCGTCGCCGACCGGGCCGGAAAAAAGCGTGTCCTCGTCCTCGGCCTCGCGGGGATGGCTGGGAGTCTTGTCGTCGCGAGCGCCGCAAGCTCGTATGAGGCGCTGCTCGCTGCGCAGGTGCTCGCTGGCATCAGCGGCAGCACCTACCATCCGACGGGAATGTCGCTCGTGAGCGACATTGAGTCGGACGCGACGGAGGGCAAGGCGATGGGCGTGTTCGGCTTTGGCGGAATGCTCGGTGTCGCGGGAGCGCCGCTCGGTGTTGGCGGTGTCGCGGCGCTGTTCGGCTGGCGCGCGGCGCTCGTCGTGGCGGCGCTCGGCGGCCTCGTCTTTGTCGCCGTCTTTCAGGTGTTCTTTCGCGACCCGGACGGAGCGGCGGACCGACCCGCGACCGTCTCTGACGGCGGGAAGACAGAGCCCGGGGGCAGCGGATCCGCGGACGGCCTTGTCGCCCGAGCGCGTGAGTCGCTTGCGGCTACCCTCCGCTTTCGCATCACGCCTACCGTCGTCGTCCTCGCGCTCCTCACGCTTTTGATCTCGCTCCAGTTGCGCGCGCTCCACACGTTCGCGACCGGCTTTTTAGTTGACGGACTAGGCCGCTCTACGTCGCTTGCGAACGGCCTGTTTTTCGTGATGCTGGCCGCCAGCGCCGTCGCCTCCATCTGGATCGGTAGCCTTGCGGACCGACTGAACCGTCACCTTCTGGGCACGGCCGCGGCGGGGACTACCACTATTGTCCTCGGTGCCACATACTTCCTCACTGTCGGGGGCGGGGGCACTGGAGGGCTTTCGGCGACGGCGCTACTCGCCGCGGCGTTCGCGCTCCTCGGGTTCGCGGTCTATGGCTGCTCGCCGGTGAAGAACGCGATCATCTCGGAACACGCATCGGCGGAGTCGAGTGGCGGGCTGTTCGGCGTGATACAGACTACCTCCGCCGTCGGAAGCGCCCTCGGTCCCGCGGTCTTTGGATACGTCGCGACCGAGGCCGGCGTCGACATCGCCTTTCCACTTGTCGCGGTCGTGAGCGTCCTCATCGCGGTCGGGTTCGTACTCCTTGCCCGCGTCGGCTAGTGGCCGACGTGATTCGTCGTCCCTGGCGACACGGCTAAGTTTGTGGTGTGAGTATTGTGCAGTATGAGCAAGGCAATTCTGGTCGCAACGGACGACAGCCCCTGCGCGCGCGGCGCGGCAGCCTCCGCGACGGCGCTTGCGGCCATCCTCAAGGGCCGGATCGAGGCGCTCTCGATCGTTGACCCTGTGGATTTCGGCGGGAGCGCCGCCGGCGCCGCCCCCGAACTCGCAGAGCGACAGGCGAGGCGAGCACACGACCAGGCGCACGCGGCGGTCGACCGCGTCGCCGAGGATGCGCGGGCCGCGGGCGTGCCCGTCGAGACAAGCGTCGTTGAGGGGCAGGTGCGCGCGGTCCTTGACGACCGGGCCAGGGTGGGCGATGTCGACCTCGTGGCGGCCGGCACGCACGGGCGGACAGGGCTCGACCGCTATCTTCTTGGAAGTGTCGCGACCCACCTTGTGCGGACCTCTCCCGTCCCCGTTCTCGTCGTCCACGGCGCGGTCGACTCGCTCCCGACATACGAGACGGTCGTCGTCCCTACTGACGGGAGCCGCCACGCAGCTCGTGCCGCCGACCTCGGCGCAGAGATAGCGGCCGCGTCCGGAGGGACGGTCCACGCGCTTCACGCGGCCGACGGGCGGCCCTCGGACCCGGTCGTAGACGTCCTCGACCGCGCCACCGCGGCGGGCGTCGACGCCATCGAAACGGTCCGAGATGGGCGACCGATCCGTGTGATCGAGTCGTACGTCGACGAGACGGGCGCCGACCTCGTCGTGATGGGCACGCACGGCCGGACAGGTCTCGACCGACGACTGGTCGGAAGCGTCACCGAGCGTGCAGTCCGGGTCCTCGATGCGCCGGTGCTGTCGGTCTACGACGACGAGGATCACTGACTCGAGCCGGCCGACTACGGTTTGCTCGCGCTCGCCCGTTGCTCCCTCACCGAATACGGACGAGTCTGGTCGACGGATACGTGGGTCTCGCGGCCCTGGCTCAAGATACGAACGACCACACCGTACCGAACGCCCCCGACGGAGCCTTGAGCTACCCACAGCTAAAGCCGTGAGATTCGGCGTGGACTCCCGTTCTGACCGACTTGCTGTCGGCAAGAGAATAGCTTCCGTTCAGCTTCACCGACCCGCTGTTCAAGCGCACGCCCAAGGGTGCGCCTCTGTCGCTCCCAGTCTGGCTGCGACGGAGATACTGCAGTCCGATGTTTTTCGCCGCGTTGTCGTCCGCGCGATTCTCGTACCCGCAGTTTAGCCGTGGTGTAGGCGCTAAGCCCCACTCTCAGCGAGGCTGTCAGGTCGAGCAAGGTGGGGTAGTTCACGCAATTGAACTCCTTGTTTTCACGGTTGTCTTGGTGCGTGAATCCACAGTCCGAGTCACGGCGACTTGTGTTCCTGCAATGTCGTATCATTCGGTCTTGTACTCACCGTATCGTGAACCGCCTCGGGGTCAAGCCCCGAGGCACTCACCTTGCTCATCTGCAGAGACGGTATAACCCCCACTACTACCCGGCACGGGCCACGTAGCATATGTGACCGGGCCGTGTCTGGTGGGGCGTGGACGATGATGGACTCGTTGCAGGCGCGGCGCTCCTCACCGTGGGCCGGACAGCGGCTGCTCGGGTCGCGTTCGCGCGTGCCGGCCCTCCAGACCGCGTCGCCGGTCTCGTGTTCGCGGCGGCGGCAATCACGCACATGGCCGATGGTGACCCGCCCACGGGGCGAGCAGCCCGGGCGCGCGAGTGGCTCTGTGCGGACAGTCCGGTTGAGACGGGGCCGCTCCGGGCGGCGCTTACCAACCCGGCCGATCCCCCTCAGCTTCGGGTCGCGGGTGAGGCGGTCGACCCAGCGGCGCTTTCGCCCGACGAACTCGGACGGGCGGCGACGGCCGTCGCGGCGACGAGCGGCTACGACGAGGCGGTCATCGCGGACGCGGTTCGGTACGCGCGTGTCGATGCCGACGCGGGGCGCGGACGCTTCGGAGCGCTCCTGACCGACCTCGTCGTCGGCCGGGAGGCTGACCTCGTCTACGGACGCTTGCGGTCGCTTGTCGACCGGCGACGGACACGAGAACAAGACGTCGACGGGCTGTTCTGAGCCCTAGCGGGGCGACCCGTCGAGATGAAACTCGGCCGAGTCATCCTGTGGGTCGTAGCCGAGCGCCTCGCGGGCGCGCTCGATAGAGTAGTACCGCCGCTCGTTGTTGCTGATGCCGTAGACAATCTCGAAGTCGTAGTCCGCGCGGATACAGCGGTCGAACAGGTGCGCACAGTCGCGGTAGGAGAGCCACATCGCCTGCCCGCGCTCGTAGTTCCGGGGCGGATGTCCCTGTGTCAGGTTGCCAATCCGGACGCAGACGACCGAGAGGCCCTGCGAGTCGTGGTAGTATCGCCCGATCGTCTCGCCGGCCGCCTTCGAGACGCCGTAGAGGTTGCTCGGGCGAGGGAGTTCGGTTCCGTCAAGACGGAACTCGTCGCTGGCGCGGTACATCTCGGGAGTGCGCTCCTCGGTCTCATAGGCGCCGACTGCGTGGTTTGAGGAGGCGAAAACGACGCTGCCGACGCCAGCCTCGGCGGCGACGGCCATCACCGTCTGCGTGCCGTCGACGTTGTTCGTCAGCACGCTCTCCCACGGCGCCTCGGGCCGGGGGTCGCCCGCGAGGTGAACGACTGTCGAGACGCCCCTTACGGCCTCACGGACGGTCGCCGGCTTAGTCACGTCGCCGATAACCCGTTCGGCGTCGGCGACCGACTCGGGAAGACGGCTCCTCGAGATAGGTTCGCGGTCAAGGAGGCGCCACTCGTGGGCGTCACCGATCCCATCGAGGATGGCGCGCCCGACGCGCCCGCCTGCGCCGGTGAGCAACACCGGGTCGTCCGTCATTCTCGTTGAGAGCGTATGCGAGGGAGTTCATAAGTCGTCCGTCTGGCGCCGAAGCCGACCCGCTAAGTGGGCGGCCGCCCTCTCCGGAATATGGATGCGACAGAGGCCGAGCGTACGTGTTTCGAGGCCGGGATCAAGTTCGGGTCGCTCTATCACCAGTTCGCGGGGACACCCGTCAGCACGGAGAACACCCGAAGCTTGGAGCGAGCGATCGCAGAGTCGATCGAGAACCAGCCGGCCTGCGAGTCCGTCGACGTGCGCATCGACGACGACGCCGTCGCGGCCGAGAGCGACCACGGCTACACGGAGCTGACGGGTCAGCTGATGGAGGTCGACCTTCGGGTGGAACACGAGGGTGTCGTCGTTGAGGCCAAGATGCGACTGGAGGACGGCTACCCGCGGATGCGAGTCGGCTCGGTTGACGCCCCATAATTTCACTTCCGCTCCCGGGTCGAGGTTTACGTTATCCCCGCTCGTTCATACGGGTATGAGCCAGTCGACACTTGGCGACGACGAACTGTTCGGCGAGGCCGCAGACGAGATGCGGAGCGACGTTGAGACCCACCTCGGAGCGGCGCGGGCGGAGCTCCCCGCCGCAGACGCCGTGTGGGACACGGAGGCCGACAACATCATCGGCGTGCTCAACGGCCTCGGGGCGGCGCTCGACGTCGGCGACGCAGAAGATGAGCTTCGGCAGGCGAAAAAGTGGTTCTCGGTCGGCGAGCGCGCCGACGCGTTCGATGATGCTGCCGACCTCGCCGCGGCAATCGAGGACGTCGAGGAGACGCTGACGCTCGTCGTCGACGCCGGCGAGCAGGCGAACGCCCTCACCAGCACGATGCCGGAGCTTCGCTCTGCGCTTCAGGCCGCCGCAGATGACGAGAGCGAGGACTAGCGCTCCCGCGCCGCCGTCAACACCTCTGCGAGCGCTGCGCCCGCGGTGTCCAAGAGCGTCTTGCCCATCTCGGCCGGCCCCGCCGTCGGGTCGCCTACTGCCCCGCTCTCGGTGAACTCTACTGCGTCGTACGCGAGGTTTACCCCCGCTACCCACTCCCCCCAGCTGGGCGCTCCTTCGTCGCGTGCTCGCTCCGTCCGGTCCTCGCGAACCAGGCCGGGGTGGGTGTGTCGGAGAAGCGCCGTCTCGACTGGGCCGCCGTGGCCCATCTCGACCGAGTCGACGCCGGCCTCGCGCGCCGCTGCGTCGCTGTCGACCGAGTCGAACCACGTGAACGGGACGGCGTAGCAGTCGCCGTCGCGGGTGACGCCTGCCGTCGCCTCGCGGAGCGCCACAACGTTCCCCCCATGGCCGTTGACGACCACGACGACGTCGGTGACGTCGGCGAGGCTGCGGACTACCTCGTCGACGTACTCCCGGAGCGTCGCCGGCGACACCCAGAGCGTGCCGTCGAACGCGCGGTGTTCCTCTGCGATACCCACGGGGACAGTCGGTGCAACGACTACCTCTCCGTCGTGGGCAGCTGCCCCCGCCTCGGCCACACTCTGGGCGTGGAAGGCGTCGGTCCCGAGAGGGGCGTGGGGGCCGTGCTGTTCGGTGCTACCGACCGGCAGGACGGCGGCGTCGACGTCGGCGTCGCGTACGTCGGTCCAGGTTGCGCTTGCGAGGTCCACGGATGGCGCACGGGCCACGGGGTAAAGAGTCTCAGTCGTCGCCGGGCTCCGGCGGGTCTGCGGGCGTACCGTCGTCGAACCGCCGCGCCCCGCGCTCGCGGCTCCGCTCGACGAACTGGTCTGGCAGGTCGTCTATCTCACCGGCCTGAACGCCCCAGAGGTTGGCGTAGAGGCCATCCTCAGCCAGTAGCTCCTCGTGGGTGCCCTCCTCGACCACCTGCCCCTCGTCGAGCACGACGATTCGGTCCGCGTTTCTGACGGTGGAGAGGCGGTGGGCGACGACGAGGGTCGTCCGGTCGGCGGTGAGCTCGTCAAGCGAGCGCTGGATGAGCATCTCCGTCTCCGTGTCCACGTCGGAGGTGGCCTCGTCGAGAATCAGAATCTCGGGGTCGCGCAGGATGGCTCGGGCGATGGCGAGTCGCTGGCGCTGGCCCCCCGACAGCTTCACGCCTCGCTCGCCAACCATCGTGTCGTAGCCGTCGGGGAGGTTCCGGACGAACCGGTGGGCCTCGGCGGCGCGCGTCGCCGCCTCTACCTCGGCGTCTGTCGCGCCGAACGCCCCGTAGGCGACGTTCTCGCGGACCGTGCCGTAGAACATGAACGTGTCCTGCGAGACGTAACCCGTCGCAGCCCGGAGGCTCCATGGGGTCACGTCACGGACGTCCTGGCCGTCGACCTGGATCGACCCCTCGTCGACGTCGTACATCCGCAGGAGAAGCTTCAGCGCTGTCGACTTGCCCGCACCGGTCGGACCGACGAGCGCCACTGTCTCGCCGCTGCCGGCGGTGAACGATACGTCCGAGAGGACCGTCTCGCCTTCGTAGCCGAACGAGACGTCGTCGTAGTTGACGGTGCTGTCGGAGACGGTCAGGTCGGCTGCGTCGGCGTCGGCCTCCAGCCGTCCGACCTCGTCCATGAGGCCGAACACCCGCTCGGAGGAGGCACGGGCGCGCTGGTAGGTGTTGACTATCTGTCCAAACTGCGCGAGCGGCCAGATGAACCGCTGGGTGTAGAGAACGAACATGACGAAGATACCCGCCGAGAGCTCCCCGGAGAGCAGTGGGAGCGGGGGCGAGCCCCGAAGAACCCAGAGCCCGCCGATAACGAAGGTGAGGGTGAAGCCAACGCCTGCAAGCACCCGGAGCGCGGGGAAGAACGTGATGCGAGTCTGGATGGCGTCCCAGTTAGCGTCGAAGTAGCTCCGCGAGACGTCGTCAACCCGCTCTTCTTCGTACTTCTCGGTGTTGGACGACTTTATTACCGCGATACCGCCGAGGTTGTTCTCAAGCCGGGAGTTGACCGTCCCCACAGACTTGCGCACCTCAGCGTACTTCGGCTGGATCCGCTTCACGAACAGGTAGGTGAACCCGGCGATGACAGGCACCGGGAGAAGCGCCACGGCGGCCAACGACAGGTTGAACCAGATGAGGAGGGCGGCGATGCCAACGACCATCAGCACAAGTCGCGAAGCCGTGTTCAACCCATCGTTGAGGAACTGCTCCAGTCGGTTGACGTCGTTCGACAGCACCGACATCAGCTCCCCGGTCTGCTTGTCTTCGAAGAAGGACATGTTGAGACGCTGCATATGATCGTAAGTGTCGGTCCGGACGTCGTGCTGGACGTTCTGGGCGAAGGAGTTCCAGCCCCAGTTACGAATATAATGAAATACTGCGCCGATACCGTAGGCGGCGGCGACGCCGGCGACCAGAAAGGCGAACTGCGCCTCCTCGCCGGCAAATCCGAGAAAGACGGCGTCGGGGCCGTTCGGAAGCCACGCATCCCGGACCAGCGGCAGGTCAAGCGGCCGCTCTTGTGCCCCTGTCAGAAAGATGGCGTCGATGGCGACACCGAGAAGCAGCGGCGGAAGCAGGTCGAGACTGCGGGCCGCAACGCTAGAGACGACTCCGATGACGAACTGACCAGTGTACGGCCGACCGTACTCGCCGAACAGCCGGCGCATCGGGTTCGCCGCGCGCTCGCGCTGCTCCTCAAACGGGTCGTCTTCGGACGGCGCACCAATGTCCACTCTGTATACCAGCGCTCAGACGAAAAAAGGGTTTGTGGGAGGCGTTCACACCAGTCGCGCCGGATTACAAAGCGCGTCGTGGAAGCAGGAAGCCCTCCCCTCAAGCAGCGAACGGTGTCAGCGGTGAGCGAATAGGGTAGGGTAGGGAAGTTCACCGGCCGCGCTCTGGCAGGACGACGCGGTCACCGGCCGCGATCCCCGTCTCGTTCGTGTAGCCGTAGGGGAGTTCGATAACGTACTTCCCGCGTCCACGATGGCGCGTCAGCTCGCCGCCACCCGCTCCCTCGGGTGGAAGTTCGGCGTGATGGACCGTCGTCACCGTCCCGTTCGCGTCAACAAAGACGATATCGAGGGGGTAGTTCATCTCGCGCATCACGTAGGCGTAGGAGGACTCCTCTCCGTGGACGAACAGCATCCCTTCGCCGTCGTCCAGCGGCGCGGTGTTGCTCAGCCCCTTGTACCGTTCGACCTGGCTGTCGGCGACGGCGACACGTATCTCGGCGCGCTCCGCTCCGTCTGGCGCCCGAACCGTCACGGTCGCGGTCAGCTCAAGGGTCCGACTACCCGTGCCGTCGTCGCTTGTCGGACCGGGGTCAAGATCGACGATATCGAAGGCGAGAGCCCCGCCAACGGCAAGGACGAGGACCAACGCGGCGGTCGCGCCAAGTCGCACGAGTCGGTCACGGTCCACGGCTGCCGATCGGTGTCGGCGCGCCTAAGCCTTGCGCGAGAGGGAAACGGTTATTCGCCGTGCCCGGTGCCTTCCAGCGAGGGCTCGTGGTCTAGCTGGTTATGACGCGGCCTTTACAAGGCCGAGATCGGTGGTTCGAACCCGCCCGAGCCCACTTCTGTGCCAGAGCGACAGCGAGCATCCCGGAGTAGCCCAGATCTGTCACTGTCCGCTCGCTACGCCTCTGGCGGGAGCAAGCGCTTGACACTCGCTTCATGATCGTCGGGCACCAGCTTCCGGAGCACGTCGGTGTCCGTCTCGCCGTCGGCGTTGACGAGATACGTGCGCCCCGGTGTGGTGCCGTAGACGCTCTGGAAGTCGTAGACGACACCGAACACAGACTGGTCGTCTGGCACGTCCGCGCTCTCGCGCAGGAACGCGACCTGCCGGTCAACGTTGAACTCGACCAGCTGGTTGACGACCGAGGCCTCCCTGTCGGGGCTGACACGGCCGTCTGCGAGGCCGTCCGCGACGACGGGGACGAGCAGGTCCACCCATTTCGCGACGCCGCGTGGGTAGTCGGCCGTCGAGCGCTCGTCACGGACCGCCGCGAGTGCCGCCGAGACGGCGCCACAGCCGGTGTGGCCGACGACCAGCGCCGTCTCCGTCTCCGTCTCGACGATTGGATAGAGGACACTCCCGTCGACGACGCGCTCTCCGTCGACGAGGTCCCACGTCTGGTTGCCAATGGTGCTTGGCGTGAACAGCCACCCCGGTCGGTTGAGGTCCCACATCCCCTCCTGTGAGACGCGTGAGTCGGCACAACAGATAGATACGACGGCTGGCCGCTGGCCCGTCACCACGTCGGCGAAGTGGTCGTCGGAGAGCGACGTGACGTGGCGGTCGTTCTGCGCGAGAAGTGTCGTGAGGGTGGCGTCGAGCACGGCGAGGAGTGGCTACTCTCTACACATAGCTGTTCTGCCCTCCGCTCAGCCTTGACCGTCGGACCGTGGAATCGCACACGACGAACAGCCGTCGCAGGGCGCGTGGTCAAACTCGAAGCCCGGGCAGTCGCGAAACCACTCACGCTCCGGCCGGACAACCCCTGCAGTTGTCGAACGTGGTCAGGTCCCTAGACGCGACGTAGGCGACGAGAGTCCCCCCGACGGGGACGAGTGTCTGGAGGCGGTCGCCCGGGTGTAGGACCAGCGGAAGGACGCAGACAGCGAGGCCGACGGCCAGCAGCGCCTTCACCAGCATGCGCGTCTCGACGCCCCGAGTCCGGGAGCATATTGGAGACGACGAGTGGAGCCGCGAGCCTGCCGGCGACGGCGTAGAGCCCAGTCGTCGAGAGCGCGAACAGGGGAAGCGAGGGTGCGACGACGGAGAGCAAGAGTACGAGCGCGAGCGAGCCGCTACCGACGGGATAGACGGTGGTACAGCTCATACAGAGGTCGTACCCCCGAACGGTCACCGTGTGATGGTCGTAGACCCGACAGCGTGGCTTGTGCGAGAGGAGGAGCGGGCTCTCGCGGAGGAACGCGACAAGCCGAGCGAGCGAGGATACCGCCGTAGACGGCCGACTCCCTGTCGTCAGCGCACCTCGCTGCGACGTCGAGGTCCGTGCTACAGTTCGAACAGACGCCCGCGTTCGTGTCGGCTGTCTCGCGGCACTCGGGACAGACAACCCGCTTAGTCTTCCTGAGGTAGTAGTACAGTCTCGCAGGGAAGCACACGACCAGGAGCATAGTGAACACGGCTATATTACCGTGGAACTCGCTCTTTGTCTCGATCGTGACTGTCAGCTGTCGCGATGATACTGATCGATTGCCCCGCGCGCGGCCCGTTCGTCGGTTTCCGTAACGCTCTTGTCCGACATTGGCGTCGAAATGATTGCGCCGCCTTAGCTCAGACTGGGAGAGCACTCGACTGAAGATCGAGCTGTCCCCCGTTCAAATCGGGGAGGCGGCATTCCGATTCTACGCGATTTA
>CAKZPG010000100.1 GCA_937138675.1 uncultured archaeon | reverse complement strand
AACCTGAATATCCACTTCGTGGATTCCCGCGTCTTTAGGCGCGGGAGGATGTCAAATCGGGAACGAGACGAGAGGAACCGGGTGCGCGGTCAGTACGTCGGCTGGTCTTCACGCACGCCCTCGCGCATGTTGACGAGGCGCGCAAGGGTGAAGAGAGCGTCCGAGAGGCGATTGAGGTAGACTATCGCTTCCTCGTTAGCCGGCTGGTCGGCCGCGAACCCGACAGCACGGCGCTCGGCGCGGCGGGTCACGGCGCGGGCGTGGTGAATTGTCGCGCCCGCCTCGCACCCACCGGGGAGGATGAAGTTCTCGAGTGGGTCAAGTTCTGTGTCGGCCTCGTCGATGATATTTTCAATCCAGTCGACGTGTTCGCGTTTGACGGCCGGGCCGTCGTCGGGGTCGGGGTTCGCGAAGTCGGCCTGGACGATATGGAGGTGGTTCTGGATGCGTTCAAGCCACTGGTCCACGTCGTCGTAGCCGGTCGGCCTGACCGTCCCGACGATGGTGTTGGCCTCATCGACGGTGCCGTACGCCTCAATGCGCTCGCTAGTCTTCGACACCCGGGACATATCACGAAGGTCGGTCATCCCCTCGTCGCCACGGCCAGTGTATATTTTCACGATCCGAGGCTCCGGTCGACGTACTCCACGATCCGTTCGCTCTCGGCCATCGTCACCCCATGGTCGTCGTCGACGAGGACCGGCACGCCGCGCTGACCGCTCACGCGTTTCACCTCGTCGCGCGCCGAGTGGAGCTCTTCAACCCACACGGTGTCGTACTCGACGTCGGCCTCCGCGAGTGCGTCGTGGACACGCTCGCAATACGGACAGCCGTCGAGTGCGTACAACGTAGACGTCACATCTAACGTATGGGCGAGAGCGACAAGTAGCTTGGCGTCGCTTCGATTCGGAAGAGAATCTAGACGCACTCCGGGAAACCAGTATGAGTCTTAATGACTCACAATGATTTGCAACGGTGTAAACCACGAAACAGTCTGTCGATGCCGCAGATACCTTGTGAGGGGGCTCCCGCCTGAATTACCTGCCCCGTGCTCTTGTGGGCCGACGCTGGTTTTGACGTCGCGCCGGCCGACGCCCGAATCCAACTGGCCGACCGCCAACGAACACAACTCGTCCGGGTCGTCGGGCGGTGTCACCCAGCCGCGGACGCTCACCCGACCGAAGCGTTCAACAGCCGACGCGCCACAGCCGAGCCATGAGCGATGCCGTAACCCGAAGCTGTCCGGTCTGCGAGACCGACCGCGATTTCTATGCCACGGCGCGGACGACCGTCCACCTCGGCGAGAAGTGGAAGTTCCGCTGTCCAGAGTGTAGCTACACGTTCGTCCGTATCGACAGCATCGAAACCGCCTGAGTCATCTCCGCGGGCGATGTGGCCGCTGCTGCGCTGAACGTCCTGACTCACGAGAAAGACGGCCGCTACTACGATTTCGACACACCCGCGGGGGCCGACGAGGTGTTCGGCGAATTACGCGAGAAGAAAGCGTCGCGGCTACTCCGCGTCCGAGAGCGCCTGCCACGACAGCCGTGGCTCCCGCGCGGCGCGCACCTGATCAATACGCCGCGCCGCGGTACGCTCCGGTACTCTGTCTAGATCCTCGTCACTCGCGGCGGCCGCGGCGTTGAACGCAGCTGCCAGCGTGTCCAAGTCCCGCTTCGTCTCGGCCTCCGTCGGTTCGGTCAGCATCGCCTCGTTGACAAACTCGGGCCACTTTGTCGTCGGCGGGTGGACGCCGTGGTCCAGCATCGCCTTCGCGATGTCGGCGGCGTCCCGGTCGCCCGCAGTCGCCGCGAACTCGTGATGGAAGGGGCCGTAGGGCACCTCCAAGTCGATCCGGTCGGCGAGGTAGTTGGCATTCAACACGGCGGTGGCACTCGTGTCTAGCAGTCCCTCGTCGCCCAGTCGGGCGACGTAGGCGTAGGCCTTCAGGAGGACGAGCCAGTTGCCCGCGTAGCCGTGGACCTTGCCGATGGACTGTAACGGCGCGTACGTCTCGTACCCGCCGTCGTCCGTGTCGCGCACGTGTGGTGTCGGCAGAAACGGGGCGAGGTCCGAGACGACGCCGACGGGGCCTGCGCCCGGGCCGCCGCCGCCGTGTGGCGTGGCGAACGTCTTGTGGACGTTGTAGTGCATCACGTCGAACCCCATGTCGCCGGGGCGCGCGCGGCCGAGCAGTGCGTTCAGATTCGCGCCGTCGTAGTAGAGTAGCCCGCCAACGTCATGGACGAGCTCTGCGGCCCGCGTCACGTCCCGTTCGAACAGGCCAACCGTGTTCGGGTTGGTGAGCATCAGCGCCGCCGTCTCCTCACTCACTGCGGCCGCAAGGGCGTCAATGTCAAGACGGCCGTCCTCGGCCGGCGGGAGTTCCACGACGTCGTAGCCTGCCATCGCAGCCGTCGCGAAGTTGGTACCGTGGGCGCTGGAGGGGATTATCACCTCCGTCCGCTCGTCAGTGTTCGCACGGTGGTACGCCTTTGTCACCTCGATGCCCGTGAACTCGCCCGCCGCGCCCGCGGGTGGCTGGAGTGTCACCGCGTCCATCCCGCCGATGCGGCCGAGATAGTCCTGAAGCCGGTGCTGGAGCTCCAGCACTCCCTGAACTGTTTTGTCGGGTCGGTCGGGGTGAACCGCCGCGTCCGGGAGCGCTGCCACGTCCTCGGTGAACGAGGGGTTGAACTTCATCGTACACGAGCCGAGCGGGTACGGCCCGCTGTCGACGCCGTAGTTGAGTTCGGAGAGCCGCGTGTAGTGGCGCACGAGCGTCGGCTCCGCCGGGGCCGGCAGGGCCAGCGAGTCCCGCGTCAGGTCGTCTGGAAGCGCATCACCCGGTTCGGCCGTGTGCGCGGATGTCTCCGAGAGCAGGGGGACGTACTCGTCGTCGTTGCTCCACCGCGCCTGGTCGAACGTGTAGCCCTCGGGGTCGTCGCTCATGCAACCACCTCCGCGAGCGCGGCCACGAGGCCGTCGACGTGGTCGACCGTCTGCTCACTCACGCAGACCTGTAATAGGTCGCCATCGATTGCGTGGACTGCGTAGCCCCGGTCTAGCAGGTCGTCTCGCACCCGTGTCGCGTCGACCGCGACGCGAACCGGGAACTCTCGGACGTGGTGGCGACCGTCGGCAGGGGCCTCGACGCCATCGAGCCTGTCGAGTTTCGCGGCAGCCTCGCGGGCGTAGCGCACGTGAGCCTCCGCGAGGTCGACCATTCCTTCCGGGCCGAGCGCTGCGACGTGGATTGCGGTCCGGAGCGCGAGCCAGGCCTGGTTAGTGCAAACGTTCGAGGTGGCGCGCTCCTTCCGGATATGCTGCTCGCGCGTCTGGAGCGTTAGGGTGTATGCGCGCCGACCGGTCGCGTCCTCGCTCGCGCCGACGAGTCGACCCGGTATCTGGCGGAGATGCTCCTCGCGCGCAGCGAAGATGCCGTGGCCGGTGCCGTAGCCCGCGCCAACGCCGAGCGCGCCGCCCTCGCCCACGACCACGTCCGCCCCGACCTCGGCGGGCGGGGTGAGAAGCGCGAGCGAAAGAATGTCTGAGCCGACACAAAACAGTGCGTCGACGTCGTGGGCGGCCTCGCCGACGGCCGCGAGATTCTCCTCCACCGCGCCACGGACGGTCGGACTCTCGGCGTGGACGAGTAGGGTGTCCTCGTCAACATGGGCACGAAGTGCAGACAGGTCGACTCCGCCGTCTGCCATCGGGTAGGTCGCGACAGAGAGGCCGGCGCCGTCGGCGTATCGCTCGAGCAGGCCGTGTCGACCCGCCTGGAGCTGTTCGGGCACGAGGACAACACTCCCTGACGCGCCTCGACGCAGGCGGGCCGCGAGCAGCGCCGCCTCGCCAAGCGCCCCTGCAGCGTCGTACAGCGAGCAGTTCGCGACGTCCATCCCAGTCAGCTCGACGAGCATCGACTGGTACTCGAACAGCGCCTGAAGGAACCCTTGACTCACTTCAGGCTGGTATTGGGTGTAGGATGTGAGAAACTCAGAGCGGTCCGCAAGGTGAGCGACCGCGCTTGGAACGTAGTGGGCGTGGTGGCCCCGACCAAGAAACTCGACGAGATCGTCGTTGCGACCGAGCATCTCCCGGAGTTCGGTCCGGACAGCCTGCTCGCTGCGCGCCTCGATCCCGAGGTCGCCATCGAAGCGCACCTCCTCGGGCACGTCGAACAGTTCCTCGACACTCTCGGCTCCAACAGCGTCAAGCATCGCCGCGCGGTCGTCGGGAGCGTGTGGTGTGTACGGACTACCCTCCATCACGCCACCAGCCCCTGGTAGTCCTCAGCGGAGAGGAGATCGCCCTCGGTCGCCACCTCGACTTTGAGCAGCCACCCGTCGCCGTACGGGTCCTCGTTGACCAGTTCTGGCCGGTCGAAGAGGGCCTCGTTTGCCGCGACCACCTCACCGTCGACCGGCGAGTAAAGATCCGAGACAGCCTTTATTGACTCGATCACGCCGAACGCATCGCCCGCCGCAAGCGGGTCGCCGGGCTCCGGTAACTCGACGAACACAACGTCGCCAAGTTCGTCCTGCGCAAAGTCGCTGACGCCCACGCGGCGCGGCTCGTCGGTCGTCAGCCACTCGTGGCTGTCCCTGTACAGCAGGTCGTCCGGGTAGTCGATTGTCATCGTAGTGTGTTAGTGTGAGTGGTGATCATCGGTCGAGAAATGGCGTGTTGACGACGCGGGCTGACACCGGGTCGCCGCGCACCTCGACCGCGACATCGGTGCCGGGGGCGCGGTGGGGCCGGGAGAGATACGCGAGCGCGATCG
Organism: uncultured archaeon; assembly: GCA_937138675.1. GTDB lineage: Archaea > Halobacteriota > Halobacteria > Halobacteriales > Haloferacaceae > A07HB70. The sequence goes on along the minus strand of CAKZPG010000100.1, from coordinate 2,397 downwards.
GGTCGCCGAGCGTCGGGCTCATCGTCCCGCTGGTGACATGTCCGACCTCGTCGCCGTCGACGAGGACGAGATAGCCGTGCCGGGGGACACCGCGATCAAGCAGTCTGAGCCCACGTAGTCGCTTCTCGGGGTCGGTCGCATCGATAAGAGCGTCCCGGCCGACGAACGGCGTCTCGAGGTCGACCGCAAAGTCGATGCCGGCCTCGAACGGCGTTCGTGGCTTTGTCTCAGGATCGAACTCCTCGCCGGAGAGGAGATAGCCCATCTCCAACCGAAGAGTGTCTCGCGCGCCCAGTCCGCAAGGCGGACAGTCGAGAGCGTCCCAGACAACCGCCGTTGCTGCCCACGGGCAGACGATTTCGACCCCCGCCTCGCCCGTGTAGCCGGTCCTCGCGACCCAGCAGTCGACGTCGGCGACGGACGCCATCGTCGCTTCGAAGCGGTCGAGGGCCCCGAGGTCGGATCCGCCCGTAACTACGTCGGCGACAAGGTCGGTTGCATCGGGCCCCTGTACGGCGACCATCCCGAACCGCTCGGTGGCGTTCTCAACCGTTGCGTCGAGGCCGTGGGTCGCCCGGACCCGTTCGGCGCGGTCGGTCGCCTCCGTATCGTGGCCCGCGTTCGGGATCAGGAGGTAGTCGGGATGACCGTCTGCGTCCGGACGACGGTAGACGACAGTGTCGTCGAGCATCACACCCTGGTCATCAGTGACAGCGCCATAGGCGGCCTCGCCGGGCGCGAGCGGGCCGACGGCACACGATACCAGCCGTTCGGTCAGCGCCGCCGCGTCGGGGCCGCGGACGACGAGTTCACTCATATGCGAGACGTCGAACTTGCCCGCGGCCTCGCGGACAGCGGCGTGTTCGGCCCGGATCGAGTCGAACCGGACCGGCATCGTCCAGCCGCCAAATTCGGTGACGCGAGCGCCGCACTCCTCGTGGCTGTCGCCCAGCGGCGGTCGGCGTCCCATACACGTCCGTACTCGTCCCCCGACTTACCGTTTACTACAGTCAGTGACGATCTGCACCGTCCGGGGCGACCCGCGACATCCACTCGCGGTTGAGAGGTTCCAGCCCCGGTAGCTGAGCTACTGGACGTACCAAATTCCACGCTCCGGGTCAAGCCACGACCCGACCACGACGTGTGGGAGTGCGATGACCGAAACAAAAATAGACCAGAACGCCACTGCGCCGGCAAGTAACGGGCCGCCCCCAAGCGTGGTGGGTGCGATCCAGAACAGCCCCGCCGCGAGCATTCCGGTGGCGAGGGCGCCGCCCATCAACACGCCCCAGGCAGTGAGCGCGATAGTCCGGGGGTCGTCGGCGTCAAGGAGCGAGAGCGGCCCCTCGCCTTGGTGTGCCGCGAACGGCTCGTCCGTTACGCTGCGGGCCCGCGCGACCTGTCGGGCTGAATACCAGAATGGGAAGTAGAGGCCGACGGCGAGAACGACCGGCACGACGGCGAAGTAGGCGGCGAGCAGGACGCTCTCGCTTGCGTCGACGAGCCACGACCGCCCGCCTCCGCGGAACGCCCCGAGCGAGAGGTGCGTGACGAGCGCCAGCGCGTAGCCGCTGCCGACGAGCCACCGTGTCGCCGCAAAGTGACCGGCGACAGGCGTAAGCGACCCGCCGAAGATGCCGACCATCAGCGACGAGAACGTGTGAAAGTCGACTGGGAACGCCCAGAGCCCGACAGCCATCGGTGCGCCGCCCCTGACAAACGCCGCGAGCGCGCGCTGTGGTCGCGTCCGGAGGTGGTCGCTCGCGCCGAGAGAGTCGAGCACTTTCACCCCGCCGTGGCCACCCTTCGCGACGACGACCGAACACGCGAGCATCAGTCCGAGCAGCGGAGCGACGAATAGCAGCGCGACGAACCCAGACGCGAGGCAGAGATAGACCACGACATAGCGAGTCTGGAACCTCGCCGTCCGCCGGCGTAGGTTGTCGAGATGTTCGTATCCCCCATGTGGGAGGTTCATCGCCACCATCCCGAGAAGGTAGGTCGCCCACTGTAGGCGGGCAGGTACGGTCACACCGGCGGCGCGTACCCCGCCGACGAGGAGAAGACTGAGCAAGAGAGAGAGACGCGATACGGTGAGAGGAAGCGAGACGTCCGTCGTGCGGGTCGCCACCCGGCCGAGGCGAAGAATATCAATTGCGCTCACATCTGTCAGAACACGGCGAGCCATCCTGTGCCGGGCCCCGAACTGCTACGGTCTTTTATGTGACATCCTCCCCGTCGTAACCGACGGGGCTTCCCGTGCCGCAGGTGGGATATTTGCTGGTCTACGATACGACCTGTTCTCTCGTGTGAAACATCCCGCTCTCGCGGTCGAACAGGTATGTCGATGGCTGTGCCACACAGCCGTTACTCCTATCCTCACCCTGAGGACTCGGA
>CAKZPG010000099.1 GCA_937138675.1 uncultured archaeon | reverse complement strand
CTCGGACCCAAGGCACTGAGCGTGAGTTCGTCGAACTCGCCTAGTGTCCGGACGATTCGCCCCCGGAATTGCCGGCGTGACCCCTCGAAGCTCGGCTGCGTCGGCACGTCAGGTGCGGTGAAATCCCCCGTTTCGTACGCGTGACACCATGTCCGCCACGGACAGCTTGCTTCGTCGCATCGGGGCGTCTTCTGACACGCCACCCCACCTAACTCCATGATTGCGTTGTTCCACATCCGACTCTCACCGTCGGGCATCAGTGCGTTCGCGAACACCTCGTACGATGGGTCGTCGGCGTGGCGAATCTCCGCGAACACGCGGTACAGCACTCGCTCGACGTTTGTGTCAACCACTGCGTCTCCGGCGTCGAAGGCGAAACTCGCCACCGCGTTCGCGGTGTACGGGCCGATGCCCATCAGCTCCTGTAGCTCCTCGGGCGTCTCCGGGAACTCGCCGTCGTAGTCATCGACTACCTGCCCCGCGGCCTCGTGAAGGTAGCGCGCCCGGTTGTTGTAGCCAAGGCTGTGGTCGGTCCAGAAGGAGACAATGGCGCTTCTGTCCGCGTCTGCAAGGGCTTCGACCGTCGACCAGCGTTCGACAAACGCTTTGTAGGCGTCGACCACACGGGATAGCTGGGTCTGCTGGCTCATCACCTCTGAGACGAGTATCCGGTATGGATCGGTCGTCTCTCGCCACGGGAACGACCGGTGGTCGGCCTCGTACCACGCGGCGAGCGACTCGCGAACGGTGGCGGGGTCGAGGTCAGCGGGGAGCGGGTTGGCCACGCAGGTTCACACGGCGCGGGGCGCTAAGCCGTGACGATTCACGCTGGAGCGCAACCGGTTTTGGTGTGCCCCCCGATGGTTCGTTGTGACATCGATCGCTCCACCTACCACTCACTGCTTGCGCGAGGGCTCGCCGTGACGCTGGACGACCTCAACGACGCACTCGTGGACCACAACCGGGCCCTCAAAGACGAGGTGACGATATCGCTCGATCGCGAGACTCGTCAAGAGATGGCCTTTCTTCTCGCCGCGTTCGACGGCGACACCGAGGAACTGCTCCGCAGGGGCGTCCACCGACTCTTTCGCTCGTCGGTCGACAGGGGAGATCTCGACTTCCACCTTCGTGGAGCGTTCGACGTGACCTACGACGAGTATCTCGTTGGGATGAGCTACGACGACGCAGCGCGACCCGACCGGCGGCAGGACGACGACCGGCGCTACCGCCAGTAGGGGGGCGACCGGTAGCCATTTTGCCCGACAATCACCATCGTAAGTCCGTGAGGACCGACCGCGTCGAAGACCTGATCGAGACCGGCATCGAAGGCGCAGAGGTGGTCGACATCGAGCGCACGCCCCATCCGGGCGAAGATGAGTACGACCATTTCCGCGCTGTAGTGGTCGCGCCCGCGTTCGAGGACGTCGCACTCGTCCAGCAGCACCAACTGGTGTACGACGCATTAGGCGAACATATGCACGCCGAGATTCACGCGATCGACCTCTCGACGTTCACGCCTAGCGAGTACGCGGACCGCCAGTGACCGGCGGCGAGACAGGGGTGCCGACCCGGGGAACCGACCCGGCGGCGCTCCGTGACCGCGCCGCGCGGATACTCCAGGTGTACGCGTCCGGGCCTGACCCGGGGCCACACGGCGGCTATCTCGCGGGCCGCGATCCACAAACCGGTGAGGTCGTTGGCGCCGGGACGTCCCACCTCGTCGCAGCGGCGCGGTTCGTCGCGAACTTCTGTGTTGTCGACCGCCTTTGCGGGCCGAACTGGGCGATCGATGCGGCCGAAACTGCCCTCTCGTTCCTGCGCGAGGTCCACGGTGACTCGCACCGTGGCGGCTACCACTGGCTCGTCGACGGTCGGGAACCGGTCGATTCACGCCGGGTCTGCTACGGTCACGCCTTCGCTGTTCTTGCGTGCGCCCGCGCAGCAGAGCGCGGGGTACCGGGCGGCGAGGCGGGACTAGAGGAGTCGCTCACGGCGCTCAACCGGTTTTTCGATCACGACTATGACCTGTACGGGAGCGCGTTCGACCCGGACTGGACCGACGAAGAGCCCTATCGCGGTCAGAATGCCAACATGCACGCCTGCGAGGCGCTGCTAGCTGCCTACGAAGCGACAGGCGAGGCTGCTCACCTCGACCGCGCGGCACGCATTGCACGCCGGGTCACCGTTCACCTCGCGAGCGGTGACCGGGTCTGGGAACACTACACGGCCGACTGGACGCCAGATATGAACTACAACCGCGACACGGAACGCAGTCGGTTCCGACCCTGGGGCTACCAGCCCGGCCACCATCTTGAGTGGGCGAAGCTCTGCTGTGAACTCGACATCCAGCACGACGACGCGTGGTTCGTCCCTCGGGCGCGGGCGTTGTTCGATGTCGCGGTGGAGATGGGCTGGGAGGCCCGCCGTGGCGGGTTCGCCTACACCATCGCGCCGAACGGTGATGTGGTTGTTCCCGACCGATACGGCTGGGCCGTCGCGGAGGGTATCGGCGCGGCCGCACGACTGGCCGAGCGGACGCGCGAGGTGGGAGCGGACGCCGACGACAGGGAGTCACCGACGGCGCACTACCGTGGCTGGTACGACCAGCTCTGGGCCTACGCTGACGAGACGTTCGTCGCGCCCACCGGCTGTTGGTACGAAAAGGTAACACCGGATGGCGACCCAATCGTGGATCTCAACGGCCCAGCGGTCGAGCCGGGCTACCACCCAGTCGGGGCGTGTCTGGCCGGTGTCGAGTCGTACGCTGAGTGAACATGTTTTGCCTCGATCAGCTCATAGCAACTCGGTATACCCGGGTTTCACGCCGGTAGGTTAGATGTTCCACCAGAAGCGATCGGCGGGTTTTACGACGGGCCACGGCGTGCTGGCGAGCATGACTAACAACGAGGACTACCGAGTCGAGCGAGACAGCCTCGGCGAGATGCGGGTGCCCGCTGACGCATACTGGGGCGCACAGACACAGCGTGCGGTCGAGAACTTCCCTATCGGGGACGAGTCGATGGATGGCCGGTTTGTCGCCGCGCTGGGCGCGGTAAAAAAGGCCGCCGCGCAGGCCAACCACGACCTGAGCCTTCTCGACGGCGACGTCGCCGAGGCGATCGTTGCCGCCGCGGACGAGGTGATCGCCGGCGACCACAACGACCAGTTCCCCGTCGACGTCTACCAGACCGGCTCCGGCACCTCCTCGAACATGAACGCAAACGAGGTGATCGCCAACCGCGCGGCCGAGATACTTGACGCGGCGGTCGGCGACCGGACCGTTCACCCGAACGATCACGTGAATTTCGGGCAGTCCTCGAACGACGTGGTGCCGACCGCGATGCACGTCGCCTGCCTCGGCGCCGTTGAGGCGGACCTGCTACCGGCGTTGGAGACGCTCCACGACGCGCTGGACCGCCGGGCCGAGGCGTACGACGACGTCGTCAAGACCGGGCGCACCCATCTTCAGGACGCCACGCCCGTCCGCCTCGGACAGGAGTTCGGGGGCTACCGCACTCAGATTGGAAAGGGTATCGAGCGCGTCAAGCGGTCGAAAGGCGATCTCAAGGAACTCGCGCTGGGCGGCACCGCCGTCGGGACCGGCCTCAACACCCACTCCGAGTTTCCCGAGCGCGCGGCGGAGTATCTCACTATGGAGACGGGCCTGGACGTTCGCGAAGCCGAGAACCATTTCGAGGCACAGGCCGCCCACGACGCGATGGGGAGCGTCCACGGCGCGCTCCGGACGGTCTCGGGCTCGCTTGATAAGATCGCGAACGACCTCCGTCTGCTGGCAAGCGGCCCGCGGAACGGCCTCGGCGAGGTCGACCAGCCGGAGAACCAGCCCGGCTCCTCGATCATGCCCGGGAAGGTCAACCCGGTTGTCGCAGAGGCTGTGAACCAGGTCCATGTGCGGGTCGTGGGTAACGACGTGACCGTAGCGGCGGGCGCCTCACGCGGACAGCTTGACCTCAACCTCTACAAGCCCGTCCTCGCGCAGACGTTTCTTGAGTCGACTCGCCTGCTCGCGAACGCCGCCGAGACGTTCGCGGAGCGGTTCGTCGACCGGCTCGAGGTTGACGCAGCCGAGTGTGAGCGCCAGGTTGAGCGCTCAATGGCGCTCGCAACGGCGCTCAACCCCGCAATCGGCTACGACGCAGCCTCAAAGGTGGCAAAGCAGGCGCTTGCGGAGGGCAAGACGGTCCGTGAGGTAGCCATTGCGGAGGGCTACCTGACCGAAGCAGAGGCCAACGAGGTGCTCGACCCGGAGCAGATGACCTACCGCGACATCCTCGGCACCGACTGATAGTCGTCGCCCGCCGACCGTCGCGTGCATGATCACGAATCCGGTATCTTGATGATACATTCCTCCGAAATTAGCGCCATGCCAGTGCAGAAGGCGATATATGATGAGGGCCGGGACATACTCGTCTGCCGACGATGTGATGCGGAGTTCCCGGAAGGCGCAGCGACAAAAGACGGCTGGCACTACGCCTGCCCCGACTGCGGCGAGGCCGAAGGGATCGGCGAGGGCCTGCGTCTCAAGTAATCGGCTAGTTCTGAGGGTGTAGCGCGGCTGGTCGGTACGGCTCAGTTTAGCCAGTCTGCAAACGACCCCTCCAATAGCGTCTCCGCCTGTCGCGTGACGTACTCTCGCTGGGTGCCATGGATCGCCGAGGCGATGCTGGCGCCGCGGTCAAGTCGCTCGCGCGCCCGGTTGCACTTCCACGTCGCCGGGTCAACGCCGGCCTGAAGACGCCCTCGAAGCGGCGCGAGATACGACTGGGCCGACTCGTGGTCGAGACCAACGTCGCACAGTCCCTCGACAGCCCGTGCAAAAATATCCTTGTACACTGCCGCCCGGAGCGTCGTCTCCTCGCCGTCGGCCGTAATCCAGTGCGGGTCGCTCGCGATGCCCTCACGTGCGGCTGTGTAGAAGTTCTCCCGTGCACGCTCCCACGGCTGGTCGATCACGGGATGGTTAGAGGCGGGCAGCCGCTGCATCAGGCCCGCGAACGCGGCGTGGAAGGCAATCGAGTCGCGTACCGTCGGCTGGGCACCGATGGGGCGGAACTCGATCCGGACGTTTGCCGCAGCGCGAGTCGCGCCGCCGAAGACCGGTCGCACCCACCGCCAGTAGGTGCCGTTCTTTAGGCGCAGACGGGCGAACTGGTCGTCGAACCGGTCTGTCGACTCCTCGACAGGGAGAGGCGCGACCCGCGGGTCGTCGACGAGTCGGGTCACTGCCTCGTTGACCGTAGAGAGGTCGCGGGGAAAGCGGACCTTCTCGGCGTCGTCGCGGTTGAGCGTCGACTCGAACACCGAAATACGGCTTTCGGCATGAGCGTCCGCAAGCACCCGGTCAGGGTCGTCGGTCGTGTAGAGATCTGGCGGGAAGAACGGAGAGTTGGCCGCAAGGGCAAGGAGCGGTCCGGCGACCCGGAGGGCGTAGTTGAACCGCTCGGGGAGGTCGGCAGGCGTTGCGACCTGATAGTGGGGCTGAATCGAGGTGATGAGGCTCTCGGGCAGCACGGTCGGGGCTTCCAGTTCGACGTTCGGGGCGTCGAGCGAGGTGGTCGCCGGGGCGTTAGGGGCGTTACTCATCGCGTGGTAACGTATGGACTCGCTCATGTTCGTCGCGACGACGACGCCGTCGACTTCCTCTGCGGCCGAAAGATAGCTCTGTGCCGTTTCGCCGCTCGGGGGGATCGTCCAGAGCGCGTCAGAGACGAGGCGCAGTCCCTCGTCGGCGGTGTAGTCAAGTGCTGATTGGAGGCGGGCAAGAACCTCCTGCTCCTGCGCGCGGAGGCCGTTGCCGTTCAGTGGCTGTGGTGTCGTCGTCATCTCGGCGTTGTGGAGGCCGAGCTCTGCCTCGAACCCAGTCAGGTCGAGGACCCGCTGGGGGATTCGTGCGAGCCCCCCGGCGCCGCCTGCCCACCGGTCGGTCTCGACGACGTAGAACTCGTACTCCAGCCCGATCGTCGACCGGGAGTTGTCGAAGGTTCCGTCCCGTATCTCGTCGAGAAGCGCCTCCGCGTCGGCCGCTACGCCCGCATGGAACTTGTCGGGATCACTGGCGAACGCCTCGCGAACCCGCGTCGCTAGTTCCGGATGCATACCCCATCCTCGGCTACTCGGGGCATAAGTGTCCGGCGGCTTAGCTAATCGCGCCGGCGGGCTATAAGGGCGAATGCGGCCAGCGCGGCGATCGCCGAGGTGACCCCGACCCCTGACGAAAGCCCTGTCGAAGGGGCTGTCTCAGTCGGTGTCGAACCGTCGGCAGCCGGCGTCGGTGTCGGCGTGGACGTGGGCGAGGATGTGGCCGTCGGCGTTGGCGTGGGCGAGAACGTGGCTGTTGGTGTCACCGTCGCGCTGTTCGCGACGAACGGGTTCGTTCCGGCGCGGCGCTCAGCAGCACTTGTCTCCCCGTCCGCGTCGGGGTCGAGGTCGCCGCCGTAGACGAACATTGTCGGGTCGTCCGGGGCCGGCGGCAGGTCGTCGCCGCGGACGTAGCGGTCTAGCCATGGCCCGAAGCGCTCGCCCGTGACCCCTCGGACTTTCCTAACGAAGTCGAGATGATCGTCGAACGGCTCGCCGGCCGCTGCGGCAAAGACGTCGGCAAGGGTGTACTCACCGTCTGTGCGGTCCCGTATCTCCGCATCAAGCGCCGCAAGGACGTGCGCTCCCTTCTCGTAGTCAGCGAGCGTCCCGCGCCAGGTCGAGCGGTCGGCGAGCGTCACTGCCTGGTCACCGGATGCGTACCGCTCTGCCACGACCCCCCGTCGGAACTCCTCGTAGTCACCCACGCCGGCGTTAAGCGCGAACACGTAGCCGAAGTACTCCGCGCTCCCCTCGGTCAGCCACGTCGCCGAGCCCTCACCGACGACACCGAGTCGTGTGTGAACGTACTCGTGGCTGAATGCGGTGCCGGTGCGGCGCATCTCGACTCCGTTTGGCCCGACCCAGAAGCTGTTCTCGGCGGTTGCCCCCGCGAGCCGACGGTGGCTCTCGCTCGCACGGTCGGGCAGCACGAACGCCGTCGTCTGGTCACGCCGGACTCCAAGGTCAAACCGCTCAGGCGCAACGCGGAGGAACTGTCGGGCGGGGTCGACAGTGGGGTCGTCAGCTGCGTCGGCGACGACGAATGTCGTGCGCTCGCCGCTGGCGGAGACGGAACTCGTCTGGTATGGTCCGAGGTACGCGAGGGGATCTGCGGCGTAGCCCTCGCCGGCGACGTCGTAGGTCGACCGAAACCCGGGGTCGTCGCCACGGAAGGAGTAGTTCACCGCCACGTCGGGTCGGACAGCCATCGCCCAGTCCTCACCGGCGACGACGCGGCGGTCGTCTGCGGGTACACGGAATCGCACGCGTGGGCGAGGCTCGCCGGTCCACTCGAACTCCGCGTCATTGACGCGGCGAAACCCGCGTGAGTCGACGAGGCTAACACCTCTGTTGAGCGCGGGGAACCGGGTAGTCAGCGTCTGTACCCGGTCCGGGAGGTGGTAGGTGACGGTCACCAGCACGTCGCCGCCGTCACGTGCGACGGCCGTCTCCTGCCGAATTGGCCCGGTCTGCCCGGCCGATGTCCCGGCAGCGAGCGTGGCGACCACGACCGCGACCGTCAGGCAGACCGCAACGATGCGGCGAGACATAGCTACGGATTAACGAAGCCCGCGCCCTATTTTACTCCTCTCGTAGGCTGTGATCCGTCAACACTTTTGCTCCGTCGTGGCGAGCGGCGGATGATGAACGCGGACGCCGACGCCGACGCTCTCGACTACGACGCGCTCGGCCTTGTCGCGGGCCTCGAGATTCACCAGCAACTCGACACCGCGACGAAACTGTTCTGCGCCTGCCCAACAGACCGGCGCGACCCGGAGGAGGCGACGACCCAGTTCACTCGCTACCTCCACCCGACACGCTCGGAACTCGGCGAGATCGACGATGCGGCTGTCGAAGAGAGCCGGGTCAACCGCGAGTTCGAGTATCTCGCCTACGACACCACCTGTCTCGTCGAAGCCGACGAGGAGCCGCCTGGACGGCTTGACGAGGAGGCGCTGGAGGTCGGGATGGAGATCGCCGCGCTCCTCGACGCCGCCGTTGTCGACCAGCTGCACCTGATGCGAAAGATCGTCGTCGACGGCTCAAACACCACGGGCTTCCAGCGCTCGGCGCTTCTTGCGCGCGACGGCGAGATTGAGACGGAGTACGGGACCGTCGGGGTTGAGGACCTGATGCTAGAAGAAGAAAGCGCGGCACGGATCGAGGAGACCGAGGCGGGCGTCTGCTACGGTCTCGACCGCCTCGGCGTTCCGCTCGTCGAGATCGGAACCCGCCCGGACATCTCCTCGCCTGCCGAGGCCCGCGCCGCGGCCGCGCGCATCGGGATGCTCCTGCGCTCGACAGGCACAGTAAAGCGCGGTCTCGGGACGATCCGACAGGACGTGAACGTCTCCATCGCCGAAGGCGCCCGAGTGGAGGTCAAAGGCGTGCAGGATCTGGAGGGGATCGAACAGATCGTCCGGAACGAGGCACTCCGACAGGACGCGCTGGTCGACATCGCCGAAACGCTCCGGGAGCGAAACGCGGGGGTGAGCGACCCCGTCGACGTCAACGACGTCTTTGCGGAGACAGACTCGGGCGTGATAGGCCGTACGCTCGCGACGGGCGGGGAGGTCCTCGCTGTCCGTCTTGGGGGCTTTCACGGTCTCGTCGGGCAGGAGGTCCAGCCCGACCGCCGACTCGGCACCGAGTTTGCGGACCACGCGAAGCGCCACGGCGCGGGAGGCATCTTCCACACCGACGAGTTGCCGGCCTACGGCGTCACGGAGGCGGAGGTGGTGGCTCTGTGCGAGGCAGTCGACGCCGGAGAGCGCGACGCGGTCGTCCTCGTCGCCGACGACCCAAAGACGGCCAAGCAGGCGATCGAGGCCGTGGCGACGCGCGCGGAGACGGCAATCGAGGGGGTGCCCGAGGAGACACGGGGCGCGAACGACGACGGCACGACCCGCTACCTCCGGCCTCTACCTGGAGCGGCACGGATGTACCCCGAGACTGACGTGCCGCCGGTCGCCCCCGACCCAAGCGAGGTGGCGACGCCCGAACTCCTCACTGACCGGGCCGACCGCTACGCGGACGAACTGGGCCTCGACACAGGTCTCGCCGAGCAGGTGGCGTTCTCACCCCGGATGCCGCTGTTCGAGAGCGTCGTCGAGAATGGCGTCGATCCCACGCTCGCTGCGTCGACGCTCGAGTCGACGCTCACCGAACTGCGACGCGACGACGTGGCGGTCGGAGCGCTGACCGACACCCACCTGGTCGAATCGCTCGAACTCGTCGACGATGGTGAGGTGCCTCGCGAGGGCCTCGACGATCTGCTTCGAATGCTCGCCGCGGACCCCGACCTGACGGCCGCAGCAGCGGTCGAGGCCGCGAATCTCGGCGGCGTCACCGGTGAAGAGGTTCGCAAGGAGGTCCGGACCGTCGTCGAGCGAAACGAGGCTCAGGTCCGCGAGGAGGGGATGGACGCGTTCTCCGCGCTGATGGGCGAGTGTATGGGCGTGCTCCGCGGGAATGCAGACGGCGACACGGTAAGTCAGATTCTGCGCGAGGAGATCGGTCGTCTCTCCGACTGATTAGTCCCCGAGTACCGGGAGTACACACCTGAGTTCGAGACGCCCAATGTCGAGCAAGATGCGAACACTTGCGACCCGACGCGCATACTCGCTTGCGTGCCGACCTGAGGGACGGAGCCGGGGTCGCTCCGCGAGCAACCCGACGGTCGTGAGTCGTTTCAGCTTCGGTAGGTGCTCGAGCGTGGGAGGTCACAGCGCTCCGATATCTCGCTCGCCGAGAGCGCTTCGTCGCCCGTGACATCGAGGATGGCCCGGAAGCCAAGATCCTTGAGCGCCCTCAACAGGTTGTCGACCGCTGCATCGGCGCGGACGACCACCCGGTCAACTAAGCGGTCGATAGATGTAGCGAGCGCTGTCGGCACCATCGGTGAGAGCGAGGTGAGGACTGCGGGTCTTCAATATGACCCGCTTACCAGTCTTATCGTCGGAAAAACGTCCGGTTGAGCCAGAGCTAGTCGACCAGCCTGCCGTAATGGTCTATCTCGCCGTTCCGAATCCGGGTGCTGCTGATTCGGTCGCCGTCCTCCGCAACGACGAATGGCGGGGTGTACACCTCCAGCGGTCGCAGGCCCTCGTCGGCACGCGTTCGGTTCAGCCGGTGCGCACGGCGCTGGGCTGATGCCTCCGGCGAGACGACGAGAACGTCGAGATCCTCGCGGGTCGCTGCGGGGCCGGCTGGCTCCTCGATCCGAGTTACCTCGTAGGACGCGGAGTAGGCCGCGCTCAACTCGTCGAGTTCGGCCACGAGCGCCCGTCGACGCTCCGCGAACGGGCCGAGCAGGTCCGCGTGGCTTGGGTCGCTACGGGTCTGGCGCGCTAGGTCAGTCGAGGTGAGGCCGACGACGACGTGGCCCGAGCCCGGCCCCTCGTGGCTGACCGACTGGAGCGCGCGGTGTAAAAGCGCGCGGTGGCCGGCGTGGAGCGGGGTGAACGTCCCGCCGAGAACGGCGGTGCGGTCGTTCCTGTCCATGCGGGCCGGTCGGGATCCGGAGACATACACCTTTCCGCTACGGGTCTTGGTCGGTGAAAATCGCCGGGTGGGTTCAGACGCGGCGGGCGGGAATCACAGAGGATGTTCGACCGCGTCCTCGTCTTGTTCGACGGGAGCAACGTGTCTGCGCTCGCCGCCAAGGCGACGGTCGAACCCTGCCGTCTCTTCGATGCCGGCCTCCAGGCTATTCAGGTCGTCGACACGACCGAGATGCCACTCGGCGCAGAGGCGTTGGTGCTCAATGACACGGTCTCACGCGCCGAGGATCTGGTCGCCCAGGCCGAGACAACCGACGAAGCGGCCAGCGTCTCCGTGACGACCCGAGCAGCATCCTGTCGGCCGCACCCGGGCGCCGGACCGTCCTCGTCAACAGCGGCGTGACGGGGGTCAGGACCCTCGCAGGAGGACGGTATCGTCAGCTCCGAGTGGCCACCAGTGGTGTTCGTGTTCACGACCAACCCACGAACTGATTTAATCTGCGACACAAAATTGACGACCGTGTGGCGGTGTTGTGTCTTGCGGTCGACCTTCCCAGTGTTAGGTACCGCGAGTCAGGAGTCGTCGTGCCCTGGCTGCTCTTCATCTAACAGATAGTGGTCCGTCTCGTCGTATCGGTCGAGGAGCTTCG
>CAKZPG010000098.1 GCA_937138675.1 uncultured archaeon | reverse complement strand
TACTGTTGGTCCGAAACCGCTGTGGGTGCGCGAACACTCCTGTCCGGCCTGTGGGGTTGAAGCAGATAGAGACGCGAACACGGTCGTCAGACTACGTCTGACGGGCAGCAAAATCGCTACGCGATTTTGCGACGGCGTGGAACATTCTTTCTCGCGGTCTACAAGATGTAGGAGTGGGATACTCCGAAGGAACGCCTGTGGAGACTGCGCTCCCTACGGACACCACCTCGGTGTGTACAAGGCTCGTCGTGGAAACAGGAAGCCCCACCCTCAAGGAGCGAACCGCGTCAGCGGTGAGCGAGTAGGGCGGGGTAGTTCACAGGTGGCGCCACGCGCTGACGAACCGCTGGACTGCGGTGAGGTGCCCGGCGACTCCGAGCACTACGAGTGCCCACCCGAGAAAGCTGAACGGCCCGACGGTACGGGGGTAGAGCGCCGTTGCCGCGCCCATCGCGCTAACGAGGGCGAGTCGGTCCGCGCGCCCGAGGAGGCCACCATACTCCCGGCCTAATCCCACGGCTTGGATCTGGGTCCCCATATATGAGGTGAGGAGGACACCCGTCACCGCGAGGAGGCCGAGGCCGTAACGATTGAGGCCAGCCGCTATCCCAACGAGGAGCGCCACGTCCGCATACCGGTCGAGGACGTGGTCGAGTAGGTCTCCGCCCTTCGACGCTGCCCCTGTCGCACGTGCCAGCGCGCCGTCCACGATATCAAGCCACCCATTCGCAAACACAAGGGCGGCTGCCAGGAGGTAGAGCGTCGGAGGGGCGAGCGCGAACACCACACCTGCGGCGACGGCACAGCCGAAGGCGATGACGCTCACACCATCTGGACTGAGCCCGAGGCGTTTGGCGGCGACGACGAATGGGTCGAGTGCCTGCTCCGCGACAGGCCGGAGGCGGTCGAGCGTCACAGGTGGTCGGTGAAGTCGACGGTCCCGGCACTCGGTTCGCGCTCACCGGCGAGGACGGCTTCAATGGCCGCAGCCGTCGCTTCTGGCGTTCGGTCGGTCGTGTCGATTTCGAACACTTGGTCGCGCCCGATAGCTCCGACAGCCTCGGAGAGTACAACGTCAAGCGCCTCGCTCTCGGTGTTCTCCTGCGCCTTTGTCGCGGAGACGCCCCGGTCAACGAGTCGGTCCTGGAGGGTGTCAGGGCGGCACCGGAGGACGACGACGCGGTCGGCGGGCAGGAGGTGTGCGAGGTGTGACTCCACGATATGGTCCCCGTCCGCAGCCTCCGTCGCGAGCCACCCTTCGATGGCATTCAGGTCAGCAACTAGCGAATCGCGCTCGTCATCGCGCTCTGTCCAGAACCCCTCACGCTCTATCACGTCGCCAAGAGCGACGACCGGCACGGAGAGGTGGCCGGCGGCGCTCGTCTTGCCTGTCCCTGGTGTGCCGGTGAGCGCGACGCGCATCAGTCAACCACGCTGTTCAAAACGCGCACGGCCTCCCGGGCCTCTTCTCGGGTACCACAGCTAACCCGGACGCAGTCCGGGAGTCCGAAGCTCCCGCAGTCACGGACGATCACACCCTCACGCTTAGCTGCTTCTGCGGTCACCGAGGCGTCGTCAACCTCACAGAGGACGAAGTTTCCGCCACTTTCCCACGTCCGCGCGTCAAGTTCAGCGCGCATATGCTCGCGGGCCCAGCGTGCGCCATCGATAGAGCGCCTGATGTGGTCGTCGTCATTGAGAGCCGCGCGTGCTGCGCGGCAGGCGATATCGTTGGCGGCGAAGGGGGTGTTCACCCGGGCGTAGGCGTCGGCCCACGCCTCGGGAACGAGCGAGTAGCCGATCCGAAGGCCCGCCAGTCCATAGGCCTTCGAGAACGTCCTGGTGACGGCGACGTTGTCGAACTCTGAGATGAGCGCCCGTGCGCTCTCTTGTTCTGCGTACTCGCCGTATGCTTCGTCGACAACGACGAGTGTCGTGTCGTCGACGCCTGCCGCGAGTTCGCGCATCCCGTCGAGAGTCATCTCGCTCCCGGTTGGATTGTGCGGCGAGGTGACGTAGACCATCCGCTCGCCGTCGTAGGCGTCGAGTACACGATCTGCAGACTGTGCGAAGTCCTCGCGCTTACGGACGGGATAAGTGCCGACTGCGCCGTGGTGGTAGCGCGCTGACATTCTGTAGTAGGCGAAGCCCGGGTCTGGCACGAGCGTCCGGTCACCCGGGTCGAGCATTGAGCGAGCGAGGTAGTCAAGGGCACCGTCTGCGCCGGGGGACACCCACACCTGTGCTGGAGCGAGGTCCCACTCTTCGGCGAGTGCCGCGGTTAGGTCCGTGTGCGATGCCTTCGGGTAGCGGTGGACTGCCGTGGCGCCAGCCTCGATGGCCTCGATAGCCTTCGGACTCGGGCCGTAGGGGTTCTCGTTCGACGAGAGTTTTGTCAGGTTGGCGGCCGGGACGCCTAGCTCCCGGGCCACCTCCTCCAGCCCCCGTCCGGGCACGTAAGGGTCGTGTGCCGACAGGTCCCGCGTATCCATATCTCGAGGGTGGGTCGGCCGGCCCTTAATCTCCCGCATCCGCGTCCCGCGGCGCACTATCGTTTTTCCTCCGCGAGGACACCAGCAAGGTGGTCGCCCAGTCGCAGCGAGAGCGCCGCAATCGTGAGCGTCGGATTCATCGCGCCGCCTGTCGGGAAAACGGAGGAGCCGGCGACCCAGAGGTTTCGCATATCATGGCTCCGACAGTCCGGGTCGACCACGCTCTCGGTCGGGTCAGTCCCCATCCGCGTTGTTCCCATCTGATGGGCCGCCGGCCCCGTAGTCTCGGAGTCGACGGTCCACGTCACCTCGGCGCCGACAGCTTCTAGAATCGCCCGCTGCACGTCGTTCGCCCGCTCGATTCCCCGGCGCGTCCGGTCGTCGAGCGACCACTCCACTCGGGGGACCGGGTCGCCGTTGTCGTCCGTCTGCTCTGGGTCGAGACGCACGCGGTTGTCTGGGTCGGGCAACTGCTCAATGAGCGCTCCCACGGCGAGATGGCCGCCGTATGCTGCCGCGACCCGGTCGCGCAACTCGTCGCCCCACGACCCGTCCGAGAGTGCGACGCCCACTGGCGTCGGTCCAGCGTTGTTCAGAAACTCCAGCTTGATACCCACGACCGGGTCGACCTCGTCGTAGAGCGCGCTCGATTCAGTCGTGTGAAAGCCGACGTGATGCTGACGCGTTTTCTTGTCGACCTGCCCGCCGACGCCCGCAAACAGGTGGTCGGTGAAGTACCGCCCGACAGCACCCGAGGAGTTCGCTAACCCGTCAGGGAAGACGTCGGAGCGCGACAGGAGGAGGAGCCGAGCGTTCTCCACCCCGCCTGCCGCGAGGACGACATGACGCGCCTCTTGAACGTGTTCGCCTGTCGGCGTTGTGTAGCGCGCGCCTGTCAGTTGGTCGCCGTTGTGGTGTAGGCGCCGGACGGCCGCCCGGTCGACGACCCGTGCGCCCGCCGCCTCCGCCTCGGTGACAGTGCGCTCAGCGGTATACTTCGCCCCCGAGGGACAGACCGGCCGGCAGGTGCCGTAGCCAGCACAGGCCGGCGCGTCCTCGCTCTCCTTGGAGTTTCGGGCGTTCGGCGCGGTATAGGTCGCGACTCCAACCTGTTCAGCGCCTTCTGCGAGTATCCGATCGCTCGCAGAGGGGGGGAACGGGGGCATCGGGTACGGCTCCTCGCGCGGCGGGCCCTCAGGCGCGTCCGCGGCGCCCGCGACGCCCAACGCCCGTTCTGCGCGGGCATACCACGGCCGAAGATCGACGTAGGAGAGTGGCCAGTCGACGCCGACACCGTGACGGGAATTGAGTTCGAAGTCGCGTCGACGGAGGCGCGGCGCCATTCCGTGCCACGCGAGCGTCGACCCTCCTACGCCTTTTACACGCGACGCCGCGAGCGGGTAGTGGCGGCCGTCCGTCGTGTACGCGTCACGCTCCGGGTCGCGAGGCCATACCGGTCCCCGGTCGGGCCGGAGGTGTGCCTCCATTCGGTCGGTCCGACCGTTCTCAAACCGTGGTCCTGCGTCCAGCACCACTACGTCGTGGCCGGCCACTGCTATATCGCGCGCCACGAGCGACCCCGCCGGTCCCGCGCCGATAACGAGGAGGTCGACCCGGCCAGACGCTTCGCGGCTCATCGATGGTAGCTCGCTGTTCCCCCTGGATGTCCCGGTGGATTCTGTATCCCTACCAGTTCACCGCCCGTCGGCGAGGTGTAGAGGGCGTACAACAGGTCGTTCACGAGGTAGTACCGCGTCCGCTCGGCGAGGGTTCCGTCGGGGCGTGGCTCTGCTGTGTCGGCGCCAACCTCGCGGAGCAGGGTGTCTCTGTCTGCTCGCGAGAGCGCCGGGAGCGGGCCGTTGAACCACTCACGTGCTATCGCGTTTAGGTCCGCGGCCACCTGGTCTAGCGCCTGGCGGTAGCCAGTGGCACCGCGCGACCGTCCACGGATGTACGTCTCTACAAATTCCTGATAGCCGGTGACCTCGCTCGGGTACACCGCTTCTGCGACGGCGGCGACGTCGTCGATGGGAAGCGACGGGTCGTGCTCGTTGCCGCCACACCCTGCAAGGGCGACACTCCCACCCCCCGCCAGCGCTGCCATCGCGTCCCGCCGTGTGAGCTTCACGGCGAATAGTTAGGTGGCCCTAAAATTAATCTTATTCTCTCGACTCAGCCGCGACGCGCCGTGTACTACATTAGGTGTAGTTGAGACCGCCGCTCTCAATGCATACGGTTCTCGAACTCCTTGTGATCCACCGCTGTCTTGTGACGGCCTGGAGCGGGTCAGGACGTGGTATAACGGGCGCTGTGCTTTCGAGTTGGAACTGCCGAAGATGGTCTACAAAGACGCAAGACGAGTGTCTCGGGGCTTGCCCCCGAGGTACTTCACTGCTCGGCGCGGGCGACTGGGTTTACCAAGTCGCCGACACCCTCGACCGACACCCGAACCTCGTCGCCGGCCGCAAGGGGGGCGACACCGGCAGGTGTCCCTGTCGAGACGACGTCGCCCGGCTCAAGTGTCATATACGTCGTCACCTCCGCTATCAGGTCGGGCACTGAGAAGATGAGCTGGTCGAGGGTGCCGTGCTGGCGTCGCTCGCCGTTCACGTAGGTCTCGACTGTCGCGTCTGCCGGGAGGTGCTCCGGGTCTGCGAGGACGGGCCCCATCGGGGCCGCGCCGTCGAACGCCTTCCCACGTACCCAGTTCGTCTCACGGTCCTGGTCGTCGCGGTTCGACACGTCGTGGAGGCAGGTATAGCCCCGGACGACCGAGTCGGCGGCGGCTGAGTCGACGTGGCGACACTGCTCGCCTATCACGACGGCGAGTTCGCACTCGTGCTCAACCCGCTCTTTGCCCGCCGGCAGGCGGATGGTGTCGCCGTGGGCCGCGACAGCGTTCGGCGGCTTGAGAAAGAGTAGCGGTCGATCTGGCAGCTCCTCGTCGCGTTCGTCGGCGTGAGCGGCGTAGTTGCGCCCGACACAGACAATCTTCGACGGCTCGCATGGCGGGAGTATCGTCACCGCATCACGGTCGTATACGTCGCCCCCAAAGGAGAGGGTGCCGTCATTGTGCCACGCGCCGGTCCGTGTCGCGCCGGTCGGGTCGCGGAATCGAGCCTGTCTCACGCACGCCGCTCTCCCGGCGATCGCTTGAATCTTCGGTCGACAGAGTCATGACGATTTATATCTGTGTCCGTCAAAAATTGTGACGCGATGACGATGGAACTTAGATGGCACGGTCACTCGTGCTGGCATGTCTCCTTGGGAGAAACAGATCTCCTGATTGACCCGTTCTTTGATAACCCGCATACGTCGATGGGACCGGAAGATGTCGGTCCGGTCGACTACGTCCTCCTCACGCACGGGCACGCAGACCACATCGCCCACGCGACAGCGTTCGGAGATGCCATGATCGTCGGGACGCCCGAGGTCGTCGCATACCTCGCCGCCGAGGAGGGTGTCGACCAGAAGCTGACGCTCGGCATGAACATCGGCGGGACGGTCGACCTTGGGAGCGCATTCGTAACGATGCACCGCGCCGACCACACGAACGGAATCAATACTGGCTACGAATACGACGCCGGGATGCCGGCGGGCTACGTCATCTCGGACGAGAAGCCGAGTCAGGGGGCAGCCCCGGACGCGACGGCGTTCTATCACGCTGGCGACACCGGCCTGATGAGCGAGATGCGCGACGTGGTCGGCCCCTATCTCGAGCCCGACGCGGCCGCGGTGCCCTGCGGTGACCACTACACAATGGGGCCGACGCAGGCCGCGATCGCGGTCGACTGGGTCGACGTCGACCACGCATTCCCGATGCACTACGACACTTTTCCGGCGATCGAGATCGATGTTGAGGAGTTTGAGCGGGAGGTGACCGCGACCGGGAGTGACGCCGAAGTCCACGTCCTCGACGGCGACGAGACGGTAACGCTCACCGGCGGGGACCCGGCAGGCCTCGACCGCTAGCTTGTCCCGGCCACGTCCAAACTCACTGTTTTCATGACCCCACTCGATCGTGAATTGCCGCGACAGGCTTGTCGGACCACAAAAAGTGCTGGACAATCTCGAACACCCGCTCGTAGCCCCGGAGATACTCCGACGCACGTCCGCCAGAGACAACGAGCGCGTCGTACTCGGTCTCGTCCACTTTGTCGAAAGTGACGTTCAGCTGGACGTCGCGGCCACGGGTCTCCAGATACGTCTGGTCGCCGCAAAAGCCCTAAACCGCAGTTTTGCCTGTTTCGTAGAGGGCGTTCTCCGGACAGACGGGGTGGACCCCGTGGCCGACAGAATCGAGTGCCTGGAACGGCATCATGGTCTCGTAGTCTTCAACGAAATCGCCAACCAGCAGTAGGATCTTCTTTGCTGCTTGTGCCCGTCTCAGAGGATTGCTGGCAGGTCCCCGAGCGACTCCAGTACGTGGTCCGGCCTATGATCTGCGCGCTTGGCCTCCTCGCGGGTGGCGACGCCGGTCAGGACGAGTGCGGTCTCCATCCCCGCGCGAGCGCCGAGCGCCACGTCTGTGTCGAGGCGGTCGCCGACGACGAGACAGTCCTCCGGCGGGAGGCTGAGTCGCTTGCGGACGATGCGCTGGGCCGTCGGAGATGGCTTGCCCAGCACCGCATCAGGCGTTCGGTCGGCCAAGTGAGAAACGGCTCCGACGACGGCGCCCGACCCCGGTAGGTCCCGGCCCTGGGTGGGGATCGTTCGGTCGGGGTCAGTGCCAACTAGCGCCGCGCCGTCCTGGAGCGCCCACAGCGCCACCGAGAGGTCGTCGTAGCGCAGGTTTCGGTCAATCGAGGCAACGACGACCTCAACGCCGTGGTCTGCGGACGCCACCGCCTCACTGTCGACGATGGTCAGGCCCGCCGCCCGGACCTGTGTACGTAGCCCCTCTTCGCCGACGACTAATGCACGCGCCTCAGGGTGGTGTTCGCGTAGGTAGGCGACGGTTGTTGTGCCAGATGTGACGACCGACTCGGCGTCGGCTTCCACCCCCGCGTCGCGCAGTCGCTTGGCGTAGGCGTCTGGCGCCTTCGTCGGGTTGTTTGAAACGAACAGCTGTCGCGCCCCGGCTTCATTTACGGCGTCCAGCCCACGCCGCGCGCCCGGCACAAGCGTCGACCCCCTGAGAACCGTACCGTCCACGTCGAGTACGACGCCACGCATGTACGTTCGGAGGACCGCTCGCGCTTGAACCTCTCGACCGAGACCCAAACAACGATGTATGACCGGTTCTTGCACAGAATGATGACCGACACGCAGTTGACGCTCCTGCAGATTGATAATTACGGGCCGTGGACAGTCACACCGGAGCCGCGGTCGGAAATGGATCTTCAAGTACTACAGAGTCGTATCTTCGGTGACGTAGCCGACTTTGTCGGCTCTCGCGACGGCTACGCGTTCGTCACCCGGTTCGACAACGTTGTCGCGGTGACGAACGGTATCAACCGGGCAGCTCACGAACGTCTCCAGACGTCAGTCAGAAACCGGTATCCGGTGACCGCGAGCGTGGGCGTCGGCCGCGACGCCACGCCTGCTATCGCTCTTGATGAGGCCACCGCAGAGCTACAGGCCGCGGGGAGCGCACAGGATGGCGACCGTCGTGAAGTCCTCGGGTTCGCAGCAGACCACTCGTCCCCGTCGCCGGAGGATGTTCGGGTCGCACACTTCGACGTCGACGACGCGACGGGCGAGTATACCGACCGCCTGAACGCCTACGACTCGTTTGTCGCCATCGAGCGGTCGCTCGTGTCGCTCATGGCGTATCTGCGGGAGCGCCACGGCGGCCTCGCCTTCTTCGTCGGCGGCGACAATATCATCGCGACGATGCCGGATATCACGCCCGAGGAGTACCACGCCGCACTCGACCACGTCGCGACCGAAACAGACGTCTCGTTGAAAGTGGGCGTCGGGACCGGCCCGACTCCTGCCGACGCGGGGATGGACGCGAAACACGCGCTCGAACGCTGTCGCCACCACGAAACCGCTGTCGAGGTGGGTCACGAGCGGCCCGACCCGGCGGTAGACGACTGACCGTGCCTTCAGGTTCGCCAGGCGGTCCCCCGGACTATTCGCGGGCGGACGCCACAGTCGCCCGTGCACTTCAGTTCACCGGTGACAGCGACGTTGCGGTACGAGATCACCCTGTCCCCGACCCAGCTCCAGACGAAGTGCGGGTCCGGACCCGCTATTCGGCGGTAAGCCCCGGCACGGAACTCCTAGTCTACCGCGGCGACCTCCCGACGGACGTGCCCGTGGACGAGCGGATCGAGGCGCTCTCCGGCAGCTACCCGATGCGCTACGGCTACGCTGCCGTCGGTGAGGTAACCGAGATGGGAAAGGAGGCTGACGACCGCTGGCTCGGACAGACCGTCTTTGCCTTCCACCCTCACGAAACACACTTTTGCCGCCCGCCTGCCGACCTCGTGCCTGTCCCCGAGGGCGTCGATCCTGCGGCCGCGACACTGCTCCCAACTGCCGAGACGGCTGTGAACATCGCACTCGACGCCGACCCAGCCGTCGGCGAGCGTGCAGTCGTCTTTGGGCAAGGTCCTGTCGGCATCGCGACGACGGCTCTGCTGGCGGCCTACCCGCTTTCAAACCTCGTTGCTGTTGACCCCCGCTCCGAGCGCCGAGAACTTGCCCGAGCCCACGGCGCGACCGAGGCTCTCGCGCCTGACGCTGCCGCGGACCGGTTCGAGCCCTCTGCACCCGGGCCGGAGGGTCGTGCGACTGACGGCGCGGACCTTGTGGTCGAACTCTCCGGCGACCCGGCGGCTCTCAACGATGCTCTGGGCACCGCCGGCTACGCCGGCCGAGTACTCGTCGGTTCGTGGTACGGCGACCAGCCCGTGGATCTCGACCTCGGCGGGCGATTCCACCGCTCACGGGTCGCCGTCGACCCGACACAGGTGAGCACCATCGACCCCGTTCGCCGGGGTCGGTGGACCCGCGAGCGCCGACTCGATGCCGCGTGGACACATCTCGATCGCCTCGACATCGACGACCTCCATGAGCACCGAGTGCCGCTCTCAAATGCTCCCGAAGCCTACCGGCGACTCGACAGCCCTAACCCGCCAGTCGGAACGCTGTTTGACCACCGGGTGGAGCCGTGACGTACGAGGTCACGGTCGTCCGCGAGTTCGTCGCGTGGCACTGGCTCACCGTCCCCGACCCCGGTCCGGAAGGCGAGCGCCACTCCCACGATTTCACCGCTGAGGTGACCCTGCGCGGCCCCGAGCTGAACGAGTACGGATACCTCGTTGACATCGACGCGGTCCGTGCTGGCCTTGACGAGTCAGTTGAACGCTACGAGGGCGCGACGCTCAACGATCTCCCAGAGTTCGCGGGTAAGAACCCCAGCGCCGAACGCCTCGCACGCTTCATCGCGGAGCGGTTCGATGAGGCGACGCCTCTTGACGACGAAATAACGGTCCGGCTCCGCTTGTGGGAGGATGAGACCGCCGCCGTCGCTTACGACCCATGCGGGTCGGCGTAGTCGTCTACGGACCGCTCGACGAGCGCTCCGGGGGCTACCTCTACGACCGCCGGGTGGCCGACCGCCTGCGTGACCAGGGCGACGTCGTAGTCCGAGTCACGCTCCCCGAGCGCTCGCCACGCCGCGCCCTCGCGCACACGCTTGACCCTCGTGTCTACAGTCGACTCGCGGCCGTCGACGTCGATGTCCTCCTTGTGGACGAACTCTGTCACCCCTCGCTCGTCGGCATCGTCGGGCGACTCCCACAGCCGACCGTCGCCATCGTCCACCACCTGCGGTCGTCCGAACCCGGGCCCACCTTCCGACGCCGGGTTGACCGCGCGCTTGAACAACGCTTCCTCGCAGGCTGTGACGCCTACGTATTCAACGGCCAGGCCACCCGCGAGGCGGTAGGTCGATTGGTTGACCCGGCGCCAGCCGTAATCGCCCGCCCCGGTGTCGACCGGCTCGGTGGTGACCCACCGACGCCCGAGGTGGTGCGAGACCGGGCCACCGAGGGGTCGCTCCGCGTTCTCGTCGTCGGCTCCGTCACACCTCGGAAGGGCCACCAGACGCTTCTTGACGGCCTCGCGGACGTCGACGCTCCGTGGCGGCTCGACGTCTGTGGCGCGGAACCAGACCCGAGCCACGCGGCGGCGGTCCGTGCCCGGGCCGCGGGTCTCGGTGTCGCGGACTGCGTACATTTTCACGGCCGAGTATCAGACGCGGACCTCCGTGCCCATCTCCGCAAGGCGCATCTGTTTGCGATGCCATCGACCTACGAGGGTTACGGAATCGCCTACGTGGAAGCGATGCGAGCGGGGCTACCGGTCGTCGCAAGCAGTGCCGGCGGAGCAAAGGAATTTGTCGATGGCGAGAACGGTGTCCTCGTCGACCCCGGAGACGCCGAGGCGGTCCGAGCGGTAGTTGAGCGGTTTTCGCAAGACCGCCCAGCGCTAGCGAGAGCGAGCGAGGCGGCGCTCACGACGGCACGCTCACACCCGACGTGGGAGGAGACCGGCGACTGTATCCAGGCCTTCCTCCGTTCGCTTCACACCGCCGCGCGCTCTGCCGGCGTGTAGACATCCGCGGCGAGGGCCTCTTTTAGCTGAATTGAGGCGCTAAGCCCCCTTCCTCAGCGAGCGCCGACCGAAGGAAAGGCGCGAGCAGGGAGGGGATACAGCGCCGCACGGTCTTCATACACTCTACGGTTGCAGGCTCACAGGCCCACGCAGTCGCAACGTTTTTGCAGTAGGGTACTATATTATTGACCGAGCCCAATGGAATAC
>CAKZPG010000097.1 GCA_937138675.1 uncultured archaeon | reverse complement strand
GCGCTCACGTCGTTGACATCGTACTCATCAAGGACCGCCTCGGCCTCCGTGAACGCCATTCCAGGGTCGACGGCCACACGCAGATCGTCGAGGACGCTGGGGCGTAGAAGCGTCCGGCCTGCCCGTTCGTGTTTGGGGAACGCACGCTCCTCGATGGCGCTCTCCGCCACGCCGTGGGCTGCCGCGACGGCTGCGATCGTCGTCACGTCTGCGTCGATCCGGAGTTCGTCAGGGAGGTCGGCGTTTGCAACGAGGTCGGCCTCGTCCTCGCGGAGGACGTCCACAACGTCTTTCACGCTCACCCGGTCGCGGTAGGGTATCACCCGTCCGCCTGCTGCGGCGACGTCTTCGCCGGCGCCGAGCGACTCATCGACGGCGACGATCAGCGTCTCTTCGGCTGCCTCGACCTGTGCAACCTTCTTGCGGACGTACTCGGGCGTCCAGAACCCCATTACCTCGAAGAATACCCTCGCGCGAGACTCCTCGGCACCCGCCGGGCGGTAGTCGAACGCGAAGTCGGGAATCATCAGGCGGTCGCCCGCCTCAAGTGGTTCGGGCTCGCGCACGAGGTCCCAATTGAGATCCAGCGAGTGAAAGCGAGTCGCGAAGTCGGCCTCAACAGCGCTGTCGTAGCTCGGCTCCGCGACGGGATCGACGCCCGGGACGCCTACATCGTCCCCGTCCAGTCTGAGCGTCCGCTCGCGCCCCCGGTCGTCTATCGTCGCGACGAGCGACCACTCGGGTGCCTCGGCGACGGCTCGGAGAACGCGCGCGAACGCCGTGCCGTAGCGTCGGGTCTTCTTGAAGAGCGCGTCCGGCCCCGTCAACACGAGTTCGCGTCCGTCGTCTGTCCGTCGAACCTTGTACAGGAGGCCCGCCCGCTTCGCGGCGCTCACCAGCCGCCGTACCTCGCCGGAGCGCACCCGGACCTCCGTCGCGTCGAACAGTGCCGTCTGGGCGAGCGAAAGGTCGTACTGGTCGAGCAGCGAGCCGGAGTCCCACCGCGGGTCGAACTCGGCCAACACCTGCTTGCAGTCCCGATCGGCGTAGAGCGACCGCTCTACCGTCTTGGGCGTCGACCCGAGGTCGTCGGCGGCCGCAGCGAGCGCTTTGTCGCGCGCTCGCTTGCTCGCCACTCCATCCTTCTCTGCGGCCGCAAAGGCGGCGTGTCGGGCGCGCTCAGGTGGCAACGGCGCCCGCGTCTCGAAAACGGCCTCCCGTTCGAGCAGTTTCGCAAACCCCCGAACTAACTTGAACGAGTCAGCCTCCCGCTCAAGATCGGTCAGAGCTGCCTCCAGCGCCGCCCGGTCTGTGCCGACGTGGGCCTCGTAGACCTCCAGAGCCTGCGCAGCGAGGGGGCGGTCCTCGCGGGTGGTGAAGCGAGGGCGGTAGCTCCCGCCGCGGCGCGACACCCGGAGGAGGTCCTTCGTGAGCACGTCCATATCTCCGTCCGCCGGCTCAAAAAACGGCCCGGAACGCCGAACGGACAGGTTGATTGCCCCGCGTCATCGGCTCTCTCCATGTACCGCCGTCGACTCCTCGCAGCGCTCGCTGCCCTCCCGGCGCTGGGTGCGGGCTGTCTCTCCGATCTTCCGACGGCCAGCGGCCCACGCTCTGGGCCCGAACCGGAGGGAACACCTGGCCGTCAGACGGGTGTCGTCGTCGGGGACGTTGACATAGGGGAGGATAGTCAGGGGCAACTCATCGTGGTCGCCACACTGCGAAACCGTGGGCCCGATCCGACGGAGGCGACGGTTGTCGTCACGCTCTCGGTCGGTGTCGAGGAGACTGTTAGGGAGACCACCGTTGAGGTGCCGGGCGGGAGCAGCGTCGAGACGACCATTGAGTTCGAGACGACGTTCGACGTGTTCACTGATAACGGCAGCATCTCGGCGCGCGTTCGCTGAACACCTGACACACGGAGGACGTCCCGGCGGTCAAAGCAAAGACGATATTATCGCCGTCGGGCCGCCACTCGCTCCTCCGCCGTCTCTGCGGTCACCACCTCGTAGAGTGTCGCGCGCCCGGCGCCGGCTGCGCCCTCCTTCGGGCGCAGGATCCGCCCCAGACGTTGGGTGAACTCGCGTTCGCTCCCGCTACCTGAGAGGACAACGCCGACGTTCGCGTCAGGTACGTCCACCCCCTCGTCCAACACGTTCGCGGCGACGACCCGGGAGTACCGACCATCGCGAAACCGCTCTAATAGCCTGCGGCGCTCGGCCATGCCCGTCTCTGCCGTGATAGCGGGGATCAAAAACCGCTCGGAGAGCTCGTATACTAAGTCTGTGTGAGCAGTGAAGACGATCATTCGGTCGTCGCGATGCCGGTCCAAGATATCGGCCAGTCGGTTGATCTTCCGCTCCGCGTTCATCATGATCTCCCGGGCTTCCTGCTTCGCGAGCATCGCTTCGCGGGCCCGTGGGTCCGACCCCGAGCGCTTTACGAGTTCCTGCCAGTCGCTCCCACTCCCCATCGAAATGCCGGAGGTGCGGAGGTAGTCGACGAACGTCTCCTGACGGTCGTCGTACCGTTCACGTTCTGTGTCAGTCAGCTCTACCTCCACCCGGCGGAGGTCGTACTCGGCGAGGAACTCCCCTGCAAGGTCCTCGGGGGCGAGCGAATAGACCCGGTCGCCGACCAGGTCGGCCACCGCCTCGTGGGCGCCGTCCGGGCGTTCGAACGTGGCGGTGAGCCCGAGATGTGCCGGCGCGGCCGATAGGCGCGCGGCGTCGCGGTAGCCCTTGCCCCCGAGGTGGTGGACCTCGTCGAAGACGACGAGACCGAACCGGTCACCCAGGTCGTCCGCTCGGAGATATGCCGAGTCGTACGTTGCGACGGTCACCGGGGAGAGTGTCTGCTCGCCGCCGCCCAGTTGCCCGACTGCGACGTCGAACTCCGTCGTCAGCTCGCGGCGCCACTGTGCCACCAAGTCGACTGTCGGCGCGACGACGAGCGTTGAGGTACCGAGTTCGGCGGCCGCGACAATGGCAATCACGGTCTTCCCGCTCCCGGTCGGGAGTTCGACAACCCCGCGCCGGCCCGCGTCCGTCCACGAGTCGAGCGCCTCGCGCTGGTACGGTCGGAGATCGTACGTCGTCGTGAGGGCCAGTGACTCGGCGGCGAGGACGTCATCTTCGTATGGAATGCCCCGTCGGTCAAGCACCGCACGAAGGTGGGCGTAGCGGTGGGCGGGCGCCCGCGCGCTCGCGCCGCTCACCCGCTCCTCGTACTCGACAGCCGGGAGTGGCGGCAGGTCGTCGCCATCTTCGGCGTCGATGCGAACGGTCCCGTCCTCGTATGAGAGCCGGAGTGTCACGGCTCCCACGTCTGGCGCGACGCCTTCATCATGAGGTCACGGGGGAGGAGTCGGTACAGGAGCGCTCGGAGTTTGTCGCGAACGCCTGGGACGACGACCCGGTCGCCGTTCCGGAACCCGTGATAGCCAGTTTGCGCAACCTGAGCCGGGTCGAGCAGTCGCCCGTCGGCAACACCTGATGCCGCCATCCCGCCACGTCGCATGAACCCGGTGTCTGTCTCACCGGGGCAGAGCGCTGTCACCTGCGCTGTTGGCGCTAGCTCCTCGGCCAGCGCCTCGGAGAACGAGAGCAGGTACGCCTTTGTCGCACCATAGACCGCCGCCCTTGGCGCTGGAACGACCCCTGCGACGGAGGCGACGTTCAGTATCCCGCCGCCGCGGGCCTTGATTTCTGGCGCGTAGAGCTTCGCGAGTCGCGTCGGCGTCTCGATGTTCAGCCGGCGCATCGCAGCCTCCTCGTCTGCCGCGGTCTCCGTGAATCGACCGTACACCCCGAACCCGGCGTTGTTCACCAGCACGTCGACCGTCCGTCTGCGCTCCGCGATCGTCTCGTGGAGTCGCCCGGCGGCGCCTTCAACGGCGAGGTCTGCAGTCACCGGCATCGCGCTCACGCCGTGACGGCGCTCAAACCGCTCTGCTATCTCGCGCAGGCGATCGCCTCGGCGAGCGACCAGCACCACGTCGCTCCCGTTGGCCGCGAACAGGTGCGCGAGTTCCTGCCCGATGCCCGACGACGCCCCGGTGACGAGCGCTGTCTCCGCGTCAGGGGTCGGCACACCGGCCGACTCCGTCTCCAGCACCGTCGTGTCGTTCGATCGGTCGCTCATAGTGCGAACAGCGTGCCGCCGCGGAATTGAGCGTTCCGGGGCGGGTCGCATCCCCGAAGCAGATGCCGACGGCTGCTCCCGGGAAGCTTAGGTGGACCCCGGCCCAGCCGCATTTATGAAGTTTTCCGAGAGTGTCGAGCGCATCTCGATCAGTGGTATCCGCGAGGTGTTCGAGGCGGCGAGCGAGGACGCTATCAACCTCGGTCTCGGACAGCCAGATTTCCCGACCCCCAGCCATGCTCGGCAGGCGGCGGTTGAGGCGATCGAGGCTGGAAAGGCAGACGACTACACCGGGAACAAGGGGATCGAACCGCTGCGCGAGGCAGTGTCGGAGAAGTTCGCGCGCGACCAGGGCGTTGAGGTGGCACCCAGCGATATCGTCGCCACGGCCGGCGCGAGCGAGGCGCTTCATGTCGCAATGGAGGCCCATCTTGGCCCCGGCGACGAGGTGCTGGTCCCCGACCCCGGCTTTGTCTCCTACGACGCCCTCGCAAAAGTTGCCGGAGCCGAGCCAGTGCCGGTCCCGCTCCGTGACGACCTGACGCTTGACCCGGCGGCCGTTGAGGCCGCCATCACCGACTCAACCGCTGCGTTCGTCCTCAATTCGCCCGGTAACCCCACGGGGGCCGTGTCGCCGCCCGATGACGTCCGGGAGTTTGGCCGGATCGCAAGTGACCGCGACGTTCTCTGTCTCTCCGACGAGGTGTACGAACACACGGTGTTCGACGGCGACCATCGCTCGCCCCTGGAGTTCGAACATGAGAACGTCGTTGTTGCCGGCGGCTGTTCGAAGACATACTCGATGACTGGCTGGCGACTAGGGTGGGTGACCGGCGCCTCGGAGCGCGTCGAACGGATGGTTCGCGTCCACCAGTACATCCAGGCCTGTGCGAGCGCCCCCGCCCAGTACGCCGCGGAGGCAGCCCTCACTGGCCCTCAGGACGTGGTCGAAGAGATGCGCGCATCGTTCGAGCGCCGCCGTGACCTCGTCGTCCGGCGATTCGACGAGATGGGCCTCGATTGCCCGACGCCACAGGGCGCGTTCTACGCCATGCCCGCGGTTCCCGAGGGGTTTGTCGACGCCTGTCTCGACCGAGGCGTAATCGTTGTCCCCGGTGAGGCGTTCGGCGCTGCTGGTACGGGCCGGATGCGCGTGTCGTACGCACAGAACGAGGCACAGTTAGAGGAGGCTCTCGACCGGATGGAGACCGCGCTCGCGACAGTCTGAGTCAGCGCGGCCCGACGTGCCAGTGCTATCGCGACCACGACAGAGAAAGCAGTGAGGAGGCCAACGACAGCTGACACGAGACAGGCATATCGGCGGCCTGACTGCTCTGTTCCTGAGCCTCGCGACGTGAGTTGGTCTGATCGTATCCGCCTACACAGGAGCACTGGCGTGCCCGTTACCGCCGGGGTCGCCGACCGGGTCGCCGGCTAATCGTCGACGATCTCGGAGCCGCCCGGGGGCAGGAACTCCTGTATCTGGTCGGGACTCGCGACCTTCCTGACGAAGGTCTGGTCCGCGAAGCGGTCACGAAACTCGCGGTAGACCAACTTTGCAGCGTCGTTCTGTGCGTACCGCCCCGGTTGGAGGCGAATGCTCGTCTCCGTCCGTGGCTCGATAGCTGCTGGTGGCCCGCCGACGACTTGCGTCTCACCCTTGACTTGGATTCCCACCGCCACCTCGCAGGCCATGTCGCGGTGATAGGTCCGGTCGCCACGGATCACGAAGCCACCCTTCTCGAGATACTCGCCGCTCTCGGGCGTCTTCGACACCTGTGAGGGGTCAACCTCGTAGGCGTCACCTGCGAACCGACTGTCCTTCCAGACCGACGAGTACGAGACCGCGAACTGCGCTGCCTCTCGGAGCGACAAGTCGGGAAAGTCGACCGCGCGCGAGGATTCCGAGGGTCCGGTCGCTTTCAGGATCGTCACCGGCCCGCCGTGGGCCTGTGTGTGAAAGAACCGGTCGTTCGGTTCGAGATACTTCTTCACCAGCGCCTCGTTCACGTCCGCGTCCCGCCCGCCGACGACGAGAAAGCCGTCGCTCGTGTGGAACCATCGGAACTGCTCGTACCAGTGGTCAACTGTTCGAAGCGGCACCGACGACCGCGCAAGCCAGTCGACATCGCGGTCCTCGTCGTCAGCTTCGTCGTCCACGTCATCGCCCGCGTCATCGTCGCCCGCCTCCCACGCCTCACGGCGCTTCTCGACCGCTTCCAGCTGTTCGCGGGTCTCTGCCACCGCCTCCTTCGCGCCCTCACGTTTCTGTTCGATTCGTTTTGCCTCCGTGTACAGGCGGTCGGCGTTGTGCTCGACACCCTCAGCGGGGTCAAGGTTGACCGTCAGGTCGTCAAGGCGGACGGTTACAGTGCCCTCGCGACTGTCCACGTCGACGACTGCCTCCGCGGCCGCGATGCCACGCTCCGCCCCTTTCGAGAGCGTCGACTCGATACTGTCCCACGAACGGCCGTCAGCCCGGGCCTCGCGGACCGTCGTGAGCACTTCGTCAACGAGGTCGTACCGCGCGTAGATGGCCTCCGCGCGCTCACGCTCTCGTTCGGCGTCCGTGGCGAACTCCTCGATTGCACCCTCTTGCTGGTCGATTATTCGGTTGTACTTTGCGACCTCGGCCTCAAAGTCTGGACGGTCCGGTTCCCCGGTCGTCTTGGTCTCTTCATCTTCTGTCTCTAACCGGTCGAAGTAGATGTCAAGCGCGGCGTTAAACGAGTCGAAGGCCGTCTCGTCGAGGTCCTCGCGTTCGACAAGTGGGAACGGCGTCGCGTCAACGACTCGCCCGTCCTCCTCGTAGAGCCGTGGGTCGAGATTCGTCTCATGTAGGTCTGCCGCGAGGCGATCGATGGCGTCGAAGAGCGCCTCGTGGTCCGTCGCCGTCGTGTCGGCGATGCTCAGCGTCTTCTCGACGCCTGCGCGGGCACAGACCTCTTCGGCGTAGAGACCACCGAAGTTGACCTTCGTCGCGAGTGTCCGCACCACGTCCGTGTCCGACTCCTCCATCCGTGCGATGAGGCCGTCGTAGGAGACGTCGAGCGGGTTCAGCCGCGAGCCGGGAAACTCGTACTGCGATCCTGGCGCGACTGTCCGGGATTTCAGCCGAATCGTGCGGAGCGACTGGACGACCTCGCCCGAGCTGTCGAGTACCGCAAGGTTGCCGTCGCCGAATAGTTCGACGACTATCGTCGTTGTCTCGGCCTCGCGCTCGAAGGTGAGCGTCACGATACGGTCGAACTCGTACTGTGAGACATCGACGAGGTCGGCGTTCGCGATTCGGTTCCGGAGCATCATCGCGAAGTTCGGTGGCCGGCCGGGAGCGTCGGGTATCCGGTCGGGGTCCGCAGCGACGACGAATTTAGGATCCTCGACCGAGCACAGGAGTTCCACCCGCCCACGATCGAAATCGCGCATCCGCAGACGGACGAGGCCGTCGTCGTAGAGATAGGCCTTGTCCACCTTCGCGCCAACATGCGCCCGCAACTCGGAGACGAGCGCCGCGATGTCGACGCTGGAAAGTTCGCGCTTCGGGTCCATGGTCTGGCCTCGGGGCGGGGAGGAAAACCGGTGTCGGTCCATTTAGCTGAAAGTAGGCACGAAGCCCCTATCTTCAACGAGTACCGCAGTCCGCGCCAGCGGACAAGGAACGCAGTCAGGTGGGGATACAGTGCCGTCATCACCT